>NZ_VANU01000007.1 GCF_005771535.1 Arcobacter arenosus
ATTTTTTGCTGATTCACTTTGTTCTTTTTCATATGCTTCTACCATCCCTTTAACAAAATCTTCAGGGTGATAAAAAGATATATATTGACATGCGTCTGCTATACTTTGTATTATATCTTGTTCTGTGATTTTTCCCATTCCCAAGTCCTTTTATAAATTTTAAATTTCAATGATTATATCAAATATGAGATTATTAAAAAGAATGAGAATCATTAAAATAATAGGAACAAGCTATCATAGTTACGCAACTTCTCATTTAAACTAGGATTAATTTTATTGTAACCTTAGCCCCTAAGAATTTTTTATCGTTGTAATAGTATTCATGGTTCTTTATATCAATTGAACCATTTAAATGTTTTGTGATAATCTCTTCTGTCATATAAAGTCCAATTCCTGTACCTTGGGATTGGTGTTTAGTTGTAAAATATGGCTCAAAAATGTGTTCGATAATCTCTTTAGGCACACCTCCTGCATTATCTAGAATAGTTAGTATTATCTCTTGATTTTCAATATATGAGTCTATAAAGATATATTTCTCTTCTTGGTCTATTTTTTCTAATTCATCTTTAGCATTATTTATAAGATTTATAACAACTTGAATAAGTTCATTTTTTAATCCATAGGTTTGAAAATCTTTTGTGTTGTTTTTAACTATAATATTTTTATATATCAGTTGAGGGTTAACTATATTTAATGTGGCTTCAATAACATCTTTTATGGAAAATTCTATTTTTTCTTTATTTTTTGAGAAATAAGTTCTAAAATCTTCAATTGTATTAGATAAATATCTTGTTGCATCATTGATATGTTTAATACTTTTTTTAAAGTCATCATCACTTAAAACTCCAATCTCTTTTTTTAGTTCTATTCCTGTAGAAGTACTAAGTATCATTGAAAGTGGCTGTCTCCATTGATGGGCTATATTATTTATCATTGAGCCAATTGCAGCCATTTTTGATTGATGAGCTAAGGTTTCATTTTGTTTGGTAATATATTCAAGTTTATCATTAATCTCTTTTTTATAACTATCAAATTTGTTTTTTAAAACTCTTGAAAGATTTATAGAAAGTATAAGTAATACTAAAGAGAAGATAATTGTTATTAAAAAAATTTGTTCTAAATCTTCGTGAAACTTTTCTTTTAATAAGTTTTTCTCTTTTTCTACTCTTTGTTTTACATCATCTTCATAAAACCCTTTTCCTATTAACATATCCCATTTATCAAATCCCCTTACATAACTTGTTTTTTTCATAGGCATATCTATCCCAGGCTTTTTATTTTGTATATAAGTTATATATCCACTTCCATTATTTTTTGAAGTATTAATAGCATCAATAATAGTTTGATTAGTTCTTGTATCTTTAGCTTCAAGGGAATTTAAACCAATAATATCTTTTTTTATGTGAGTTAAATAGTTTCCATTATAGTCAAGGGCAAAAATATATCCATTGTTTGGATATTTTAAATCACTAATAAAGTTTAGTATTTTTGCTTTTTGGTCATTTTCAAAATCTTCTATATATTCACCAGTACCAATAACCCAATTAAAAGGTTCAAAGTGTTTATTAAATCCTAGTTTCTTATATTGTTTTTTCTTATCAGAAGGTTTATAATATTTCCATTGATAAAAACCTTCTTTTTGGGTTTTTACAATATCAATTATATTTCTTATTACATATGCTCCATTTGCATCTTGATAATTATAGAAACTTGTCCCCTCTAGTTCTTTTGCCAAAGGAAGTAAAATACATTCATGATCAAAGTTATAAATAAAAAAATATCCTCTTTTATTGTTAAACCTAATCTCCCTTAAGGCATCTGAAATCATTTTTTTAAGTATATTATTATCAAGTTCTTTGTTTTCATTATAGATATTCATTGCAATAGAGTAGGCTTCATTAACTCTATTTTTAAGAGAAGTTTTCAAGTTGTTTTCGGTGGAATGTTGCTCTTTTTGAATTAGATGATAGATTCTATCAACTTGGCTTTTTATAATTTCTTTGTTGTTTTTTATATATTCTTGTTCAATAAATTTTTCTTGATTTTTAAAATTAACTTCATTGTTTAGGTATAAAGATATTGATAGAAGAATAGAAATAATTATTGCTAAGATAGGGGGAGCATATTTAATGATCCTAATTATTTTATCTTCATTTTTTATATTCATATTGTATTTATTTCTTAGTAATTTAGTCAATTATACAATATTTTCATTAAAAACCATTTTCAAGGGATGAGGAAATAAAAATATTTAAATCTTTTAAAAATGTTGAAACTAAGCTATTTTGTGTTTCAACAAATCCAATGGCATCAATAGTTTTAGTTTCTTTTTTATAATTAAAGTTTTTGTATTCAACTTTTTTATTCTTATTATTGATTAAATAAACTCTTATTGATAGTTTTGCAAATGATTTTTTGTTTTCAATACTTTGATTAAATTCAAACAATTCACTATGTAAAGTATAATCACTTGCAAGTTTTATCTTTGAAGTTGTGATATATTTAAATCTATTTTTTGAGTTTAGGTATGAAGCTATACTTTGTTGTATAAGTTTAGTTGGCTTATCACTCCAACGACTTAGTACATATGAATCACTAATAAATCCATCTTTTTTGTAACTAATAGCCTTACTATTTAAACTTTCTAGTGTTCTTGGTTCTAAAATCATAATACTTTTATCAAAAAAAGCTTGTTTTTCTTGACTTATATCTGGGTTAAGATTATAGGTTTTGTATGCTGGCAATTCTTTTGTAATACTAAAGCACCCTGTAAATAGTATTGAAATAAATAAAATAGATAAAAGTTTAAACATTATTTTAATTCTCCCGGTCCAAAGTTTTTCTCTCTTGTATTAAAAATCATATCTCCTCCATTTGAGTTAAAACTTTCAATTGTAGAATCGATTTTTTCAATGGTTTGTTCTAAATCCCCTAATACTTTCTCTATACTTTGAGATGATTTTGCAGTATTACTAAAATCACTAATTAAATCTTTTACATCATTTTTCAATACTTCATCAATATTTTTACTCAATAAACTTAAGTTTTTAGAAAGTTTTTCTATCTCTTTTAGTGTTTTAGATACATCGTTTTTTACAACATTATCAATAGATTTAGTCATCTTATTAACATTGTTAACTGTTGTTTTTACATCATTTTTTAATAGTTGATTTGAATTTGTAATTAGCTGGTTAAAGTTATTCGATGACTTATTTAAATTGTCCAAAAGTTTTTCAATATTTTCAATATTTTTATCATCAAGTAGAAGTTCAAATCTTTTTAAAACCACTTCAATTTGTGAACTTATATTTCCTGCACTTGAAGTAAGTTTATCAATAAAAGATTTTTTTAAAGGTAAAACAGCAAATGAGTTTTCTTTTACTTCTACTTGTTTTGCATCATGAGTCCCACCCTCTATCTCTATAAGTTTATTTCCTGTAACACCTTGAGATTGAATTATTGCATAAGAGTTTGTTTTTATTATTTCAGGTTTTGTAATTTTTAATATAATCTCTATTTGTTCAACATTTTTAGGGTTGATTCTAATATTATCAACCAAACCTATATCTAAACCTTTGTATTCAACAATTGAGTTTTTATTTAAGCCTGCAATAGAAGCTTCACTATATATTCTAAACTCTTTTGCATTTAATTCTTCAACATCATATCTTGCAAGCCAAAGAATAAAAAGTATCATTGAAATTGTAAATGTAAGAACAAATATTCCAACAACTGTGTATTTAGCTTTATTTTCCAAACTTATCCTTTTGAAGTTTTAAAAACTTTTTTATTGTATCATCATTTGAATTTAATGCATCCTCATAGGTTCCAAGCATTGATAGTTTACCATTTGAAAGGATTAAAAACCTATCTAAAACATTTTTTATAGTATTTAATTCATGGGTAATCATAACAACTGTTAATCCTAACATATCTCTAAGTTGTGCTATTAGTGTATCAAAAGCCTTTGCACTAGCAGGATCTAATCCTGATGTTGGCTCATCTAAAAATACTATTTCAGGGTCTAAAGCTAAACTTCTAGCTAAGGCTACTCTTTTTTTCATTCCCCCACTTAACTCTTGGGGATAAAGTTTACCAACTCTTGAATCAAGACCAACCATTTTTAATTTTGTATAGGCAATGTCATCAATCAAATCTTTAGGTAAATTTGTGTTTTCTTTTAACATAATACCAATATTTTCAATTACATTTAAAGATGAAAATAATGCACCAAATTGAAATAAAACACCCCAGTTTTTTTTAATATTATCCCTATCATTCATATTTAAATTTTTTATGTTTTTGCCAAAAATTTCAATATCACCTTTTTGTATGGCATCCAACATAATTATTTGTCGAAGCATTACAGTTTTACCACTACCACTACCACCTAGGATACCAAATATTTCACCTTTTTTTATATTAAAAGAGATGTCATCATGAACAATTTTTTCTTTAAATGAGGTTGAAATATTTTTAACTTTTATCATTTTAGAACCCTAGTTGTATTGAAAGTAAAGATATTATAGCATTGATTATAATTAACCAAAAAATTGAATCAACAACGGCTTTTGTGGTATATTTTCCAATATCTGTACCACTTTTAACTTGTAATCCTCTATAACATCCAATAATAGCAATTAAAATACCAAATAATGGAGCTTTTAAGATACCAAGTAAAATATGCCTAATCTCTACATATTCATAAATTCTTTCTATAAACTGAGTATATGAGATACCAAGATGAATTTTAACTATAACCATTTCACCAATAAGTGAAGCCATATCAGCAAAAAATACTATTAAAGGTAAAACAATAATTAAGGCAATGATTCTAGGAATTATTAAAAATATATCAATATCAAAGCCCATTGTTCGCATTGCACTTATCTCTTCTGTTATTTTCATTGTTCCAATTTGAGCTGTATATGATGAAGCACTTCGTCCTGCAATTATAACAGCTGCTAAAAAAGGAGCAATCTCTCTAAACATACTCATTGTAGACATCTCAATAACTATTATTGCTGCACCAAATCTATTTAATTGTTCTGCCCCTTGATATGCTGTAACAAATCCAACTAAAAATAAGGCTAGAGCAACAATTGGTAAAATAGGAATAGCTGCAATCTCTATTTGATGAACAATAGATTTGAATCTAATTTTAGAAGGATGTTTTAAAAGATAAAAAATATAAACTATTAATTTTCCTATAAAATATAAAAAGTTTTTAAAAGAGTTTGAGGAATCAAATACCTCTTTCCCTATCTTTTCTAAAAATGGGGATTCTTTTGAGATAATCTCATCTTTATGTACATAATTACTTTTGTATAAATCAAACATTTTTTTATGTTTTGATGAGATGTTTTCAAGTAAAACTTCTATATTGTTTTTCTCAAAAATTATTACATATTTTATTAGTAAGATAATTCCTGATGAATCAATCTGTCCAAGTTTTTGAAAATCAAAACTTACAGTTTGAGAAGCGATGTTTTTTTTAAAAAAGTCATCTAATTCTTTTATTTTAGGTGTTAGTGTTGCATATTCCCAATCTTCTTTAACTGTAAATTGATTTATCAATGGGGTCCTTTAAAAAGTGTCAACGATATCTTTTACGATTTTACCAATGTTTAGTATCGATTTGATTTCAACTTTTTCTCTTGTTGAGTGTGGGTTAAATATATTTGGACCAATTGAAGCAATTTTCATATGTGGAAACTTGTCCTTAAATATCGCACACTCTAATCCTGCGTGAATTGCTTCTAAGGATGCATTAGGATTGTGTTTTTTATAAATATCTAAAATCATATTTGTAAACTCATTTACATCTGGTTTCCATGCTGGATATTTTCCATCAGTTTTTACTTCAAAACCAAAAGACTCCAATAACAAAATGGTTTCTTTTTTTAATAGTTCTAGATATGAATTTGACATTGAACGACCACTTAATTCAATCTCTATATCATCTATATTTGTTTTTATTTTTGCTAAGTTAATTGAGTTTAATACTACATTTAAATCTTTATCAAATGCTCTTACACCATTTGCAAATGTATAAATGAAATCACAAATATCACTTGACCAAACATTTAGATGTTCAGTTTTAGAATCAATTTTATTTATACAAATATTTTCATTTGGTATTATTTTTGGTTCATTTTTAAATGCAACAATTGCTTTTACATTTACTGGAATTGAGTTGATTCTCTCACCTCCATTTATGTCAAGAATTAGACCATTATTCTCTTTTATAGTTTGTGCAATTAATTTAATCCCATTTGGTACATTTAAGTGGATATCAACTCCACTATGACCACCTGGTAAGTTAGAGACTGTTACTTCATAAAGCTGATAATTTTCATTATTCTCAATAATTTGTTTTGAAGAGTTTTTTGCAAAAAAGTCTACTCCTCCAGCACAACCAATACAGATTTCACCTTCGGCTTCACTATCAATATTTAACATATACTGTGCATTTAATTTATGCTCCAAATTGTTTGCTCCAATTAATCCTATCTCTTCATCACTAGTAAATAAAAACTCACAGTCATAACCTTGAGTCATTAGTGAAAGCATATAAGAACAACCAATTCCATTATCTGCTCCCAATGTTGAGTTTTCAGCCTTTAAAAAGTTTTCCTCTTCAACAATTTTAGGAACACAATTATCACTTAAACAAACAATATCATAATGATTCTGTAAACATAAATTTGCTTTTGAATTCTCTTTTTTACATAAAATATTATTAAACTTATCAACTAAACAAAGATATTCATTTTTTGAAGCAAAATTTTTCATATAATTTATAAATGGTTCATGGTTCCCACTACATCTAGGAATAGTTGTGATTTCTTTGAAAATATCTAAAACATTATTCACAAATAGCCTTTTTTAGGTACTATTATAACTAATAATATAAAAAATTTCCTTATATTTTTAAGCTTTGTTAAAAAATATTATATTAAGATAAATAAATTAAAATTTAGGGAAGATAAATGATTATAGATTATAAAGATGTAAACGATTTAAATAGATATAAAATTATGTCTGATACAGTTGTACCAAGACCAATTGCATGGATTGTAACAGAAGATGATGGTGTGATTAATGCAGCTCCATTTTCATATTTTGTACCATTATCAAGTAATCCTGCTGTTGTTATTGTTTCTATTGGTATAAAAGAAGAGGGCGTTCCAAAAGATTCTTTACATAACATTTTGAAAAATAAAAAAGCAACTATTTGTTTTGTAAATAAAGATAACACAGAAGATGTAAAACTTTGTGCAAATATGCTTGATAAAAATGAGAGTGAAATTGAAAAGTTTCAAATAGATGTTCAAAAACCTTTAGAGGATTTTCCTCCAATGATAAGCTCAACTCAAACTGCTTTATTTTGTGAGTTTTATCAAAAAGTTGATATTCCAGGGAAAACTACACCAATTATATTAGAGGTAAAAAAACAATATATTGAGGATGGTAGATTAGATGAAAGATATCATGTTCATGTTGAAAATGTAGGTAGAAGTGGAGCTTTTTTTAAAGCAATGGTAGACTTATAAAACTAAGAGTTTATCTCTTAGTTTTATTAAAATTTATTTTCAGATACTTTTTTAACAACATTTTGTGCTATGTTGTTAGTTTTTATTGCAATAGTATTTGTTACTTCAGCAATAGCTGCATTTTCTTGTGTAAATTTATCTAATTGACCAACAGCGTCAGCTATCTGATTCATTCCTATACTTTGTTCTTTAGCCGCATTTGCTACATCACTTATAAGGTTACTTGTGTCATGAATTTTTAATTCTAATTCATTAAATCCTTCAATCATTTTATTACTAATATTTTTACCATTATCAGCTTTTGTTGTAGCATTTTCAACTAAGTCTTTAATCTCTTTGGCTGCTTCTGCACTTCTTGCCGCAAGGTTCCTTACTTCTTGAGCAACTACAGCAAATCCTTTACCTGCTTCTCCTGCAGTTGCTGCTTCAACAGCTGCATTTAATGATAAAATATTTGTTTGGAAGGCAATTTGATCAATTACTGAAATCGCTTCGTTGATATTCATAACTGTAATATTAATATCTTCCATTGCATTTACAGTGTTTGTTGCTAAATTCTTACCTTCTGTAGCAGAACTTCTAGTCTCGTTTGAGATAATAAGCATCTCTTGTGCTTTTTGACTTGTACTGTCAATATTACTTGTAATTTCATCAATTGATGCCGCTGTTTCTTCTAAAGAAGCAGCTTGAGAAGTTGCATTATTTGATAAAGTATTTACATTTGATGTTAATTCATTTGCATCATTTTGAAGCTGCATACCATCATTATGGCTTGTTCTAAGCATCTCTGTAATCATATCATTCATATTAGATATTTCATTTCCAATTTTACCTGAAGAAGATTTATCTAGTTTAGCAGTAAAGTCTCTTTTTGAATAACTTTCTAATACTTTACTTATAGTATTTAAATCTTTTCCTAAAATTGATTGAAGATTATCTAGCATTTGGTTAAGTAAGTCTTTTAATTCATTTAGTGAATCAGTAGATGTTGTTTTATTGATTCTTTTACTCAAATAACCTTGGCTTACTTCATTGGCTACAGTTTTTACCTCTTCAATAATCATATTATCTTCAATTATTGAAGTTTTTATCTTATTTATATTTTCATTAATGCTTCTAGCCATTTGTCCAAATTCATCATTTGAAGATATATTAATAGTATCAACATCAGAGGATTGTTTATTTAAAAATCTAAAAAATGATTCTATTCCATTTGAAATAGAAGAAAGATTCGATTTTAACACTGTTATTGAAAAGTAAACTACAATAGCTATAATTAATATTCCAACTAATGAGAAAATAATTGAAATATTTCTAATGAAGTTTGCATCAGCTAAATACTCATTTTTAGGAGCATTTACAAAAATAGACCAGTTAGTTCCCTCTTCACCTACCTTAAAAGGTTTAACAACATATTGTGAATCAAATCCATTTCCAAAAGATTTTTTTTCAAAAGAGTATGGTTTTAATTGTTTCACTTTTTTCAAAGCTTTGATATAATCAGGATCATTTTTAGAAACTTCTAAAAGTTCTTTATTAACAACTTCTTTTTCTGGGTGTCCTAAAATTATTCCATAATTATCAACAATAAAAAAATATCCATTATCATATATTTTGGTTTTTATTGTCATTTGCAAAAATTTATTTAAATCAATCTCTGCTCCAACTGCACCAGCAAATTCACCATCTTTATATAAAGGCATCGCAATTGTTGTCATTAGGGTATCAACTCCTGCAATAGGATAGACATAAGGTTTTGTAATAAAAAGTTTACCAGCTTCTTTTGGTCCTTTTATCCAACCATTTTCCTCATTATATGATGATCCAGACTCAATTATAATACCATCTTTTCCTCTTGTTATATATGGAGAGAAACTTCCATCTTTTGCATACCAGTTTTTTGGATGTTTACCATCATTTACGTTTGTTTCATATAAAATATTAGCTTCTTTTGTAGACCACCATATACCAAGTAATTGTTCATTGTCTTTCAGCATAGATTTGAACATTTCAATTGATTCTTTTTCTTTAAGGATTGTATTGTGATTTATAGCTTCTTGAAATTTAGCCCATATTGTTTTTACTAAACTTATTGATAAATTAACATCACCTTGAACTTTTGATGCATAATTACTTGAAACTTCATTAAGGTAAGTTTCTGCACCTTTTTGTGTTGTTTCATAAGAGTATTTTTCTAATATAAACATAGTTAAAGCAAATACAACAATAGTTGCACCTAGTACCCTAAGTAATAACTTATTACCAAAACTAGAATTTTTCATGTTTCCCTCGCCTCCCCTTTTTTTATTATTTTTCTTTATTATATAATAAAAAAGTATTAGAAGGGTATTATTTTTTAACTAGTTATCAAAACTTTCATCTTGTCTTGGATCCATTTCTGGTAATTCAGCCCCTGACGCAACAGGCATATTTACAAAGACACTAAGTTCCTCATGTGGAATTTTGTCTTTTGTTAAAGCATAAAAACTTAAAAATAATCCAAGTATTGTATAGCTTATAAATAAAAAGTTTGGATTGAAATAACTTATTCCAAAACCAATTAGTAATGGTGCAACAAAAGAACCAATACCATAGGTAAAAAGTAGGGTTCTACTAATCTCAATAACATCTTTATTTTCATCAACTACGTCATTTGCCCTTGCAACTGATAATGGATACATAGCAAAAATAGTAAGACCTAATAAAAATCCTAAAATATTTAAATACTCATTAGTTTGAGAAAAAAGTATAAATAAAATTGAAGTAATGGCTGTAATAAATGCTGTTATAGATATTAATTTTCTTCTTCCATATTTATCTGATAGTAAACCAATTGGCCATTGAGAAATTAATCCTCCTATTAATCCTATTATCATAAAAAATGATACTGTTTCAACTGAATCACTTTTTAATAGAATATATACAGGTAGCATTGCAAAAAAACCACCTACAAAGTATCCACTAATAAAACTCCCAACCGTAGCAAGTGGAACTACTGAATATATTTTTGGAAAACTATATCTTTCAAAGGGTTTTAAAATAGGCTCTTTTATTTTTGTTAGAGATATAAAGATAACTGAAACTAGAACTAATACAGAACCAATAGTAAAAATAGATTGTTTAAAATCTTCATCAATATTTAAAAACAATTGTCCAATTGCTGTTGAAAGATAAAAGATTATTGTATAAATTGCTAAGATTTTACTTCTATCTTCCTCATTACTTTTTTCATTTAGCCAGCTTTCTATTATTATTAAAAGTGCATAAAAAGAAAACCCAGAGATAATTCTAAGAACTATCCATAAAGTAACATCAAAAAATAAAGAGTGTATTAAAAATGTTATTACCATAAGTGAAGTAAAGGCAGCAAAACTTCTAATATGACCAACAGTTGAGATGATTTTTTGACTAAAAATTGATGATAAAACTGCACCTAGAAAAAAAGAGCCATTAATAAGTCCAATTATTGAACTACTAATGCCCATTTCTTTTAAATATACACCTATAAATGTAAGTATCATTCCATAACCAATTGCTAAAAAAGCAATTGCAAAAAACATAGATGAAATAGGGAAGATAATTTTTTTTAAACTCATATTGTTACTCATTGTAGAAAATATTTAATTTAGTAATAAATTTTCGTATTATAAAACAATAGAGATTAAACTCTATTATTTTTATTCAATAATTCTTTTAAGTTTGAATATTTACTTAAAAAAAGTATCTATTAGTAGTGGTTTTTTTAAATAAAATTTTATTTCATATTGTTATAACAATTTGAATTAATTTTAAGTTTATTTATGTATAATCCTCCTCCAAAAAACATTACAGAGGAGATAAATGCGAATCACAATTACAGAAGCTGAGTTTGAGGCTATTCAAAAAATATTAGTTCAAAATGATACAATGTTATATAATAGGTTTAATGAGGAGTTTAAAAAATCAATTTTATCATGTACTCCAAAAAAAATAAAAGCAACAAAAAAAGCTAATAATGTAAAAAGAAAAAGAAGTAGAACAGCAATAACAAATGCTGTTAATATGTTAAGATTTGAAAATAAAAAAATTACTATATATAATGTAGCTAAAACAGCAGAAATTAGTTATAACACTGCAAAACAATATAAAGACTTTATTATGGCTCAATCAGCTTAAACTCAAATATTTTATAATATTCATTTTTATGGTTTTTCAAAATGATAAAACAAAATGAAACAAGAATACCCTTTTTTCTTATTTAGAAATTAAAATATTTTAGTTATATTTATTTCAAATTGATATATCGTAATTAAAAAGAGAAAAAATTCTTTATCTAAGTCAATTATGGGCTAGTTTTATGATTTATTCAAAATGTTTTATCAAAGTGAAAGAGTATTTTAAATTTTAGTTATTTCAAAAAATTAATGGCTTTAAAAAATTAAAGACTAATTATTTCAAAATGATAAGATATTTTATCATTGTAAGTAAGGCATGAACCTTACTTTACAATTTGATGAAGTTTTGAGCATCTACTTAAAAAAGTATCCATCCCACACATATCATTATACATATCATCAAATGAATGAAAGTGTGCATCATAAATGTATACAAAGATCTCATCATCTTTTTCTAAAAAGTGTTTTTTCCCAAATTCTGCATAGGCTGTTGCACCTGCTGCAATTAATAAGCCTTTAGCATCTTTTGCATTTTTCGTAAATTGCGTTAACTCTTCTAATGGCCCAGCATCTTCTTGTGTATTTAATTTTTCTATCATCCAATCTTTTAATTGTTTAAAGAAGTATGAATAGGAATTAACAGCTGAAGTAGTACCATAATCATGTACTATCCCATTTCTTCTTATAAATGAAGCTATATGGTACCTATTTAAGATACCTTCTTCGGTGAAATTATCAATCTTAATTGCATCCCTTGAGATACCTTTTGTATTATTTCCCCAGTTTTTTTTAGTACTTAATTTATTTCCATCTTGTATTCTTATTGAAAAATCATTAAAAGCTGAAAAATATTTTGGAATAATATCTACAATTTTTTCATCTTTATAAACAAAGTCACAAATTAATGCAACTTCAGCTTCAACTTGTAAATTATCCTTTTCTCTTCCATGGGTTTTAATAGTCTCATCACATATTGGAAATGTACCTAAAAATGAATCATGACCTGGAATATAGAAGGGAAACATACCCTTTGGAGCATCTTTTTCTTTTGTTTGAATAACTGCAAATTCATCAGCTTCTCCAGCTTCTCCCAAATGATTTGCAAAGTTTCCTGCAACACCAAACCCTAAATAATCTTTTAATTCTTCTATATCTATATATATTTTTTCCATTTTATTACCTTTATTTTTTTTGTTTTAACAGTGAATTTTTTTTGTTTGTGATTATTTAAAATTGTGAGGATTTTTTTGAGGTTTACATTTTGAAAGTTTGATTTTTATCTATCGTTCGCGTGTAAAATGACTCTCACAATTTAAATTTTTGACTACCTTGACTGCTCCACAGAGCATGGCTAGTTTAATTGTGACAGTTTGCATTAGTTGTTTCATGTCTTTTTCCCTTTGTTTATTTGGGAAAAGAGATTACTCTCTTTTCCCAAAAGTATAATTTAGAAAATATATTTAGTTCAATATTTTAAGAAAAAAATCTAGTATTTACTTCATCCATTAATTTTGCACCAGAGAAATGTGCTCTTTGAACTAGTTCCCAAAAATATCTATAAGTAGCTCTATCGTGTAACTCACCATCATATTGGATTGGTCCCCACTCAGCATCTTGCGCATTTAATAAAATATTTTGTGCAGCTTCTAACTCTGTGAAATCTGGTTTCATTGCATCAACAATTGCTTGTACTTGTGTTGGGTAAATTGACCACATTCTCATAAATCCGAATTCATTTCTTGCTCTTTCAGCATCTTTATAAGTTTGGTATGGGTTTTTAAGATCAAGTGTTACATTGTGACAAGGAATAACATGGTTTTGAATTGCTGCTTGTGCAACTCTTGCTTTTGCAGCACCAATTAATCTGTGATCAAATTGACCTGGAGATCTCATATTAGATGCTGGGATTGCTCCTTGGTAACCAGAAACAAAGTCCATTAAACCAAAGTCTAAAACTTGAAGCCATGGTAAAGTTGCAATTTTTTCAACATCTTGTAAAGCTCCATGAGTTTCAATTAAGATATGAATTGGAATCTCTCTTGTAATACCAGATTTTTTAGCTACTTCTTGAATATACTCAATTTGAGTTTTAACATCTTCATAAGAAGTTGATTTTGGTAATGTAATATATGCTAATTTTTCTCCAGCACCTGGAACTAAAATATCAACATCTTGTCTCCAATCTGGGTGTGAGAAATCGTGAATTCTTGTACCAGCCATTGCGTATGGGTTAGCATCAGAGTTAACAACTCTAACAATCATTTCTGCGTGTTCAACTTCTTTTCCAGTTTCTGCTCCATCTTCACAGTCACAAGTAATATCAAATACAGGTCCAAGTTTCTTTTGCATCTCGAAACCTTTTAAAATTAGTTTCTCGCTTCCTGCAAAATGCTCACAAGTTGGGATAATTGGTAAAGATTTACCTGATTCAAATAGTGCTTCGTTTGGATGTGTCATAATTATTTCCTCTCTTTTATAAATTATTGTTTTTTAGTTTTTTTCTTTGGAACGATTACAGTGTAATCTAAATCAAGTACTACATTTTTTAAGTACTTACCATCTTCACCTTTTGGTGACTCAATCTCATCTGACTTTTGATTTTTAATAGCAACAGTTCTTAATCTTAATAATCCTAAATCATCTCTACTATGATCAATTACATCTAAAACCTCTGTATATGCATAGATTGTATCTCCAGCATATGTTGGGTTACAGTGAGCTCCTGAGTTAATTGCATAAACCCATTGAGCATTTTGTAAACCATTAAATGAAATTGCTCTTGCAATTGAGATTACAATACCACCATACATTAATCTTTCACCCATAGGAGTAGATTTCATCATATGGTCATTGAAGTGTACTTTTGCATTGTTTTGGTATAACTTTGTTGCTAAAGTATGGTCACTGTCATCAATTGTAATACCCTCTGGGTGATTTAATCTTTCTCCAACTTCATAATCTTCGAAGAAATATTCACCACCAGTTGCATTAGTATCAACCATGTCAATCTCTGGAATATTTATATCTTCAACTATTGGTGTTGATTCAGCAAATGTTGGAACCTCATTGATACCAATCATAGTTTCTTTATCTTTTTTGTGAACCATAACCCATCTTTTGAAGTTTAATACCTCTTTATCTTGTTCGTTATATCCAATTGAATGAACATAAACAACTCCAGATTTTCCATTTGAATTCTCTTTTAATCCAATTACAGTTGATTCCATTCTAACTGTATCCCCAATAAAAACAGGGTTTGGAAAAGAGATTTCAGCATAACCTAAATTTGCAATTGCATTTAAAGATATATCCTGAACCGATTTACCAAATGTTAAGTGAAACATTAAGATATCATCAATTGGTCTTTCGTTGTATCCAATCTCTTGAGCTAATTCATCAGATGAATGTAAAGCAAATCTAGAACCAGTGAAGGCGATGTATAAAGATACTTCACCTTCAGTTATTGTTCTAGGAAGAGGGTGGATAATTTTTTGTCCAATTGAAAAATCTTCAAAAAAGTTACCAACATTTATTTTTGTACTAATTTTAGACATCTACTTTCCTTATTTTCCAAATAGGTTTTGACCTAAAGATTTATATGTATCATAAAGGGTAATCATCTTTTTAGCCCATTTAATTCTACATTTGTCAACAAGTTTATCTTTATATTGGATAACCTCTTTACCATCTTTTTCAGCTTCTTCATATTTAGAAATCATCTCTTCATACTCTTGAACCTCTTTTTGAGTTGGAGTAAAGATATCATTTATATATTCAACTTGAACTGGATGGATTAATGCTTTACCATCAAATCCTAAGTTAAACGCATCTTTTGTTGAATCTTCACAAGCAAACTCATCATGTACATCATTGTGTGGTCCATCAATAACAGTTTTACCATAAGCTTTTGCAGATAATGCAATACGCGCTAGGTAATTAAACATAGCTTTTGAACCTTTTTTAATGTCAATTTGAAGTCTATTTGCTAAACTATTCGAACCAACAACAATAACTTCAGTTTTCTTTGAAGCTTCACAGATATCAGGTGAATTTAAAATCGCTAATGGAGTTTCAATCATCACCATCATTGTTAAGTCAGGATTAACTTCATTAATTAATCTTTCTGCTTCTAAAACTTGTTCAACTGTTTCGATTTGAGAAAATAAAATTGCATCAATCTCAATCTCTCGTGCAAGTTCTAAATCTTTTGTTAACTCTTCAGTTCCAATATTATTAACTCTTAAAACTCTTTCTGATTCACCAAACTTTGAACCCTCTTCAGCATAAACTTCTCTAATCGTATTTCTTGCAATCTCTTTTTGCTCATGTAAAATTGCTTCTATATCAAATACAACAGAATCAGCTAAAACTGTTTTTGCTTTTTTTACATATTTTTTATTATAAGCTGGAACAAACATCATTGATCTTCTAGCTTTATATTCAACAATCTCTTCACCAGTTTCAACTGCATGATATTGTTCATGTAATTGTTTTACAAGTTGCTTTCTTAATACTTTTCCATTTTTAGTTCTTGGATAATCTTTCATTCCAAAGATAACTTTTGGAGCTTTATATTTAGCAAGATTTGCTTGAGAAAATGCAAGAATCTCTTGCTCTTGTTCTTCAGTTAAATCTTCATGTCCAATAACTGCAATAGCAACTAAAGTTTTATCTTTTTCTAAATCAAGACCAAAGGCAACACAATCAGCTACTAAATCGTGAGTTTTTACAACTCTTTCAATCTCATGTGGAGATACTCTAAATCCAAATGTGTTAATGATGTCATCTTTTCTACCAATAAACCAGATATATCCATCTTTATCTCTTTTTGCATAATCACCTGTAAAAAAGTATCCATCGTGTCTAGCTTTAGCTGTTTCTTCTTCTAATTGCCAGTACTCTAAGAATAAACCTGGATCATCTTCACCAATACAAATCATTCCCTCTTCTTCTAATCCAACTTCTTCTAAAGTATCTGGATCAAGTAGTTTTACAGTATGTCCTGGTTGAACAAATCCTGCACTTCCAGGTCTAATTGGATTGTTTTTAGAGTGAGAAATATAATATGAACACTCAGACATACCAATTGCTTCAAAAATATCTTGATTAAATCTTTCTCTCCATAAACCTAACATCTCATCAGATAAATGTTCACCAGCAGACATGCAATATCTTAATGATGGACAATCATTGATAGAAAAATCAGTTTTTTGTATGATTTGTCTATAGATTGTTGGAACCCCAATAAAAATTGTACATTGGTGTTTTTTAATTAAATCAATCCATGTTGAAGCATCATTTGCCCCCTCATATGCAATTACAGTATGACCATTAAATAATGGATCCATAAGTGCAGAACCTAATACATATGTCCAGTTGAATTTACCAGAGTGCATGATTCTATCATTCTCTTTAAAATCAAACCAATATTCTGTAGCAGGAGTTCTTCCAACTAAAGATCTATGTGAGTGTAAAACTCCCTTTGGGTATCCTGTTGTTCCAGATGTATATACTAAGTATGCAGGCTCACCAGATTTTGACGGGTAATGATTAGGTGTCTTATCTGTAGTTGCTAAAATCTCATTTAAAGCATATACTTTCATCCCTTTTGGAACTTTATAATTTGCAACACTATCAGTCCCTGCAACAATGATTGTTTTTAAATTGTCAACATTTTCTAAATATGGAACTAGATTTTCAAACATAGTTGCACTCATAACAATTGCACTTGCTTGAGAATCTTCTGCAAGATATTTAACCTCTGAACCACTTAAAAGTGTAGAAGTTGGTACTGCAATAATTCCCGCTTTAATAGCTCCAAAAAACGAAATAGGGTAAGCTAGTGAATTTTTTAAACAAACTAATACTCTATCCCTTGCCCCAATCCCAATTGATGTTAGGAAGTTACAAACTTGATCAGACTTTTCAGATAACTCTTTATAAGTAATCTCATCAGTACCAAGTTTATCATCTTCAATAATCATTGCAGTACTGTTTTCTTTAGCTGTTCCTAAATGACTTGATGTACACGCAACACCAATATTTAAAAATTCAGGTACTTCAATTTTTACATTTGAACTCATAATTTCAACTCCCTAATTAGATTTGACCATAAGGCCAGTTTTCTTTAAATGTATGTAATGGCATTTTATTTAATACTGTTACAGCAAACTCATAATCTTTCTTACTTAAACTATTAAGTGCATTTGCTCTTAAGATGTTTTGTAATGATTTACCAAACATTGGTGGATCTAACATTTCACCTTCATATCTAATGGCACCACTTAATAAAGCATCTGTTTCAATAGCTGCTTTTAAAATATCAATATCTTTTGCAATCTCTTTTGGAGATGGAGTAAAGGCAACTTTACAAACATTGATATGATTAGGAGTAATAACTTGTTTACCTGTTAATCCCATTGCATATTCTCTTTGTGCATGTGCATATACATGTCTTGATGCATCATCACCATGTAAATCTAACCATCTTCTAATATCTTTTTTCTCAACACATGAATCAGGTAATGAATTTGGTGTAAGTAATACTTCAACCCCACCAATAACACCTTTACCTTTAATTCTAGCTTCCATTGTAAGCATATTAAAGAATGTTTCTAATTCATCTATCCAACCCTCTGGAGTAATTTTGTAAGCCATAGCTTTTGAGAAGTCATGGATACCAAATACAACATGTTGTACAGTTGAATATTGCATTAATTTATCAGCAATCTGTAATGATTTAGGGTGCTCAATAATTGGTTGAATCTGTAAATTTGCACCAATTGAAATTAACCAAGATGATAAATCTCTAATCTCAGCAGCTCCATAAACTTCACCAGCTTTTGCTAAAACAATTGCATCAATATATTTGTGAATTTGTTTTAACATTTTTAAATCTTCTTCATACTCTGCTGTTCTGAATGGATTAATTCTTACAGCAATTTGAAAATCTCTTTCAGGAAACTTTGGAAGTTCTTGAATTAGTAATTCCCTTGACATCTCTTTTTGTCTACATCCATCTTCTAAGTCAAATAAAACTGTATGAGCTTTTGTTTTATAAGCATGTTTTTGTAATCTATATTTTGCTTGCTCCATAGTTTCATAAGTTCCATCAAGTGGATTGAACTTAATTGGTGGATAATAAATTTGAATACCTGGCCATTTTCCCCCTAGCACAGGTGATAAATCGTCATTTGCAGTTAATTTTGATAAATCTACGAAAGATGAATTCATAATTTTTCCCTCTTTTCCTAATAATTTCTGTTAAAAATCTTATTCAGATTAATTTCTGATAAGCGAATTAATCCATATGTAAAATAAACTGAAACATTGTTTGAAAAACTAATTTTATTTTTAAGAAAAATTTTATTATCTTTGTAGAGCCCATCAAATCGAGATATTATAAAGTGAGAATATGATAGTTTCACAATGTGAGAAAATTTTTTTCAAAACTCTTATAATGTAAAAATTTTTTTTTAAAATTTGTACAATTTTGTATGTTATTTAGGAACAAAATATTCTTTTATATGTTTTTGTATGAAGTTTTTTTTTATACATTTATTGAAAAAATGATAAAATTTAAAAAAATTAATAGAAGAGATAAATTGCAAAATAGTCCAAATAAGTCGTTTAAAAAAGGGCTTCATGTCTTAAAAGAGATTATGAAAGCTAATAAACCAGTTACTGCTAATACTTTGTGTCAAAAACTTGAAATAGATAAAAGTACTATGTCTAGGTTGGTTACAACTTTAATGAGTGAAGATTTCATAGAATATAAAGGTGATTCAAAAGAGATTATTTTAAGTGATATATTAAGAAAAATTGTATTTAAAAACGATAGAGAAAAGATTATAGAAAAAACCGCAGCGTTATTGGATCAGATTTTTCATTTAACAAATGAAGCGGCATATATTTATATATTAGATAATAATTTAGCTTTAAATTTAAATCAAATAGATATGTCAACTAGAGTTTTAAAAACTAGAGATTCAATTGGATTACATTCTCCTTTACACGCAAATGCTTTTGGAAAAGTACTAATTGCTTTTACTCCTGAAGTTAAAATAGAGTCTTTAGAGTTAACAAAATATACATCTTATACAATAACCTGTAAAACAAAATTACAAAAAGAGTTAGACCTAATCAGAGAAAGAGGTTACTCAATTGGTACAGAAGAGTATGAATTTGGATTAAAATCTGTTGCCGTACCTTATTTTGATAAGCAAAATAAGTTTGTGGGTGCAGTTGGAATATCTGGTTTATCTGTAAGACTTGAAGATGAAAAACTTCATAAATTTGGGCAAGAGATATTTAAGTTAGTAAATAGTTATAACCAAAGGTAAGTCTTATAGACTTCCTTTGTTGTTTGATAAATATTCGTGTGCTAAATAAGAACTTCTAGCATATGGTGTTGAATGTACAAAAGAGAAACCTAATTCTTTTGCTAATTTTTTATATCTGTCGAATTGATCTGGATGAACAAACTCTTTTACCTTTGCATAGTCTCCACTTGGTGCTAAATACTGACCAATACTTAAAAAATCACAACCAACTTCTCTTAAGTCTTTAAATACTTGAATCATCTCTTCTTCCGTTTCACCAAGTCCAACCATTAAAGCTGATTTAGTTTTAATTTTATTACCACCTAATTCTTTTAGTCTTTGTAAAACATCTAATGATCTTTGGTATGTAGCACCTTTTCTAATTTTATACATTGATGGTACTGTTTCAATATTATGTCCAATAATTACTGCACCTGAATCAACAACTTTTTTTAAAGAATCATCATCTGCTTGAAAATCAGGTATAAGTATTTCAACTTGAGTATCTTCTGTATTTTCTAAAATACTTTTTGTAACTTCATAAAAATGATTTGCTCCACCATCTTTTAAATCGTCTCTAGCGGGGCTAGTTATAACAACAAATTTTAATCCTAATTTTTGAACAGAAGTTGTAATTTCTTGAACTTCTTTTTCATTAACATAACCGTTTGGATTTCCAGTTTTAACATTACAATATTGACATCTTCTTGTACACAAATCACCTAAAATCATAAATGTAGCATTTTTCTTAGCAAAACATTCACTAATATTTGGACATTTTGCTTCTTGACAAATTGTATGAAGTCCATGTTCTCCAAGTAGGTTCTCCATCTCTTTTTGTGCATGTGGTACAAGTTTTTTTCTTAACCATTCAGGTTTTTTAAAATCAATTTTTTTATTTATATTACTTAATTGATTCGTTGCTATAGTCATATTTTTCCTTTAACAAGTTGTTTTTTAAATCTATTTCTTTATTTTTTAGTTTTTCTTCTTTTAACATAACATTAAAAGTAGTTCTAAATGCTTCAATAATTTGATTGATTGCATCTTTTGAATCTAATTTTATTCCAATATCTTCAAGACTTATCCCATATCTCTCATCAAAATTGTTACTTTTTGTAGCAACCAATGGGATTGATCCATGTTGAAAAATTGCTTTTTTTGTTCGTCTTTGTGCATTCCCACCAATTTTTTTTCCATTTACAAGGATATCATAAGCTTCAAATCCCACTTGACAAAACTCACTTTTAGATAATTGTATCTTTTCATTGTCTTTTGCGTAGCAAACATTTAGACCTAAATTTTTGTAAAAATTTAGTAGAAATTGACATATATATTCATAAGATTTTTTTATACTTAGTGTTGATAAAATATCCGTTGGTATTATTAAAGAATATGAAATATCATGACCATGAAATAAAATTCCACCACCAGTTATTCTTTTAGCAACTTTTTCTTTTTGATTTTCTAGAAAATCATAAGATTCGATATTTTGGGAAATCCCAATTGTCAAACTATCATTGTCCCAAGTATATAATCTTAATATTGGTAAGTCATTATTCTCATAATTTTTCAATAATGATTCATCTGTTGCCATATTTTCTTTTGAAGAACCTTGATTTGATACAATCAATCTAAATGTTTTTTTATCAAACAAAATGTATAATCTACCTTTAATTTAAATTCAAAAAAAACTAAAACTTCTTTTAGAAAATAGTAAATTTTCATCACCTTTTTTTCATTATAATTTCATTTATATATAAGATATCTTAAAAAATAAATTAATTTTTTAAATTTAGTTTAGTTTAAAATAAGATAAGTATCATATGTTCAGAATTCGGATTTATGGTGCGAATTAGTACATAATTTTTACATAATGAACATATGTTCAGTCTTTAAAGTGAAAATTATCTTAAAAATTAAGAAAAATTTAAGTAAGGAAGTATGAATGTCAGAAATAAACTTAAACGACATTGATCCAGAAGAAACACTGGAGTGGATTGATGCCCTAGATGCAGTTTTAGAGAAGGAAGGTCCTAAGAGAGCTCACTACCTTTTAGAGCAATTAATTGATAAAGCTAGAAGAAGTGGTACATATTTACCATTTAAAGCTACAACTGCATATTTAAATAGTATTGATGTTGATAATGAACCAAAAATGCCAGGTGATAGAGATATTGAAAGAAAAATCAGATCTGCTATAAGATGGAATGCTGCTATGATGGTTCAAAGAGGTTCGAAAAAGAACTTAGAGTTAGGTGGACATATCGCATCTTTCCAATCTTCTGCAACTTTATATGATGTAGGGTTTAATCACTTTTTTAGAGCACCCAATGAAAAAGATGGTGGAGATTTAATTTTTTATCAAGGACATATTGCTCCAGGAATTTATGCAAGAAGCTTTGTTGAAGGTAGAATTACTCAAGAACAAATGGATAATTTTAGACAAGAAGCTTTAGGAGATGGATTATCTTCTTACCCTCATCCAAAACTTATGCCTAACTATTGGCAATTCCCAACTGTTTCTATGGGACTTGGACCAATTCAAGCAATTTATCAGGCAAGATTTTTAAAATATTTAACAGATAGAGGGATTAAAGATTGTTCTGAACAAAAAGTATATTGTTATATGGGTGATGGTGAGTGTGACGAACCAGAATCATTAGGAGCAATTGGACTTGCTGGTAGAGAAGGATTAGATAACTTAGTATTTGTTATCAATTGTAACTTACAAAGACTTGACGGACCTGTTAGAGGAAATGGTAAAATCATTCAAGAATTAGAAGGTAACTTTAGAGGTAATGGATGGAGAGTTCTTAAAGTTATTTGGGGTAGACACTGGGATGCTTTAATTAAAAAAGATACATCTGGAAAACTTCTTAAACTTATGGAAGAAACTGTTGATGGTGAATACCAAAACTTTAAACAAAAAGGTGGAGCATACACAAGAGAACACTTCTTTAACAAATATCCAGAAACTGCAAAATTAGTTGAAAATATGTCAGATGCTGAAATTTTTGCATTAAATAGAGGTGGACATGATCCATTAAAAGTATATGCAGCATATAAAGCAGCAAATGAAACTAAAGATAGACCGACTGTAATTTTAGCGAAAACTGTAAAAGGTTACGGTATGGGTGAAGCAGCTGAGGGTAAAAACATCGCACATGGTGTTAAAAAAGTTGATACTGACTCATTAAGAAAATTTAGAGATAGATTTAGAATTCCTGTAACTGATGAGGAATTAGAAACTTATCCATATTATACATTCCCAGAGGATTCTGAAGAATTTAAATATATGAAAGCTAGAAGGGAAGAATTAGGTGGACATTTACCACAAAGAAGACCTAAGTTTTCTGGAAAATTAGAGATTCCTGAACTTGACAAATTTAAAGCTGTTTTAGATGGAAGTGGTGATAGAGAAATTTCTACTACAATGGCTTTTGTTAGAATATTAAATGTATTAGTAAAAGATAAAAAAATTGGAAAAAGAATTGTTCCAATTGTTCCAGATGAAGCTAGAACTTTTGGTATGGAAGGTATGTTTAGACAATTAGGTATTTATTCTTCTGAAGGTCAACAATATATTCCTCAAGATAGAGATCAAGTTGCATATTATAAAGAAGATAAAAAAGGTCAAGTACTTCAAGAAGGTATTAATGAACTTGGAGCTATGGGTTCTTGGATTGCTGCGGCAACTTCTTATTCTGTAAACGATTGTCCAATGATTCCATTTTATATCTTCTACTCAATGTTTGGATTCCAAAGAACAGGTGATATCACTTGGGCAGCGGGAGACCAAATGGCAAGAGGTTTCCTAGTAGGTGGTACTTCAGGTAGAACTACATTAAATGGTGAAGGTTTACAACATGAAGATGGACATTCTCATATTATTGCTAATACAGTTCCAAATTGTGTAACTTATGATCCAACATTTGGATATGAAGTTGCTGTAATAGTTCAAAATGGTATTGAAAGAATGTATGGTGAGAATCAAGAAGATATTTTCTATTATATTACTACATTAAATGAGAACTATCAACAACCTGCAATGCCTGAAGGTGTTGAAGAGGGTATCTTAAAAGGTATTTATAAGTATAAAACTGTTGAAGCTAAGAATAACTTTAAAGTTAAATTATTAGGTTCTGGTTCAATTTTCCAACAAGTATTATCTGCTGCTGATGTTTTAGCTAATGAATATGGAATTGCATCTGAACTTTATTCTGTTACTTCTTATAATGAATTAACTAGACAAGCTCAAGATGTTGAAAGAAGTAACTTATTAAATATAGATAGTGAAGATGAAATTTCATATGTTGATCAAGTTCTAGGAAGTGATGATGAAAATATTATTATTTCAACAACAGATTATATGAAATCATATTCAGAGCAAATCGCTCCATTTGTAAAAGGTTCTTTTAAAGCATTAGGAACTGATGGTTTTGGTAGATCTGATTCAAGAGCAAATTTAAGAAAATTCTTTGAAGTTGATACTGACTTTATTGTATTTACAACTTTAGCACAACTTGCTGACGCTGGAAAAATAGAAAAGTCAGTTGTAAAAGATGCAATGACTAAATATGGTATTGATGCATCTAAAATTAATCCAGTGAAATTATAAGGAGTAAAAAATGGGTAAACTAGTAGATATTTTTATTCCTGATTTAGGTGCAGACAAAGACGTAGATTTAATTGAAGTTATGGTTGAAGTTGGAGATTCTGTTGAAGAAGAAGATGGACTTATAACACTTGAAACAGAAAAAGCATCAATGGATGTACCAACAACACACGGTGGAATTGTAAAAGAGATTCTAGTAAAAGTTGGTGATAAAATGAACTCTGGTGATTTAATTGCTAGAGTTGAAGTTGAAGAAGAGGCATCTTCTGAAACCCCTGCACCTGTTGCAGAGGTAAAAGAAGAAACTCCTGTATCTCAAGTTACTTCACCTGAACCATCATATGAAGATGGTTCTGGTTCAGTTATGGGTATTGCTGAAGCAGAAGCTGAGTTAAAAGCAATTAGTGCTAGTGGTGCTGAAATCTCTTGCCAATTTGTAAATGAACAAACAATTTGTTCAGTTATTGAAGAGGTTCATGTACCAGATTTAGGTGCTGATAAAGATGTTGATTTAATTGATGTTATGGTATCTGTTGGTGATACTGTTGAATTTGAAGATGGACTTATTACTCTAGAAACAGAAAAAGCATCTATGGATGTTCCTGCACCATTTGCAGGAGAGATTTTAGAATTATTTGTAAGTGCTGGAGATAAAGTTAATTCTGGTGATTTAATCGCAAAAATGGTTAAGACAGTTGTTATGGAATCAAAAGTTCCAACTCCAGCAAAAAAACAAGATGAACCTAAAAAAGAAGAGCCTAAAAAATCAGTTACTGTTCAAGAAGTAGCAGCTACTTCTGCACCTGTATCAAATGCTGTTTTAACTGAAAAAGCTAAAAAAGTTTATGCTTCACCATCAGTTAGAAAATTAGCTAGAGAGTTTGGTGTTGACTTAGGTTTTGTTAAAGGTAGTGGAAGAAAAGGAAGAGTTCTAAAAGAAGATATTAAAGCTTATGTAAAAGAGCAATTATCTAAACCAGCAGTTGCAGCAGCAACTTCAGGTAGTGGACTTGGATTTAACTTACCAGAAGCAAAAGTTATCGATTTTAGCCAATTTGGAGATATTGAAACTGTTGAGCTAAGTAGAATTCAAAAAATTTCTGGGCCATCATTACATAGAAATGCGTTGGCAATGCCACACGTAACACAATTTGATGAAGCAGATATTACAGAGATGGAAAGCTTTAGAAAAGCTCAAAATGCAATTGCTGTTGATTATAAATTATCACCATTAGTATTTGTATTAAAAGCTGTTGCAAAAGCACTTGAAATTCATCCTAAATTTAATACTTCACTTACACCAGATGGTCAAAGTTTAGTTTATAAAAAATATTTCCATATTGCTGTTGCAGTTGATACTCCAAATGGATTAGTAGTTCCTGTAATCAAAGATGTTGATAAAAAAGGTTTCAAACAATTAGCTTTAGAATTAAAAGAGATTTCTGCAAAAGCTCGAGATGGAAAACTAAAATCAACTGATATGCAAGGTGCTTGTTTTACAATCTCTTCATTAGGTGGAATTGGTGGAACTAAATTTACTCCAATTATCAATGCTCCTGAAGTTGCAATTTTAGGATTATCAAAATCTGAAATGAAACCTGTATGGAATGGTGAAGAGTTTGTTCCAAAATTAATGTTACCATTATCTTTATCTTATGACCATAAAGTTATTGATGGTGCTGATGGTGCAAGATTTACAACAACTTTATCTAAGCTTTTAAGCGATATTAGATTGTTAAGTCTATAAGGAATAATGATGGGTAAAATTATTGATATACATATTCCTGATTTAGGTGCAGATAAAGATGTTGACTTAATTGAAGTTATGGTTGAAGTTGGAGATTCTGTTGAAGAAGAAGATGGACTTATAACACTTGAAACAGAAAAAGCATCAATGGATGTACCAACAACACATGGTGGAATTGTAAAAGAGATTCTAGTAAAAGTTGGTGATAAAATGAACTCTGGTGATTTAATTGCTAGAGTTGAAGTTGAAGAAGAGGCATCTTCTGAAACCCCTGCACCTGTTGCAGAGGTAAAAGAAGAAACTACAACTACAACAAAGCCACAAGCAACAGAAGTATCTGTTTCTTCTGATGCTAGTGAAATAAAAGGGGAAGTTTTAGTTATTGGGGCAGGACCTGGTGGATATTCAGCTGCATTTAGATGTGCCGATTTAGGTTTGAAAACTGTTTTAGTTGAAAGACATCCAACTTTAGGTGGAGTTTGTTTAAACGTAGGGTGTATCCCTTCAAAAGCTTTACTTCATGTTGCAAAAGTTATTGAAGAAGCAGAACATATTAATCATGCTGGTATCAAATTTGCTAAACCAGAGATTGATTTACCTGGAGTTGCTGCTTATAAATCAGGAGTTGTAAAAAGATTAACTGATGGATTGTCAGCAATGGCTAAAATGAGAAATGTAACTGTTGTTCAAGGAAATGCTAAATTTATTGATGAGAATAATGTTATTGTTGAACATACTGATGTTGAAGGTAAACAAACAAAGGTTAGCTTTGATAATTGTATTATTGCAGCAGGAAGCCAGAGTTCTAAAATGTCATTTATTCCACATGAAGATCCAAGAATTTGGGATTCAACAAATGCATTAGAAGTAAAAGAAGTACCAAAAAGACTACTTGTAATGGGTGGTGGAATTATTGGTCTTGAGATGGGAACTGTTTATGAAAAATTAGGTTCTAAAGTTGATGTTGTAGTAAGAGGTCCTCAAGTTATGACAGGGACAGATAAAGATATTGTTAAAATTTATACAAAAGCAAATGAAAAAAGATTTAACTTTATGTTTAAAACTCAAACACAAGCAATTATTCCAAAGGCTGATGGTATTTATGTTGAGTTTAAGGGTGAAAATGCACCTGAACCTCAAATGTATGATGCTGTACTTGTAGCAATGGGAAGAACTCCTAATGGATTAAAAATTGGTCTTGAGAACACTGGTGTTGAAGTTGATGAGCATGGATTTATCTCAGTTGATAAGCAAATGAGAACAAAAGTATCTAATATTTTTGCAATTGGAGATATTATTGGTGGTCCTATGTTAGCACATAAAGCTGTTCATGAAGGTCATGTTGCTGCTGAAGTTATTGCTGGACATAAAGTATTCTTTGAACCTAAACAAATTCCAGGTATTGCATATACTTTCCCTGAAATTGCAACTGCAGGTTTAAGTGAAATTCAAGCAAAAGAGCAGGGGATTAATTATGAAGTTGCTACTTTCCCTTGGACTGCTTCTGGACGTGCGATAGCTTCTGATGTTTCACATGCTGGTATGACAAAGCTAATTTTTGACAAAGATACTCATCAAGTTATTGGTGGAGCTATTGTTGGTGATAATGCTGGTGAATTACTTGGTGAAATCTCACTTGCACTTGAAATGGATTGTGATGCAGAAGATATAGGTCTTACAATTCATGCCCATCCAACATTACATGAATCAGTTGGAATGGCAGCAGAGATTTTCCATGGTAGTATTACAGACTTACCAAATGCTAAAGCTGTAAAGAAAAAATAAATTAATTTATACCACAAAGAGTTTTCTCTTTGTGGCAAATATTGGGATTAAAGAATGCCTTTATTTACAAATAGATATCAAAAGACATCATTTACATATTCATTTATGTTGTCTTTATTGTATATTCCGTTTTTGTTAAGTTTATTAGATGAAAATCTTTTTATAAAAAATGAATTCTGGAATGTTTCTGTTTTTGTCACATTTACTATAGTTTTTATAACTACAATAAACTACAAGATAATGCTTTGTATGAAAAAAAGAGGTGTAAAATTTGACAATAGAGTTATATTTATACCTATTAATTTAATACTAATGTATATAGTCTCCCTTGCTGTACCTTTCGAATTTTCAAAAGATATCTTCTATTTATCCTTAGTATTGATATTAATACCATGGCTTATCTTTTTTAGAAAAGTTTACAGACTACATAAATTGACTTTATAAATTATTCAATTAAAAAAGCTTGATTTTTACCATTCTTTTTTGCTTGATACAAGGCATAATCAGCTTTTTGAATTATAGTTGATAGGGTATCATTATATTTGCAAGTTGTTATACCAAAACTTGATGTTAATTCTAAATCCTTACAAAAAGTATGTTCTTCAATAACATTTTTAAGTTTGTTTGCTATTTCGACAGTTGTTTCTAAAGAGCTTTCACTAATTATTATAAACTCTTCACCTCCCCATCTTCCAAAAATATCTTCAGTTCTTATATTGTATTTTATAATTTCACTAAATTCTACTAAGACTTTATCCCCTTTTACATGACCAAAATTATCATTAATCTTTTTAAAGTCGTCAATATCAATAAAAATAATGCTTAGTTTCTTTTGTTCTTTTTTATTAAATTTTTCAATTTTTTCAAGTAAGATATTATCAAGATATCTTCTATTGTATATTGAAGTTAATTTATCTGTTATTGCTAGTTGATTTAAAATAACATTATTATTTCTAATTGATTTGACTTCTGATTTTAATTGTTTAAAGGATTTCCTACTTTTTAGTTTTTCTGATATAGAAGTAATTGTTGATAATAAATCCCTATAATCAACTGGTTTTTGTAAAAATTTATATATACCTATATCTATAAGTTTTATCAGCTTTTCTGATTCTGTATGTGCAGAAATCACCAAAATAGTTTGGTCTTCATTTATTTTTGAAATCTCTTTACATAAACTAATACCATCAAATCTAGGCATACTTAAATCGGTAATTATTAAATCATAAAAAGTTCCATTAGTAGAATAATACTCTTTGAATCTTTTTAAACCTTCTTCTCCATCAACTTCAACATCAATATCAGAAAAAAAGTTTTCTAGAAGTTTCACAAGTTGTATTCTTACATCAAAATTGTCTTCAATAAATAAGACACTTAACGTTTGTGTATGCTCTAATAGTTCTTTTAAATTAGCTGACATATTTATACCTTTTTATATAGTGGCAGTTCAATTTGGAAATTTGCACCATCATTTGCGTTTGATACAAAAAGTCTTCCATTGCAATGCTCATTTATTATAATTTTACTCATATAAAGTCCAAGACCAGTTCCATCTTTCTTTGTTTTTGTAGAAAAATATGGATCAAAAATCTTTTCTTTAACTTCATTACTTATTCCACCAGCATTATCAATAATTTCAATAATTGCCTTAGAATTATCTTTTTTATATGTTATAACTGTAATTTGTTTATCTTTTATATTTGTATTTTCATTTAATGCATCTTCTGCATTTTTTAAGATATTTAAAATAACTTGTTGTAATTCAGAAGGGTATGAGTATATCTCTATTGTTTCATCTAAATGTTTTTCTAATTTTATACCATTTGAGTCAAGGGCTGTATTAATAAGATATAAAGATTTATTAATGACTTGATTTAGTTTAAAGCAAACTTTCTCTTTATCTGTTTTAAAGAAGTTTCTAAAGTCATCAATTGTAGATGAAAGATGTTGAGAATATTCAGTAATAAGTTTTAGTTCATTATCAAAATATTTCTTATCTACTTCATCACTTATAATCATTTTTAAAATTAGATTATTTGTTGTTGCAGAAATAGCCGATAGAGGTTGTCTCCATTGATGTGCAATCATTGATATCATTTCTCCCATTTGGGCTAATCTACTTTGTTGAACCAATCTTTGTGTATTTATCTCATTCTTTTTTATTTCTTCTATAACCCTTTTCTCTAGATTTGAATTTAAATCTTCAAGCTTTTGTTCAAGGTTTTTTCTGCTAGTAATATCTCTAATTACAGTGTGTAAAAAAAGTTTACTTTCTATCTCAATTGAAGTAAATACAATCTCTGCCCATATATCTGATTGACTTGCATCAGTTAAAACTAACTCAAAACTTACAACTCCATCATTTAATGCTTCATCCATATATTTTTTTATAATCGTTTTTGAACTTTGTGAATCTGGTTGAATTGCTGGAGCTAAATTCTCAAGGGTATTATTAATTATTTCTGATTCATCAAATTTTAAAATCTTTAAAGTTGCTTCATTACAGCTTGATATAATCCCATCTCTAATTAAAATAACCCCATCAGCAGATTTTGTATATAGGGTTTCAAAAAGAAGCTTTTGTTTCTCTAATTCTTTTGTTTTCTTTTCAATCTCTTCATTTGCAGAAGTAAGGTTTTTATTTAATTTATCTAATACATAATGTCTATATGAAAAAATTAAAATTAGAAAAAGTAGGGTAGATACAATTTCCCAAAAATATTCATAATCAGTAATTGCTTTATAATTTAAAGATGATGCAGTCCATTTACTAAATATTTCTCTTCTTTCTGTTTGTGAAATATTGTTTATAGATTTATTTAAAATAGATAAGAGTAATTTATTATCTTTTGCAACAGCCATATGAACGGTAAATGGCATATTTGTATATCTTGAAATATAAAGATTTTTAAGTGCATAGTTAGAGATATAATATGAAGCAATAGGTAGTGGTTCTAAGGCAAAATAAGCATTTCCTTTACTAACTGCTTCTAAAGACTCTCTATTTGTATTTGTTTCAATTACCTTTAAATCAGGATATGATGATCTTAAAACTTGAATTATTTTTGAATCTTTTCTTTTTGCTATACTTTTATCTAAGATATCTTCTAAACTTGTTGCAACAGGTTTGTTTTTTTGGGTTATAATAGCAAGTTTATAGCTTAAAAAAGGTTTTGTTACAGTTGCAAAATCAATTAAATCTTCGCTTTTTGTGACTGTAGGGATAAAATCACATTTCCCTTCTTTTAAAAAACTTTTGGCTTCTTCCCATGAATTTGTTTTTACAGGTATAAATCTCATATTAGTTTTATCAGTAATACTTTTTAGTATATCAATTGTAATCCCCTGAAATTTACTGTTTTCAAAGAACTCAATAGGTTTTAAATCTGGAATATTACACATTCTAAAGATTTTTTTTGAATTGATATATTTAATTTCATTGATATTTAAAAAATTAGAAGGTTTACTATTAAGTATATCTTTTACCCCAAACCATTTTCTTTTTAAGGCTAAAATCTCTTCATCAGTGACATTTTTTTGGGCTTTCTCAAAAATATCTCTTAATATAGTTTTATCTTTTGATGTACCAATTCTAATTAAACTAACCATTCTATTATCATCAACATAGTTTGTAGGTACAACCCCTGAGATATTGTTTAAGGTAATTACATAGTCAATCACATTTTTTTTACCAATTGTGGCATCGGCATTACCTAAAGAAAGTACTTTTAAACACTCTAGTGTATCTTTTACTAATATTTGTTTTATTTTTGGATAATACTTTGCAATAGCTTTTTGAGCAAAAAATCCTTTAGGCATAACTAAAGTTTTTCCTTCAAGTTTTTCAAGACTATCTAAGTATTCATTTCCTCTTTTTACATATATTGCATTTGCAGCTGTATGAAATATTGAAGTAAAGGCTATTGTTTTTGCCCTTTGTTCATTTTTTGAGATATTAATTATTGCATCTAATTTATCTTCTTGCAACATATTCATAAACTCATCCCAAGAAGGGCCAGTTATATATACTATATCAATATTCAGCTTTTTTGCTAAAAGATTCATATAGTCAATTGAAAAACCTTTTGGTTGTCCATTTTCATTGAAATTATAAGGGGGCCAGTTTAGTTCGTTGTGTAATCTTATTGGTGAATTTTTTTTTAAAAAATCTTTTTCTTCTAAGGTTAGATTTATTTCTTGTGAAAATAAAAAATTATTAATTAATATAAGTATAAAGATAATTCTTAAAAAATTCATAGTTCACTTTTGATTTTATTTTAATAATTGTAACAAAAAATAGTCTCTTAACTGTCTCATAAACTATAAAATTTTTTTATATTTTAATTTATACCCATGTCCATAAATTGATTCAAATAGCTCATAGTCAAGTTTTTGTTTTAATCTTGACATTAAATTTCTAACTCTTTTTGAACTAGTTGAGTATTCATCAAAAATATAGTTTTCTATCTCATCATATGTTTTTAATGAACCTTTAGTTGATATAAATAGAGTAAATAGTTTTATTTCTGATTTTGTTAGCTTTATCTCTTCTTCATCTTTAAAAAGTAAGGAATCTTCAGTATTCCATAAAAAATCATTTTCAAGATTAATTATATGATTGTTTATTGTTTTTAGTTTATTCTTTTCAATTATTTTAGATAAAGAGTTAGATATTTGATCAATTGAATATGGTTTTAATATATATCCATCAATTCCTGCATCAATTGTTTGTAAAAAATATTCAGTATTACTATGGGCAGAAAAAATTAGGATAGGTATCTCTTTATCAATTTCTCTAATTTGATTAATCATAGTTATACCATCTTTCACAGGCATTTCAATATCAGTAATAATTAAATCAAAAGAAGAAGATTCAAATTTGTTTTTTGATTTAAATAAACTTAGGCCTTCATTCCCATTTGTCGCAACTATAATATTTTCGAAAAAAATATTAAGCATTTTTAATGTTTGATTTCTAACATCATTATTATCTTCTATATAAAGGGTATTTAAACTTTTTGTGATATCTATTATTTTCTTTAAATTATCATGATTCATGTTAATCCTCTTTATTTAAATGAAATTATACTAAAAAAAAGTTAAATTATCTGAAAGATTATTATATTGTTAGAAAAGAGGGGATAACTAGGTCAAATGACCTAGTTATTATTTTGTTGTATTTAAGTTGTCTTTTAAGTCTTGATTTTTATATGCAAGGGCAATTGTAAGGAATACACCAGCTGTTACATAATATACCCACATTGGAATAGGAACTGGATCTCCTGTTGCATATGAGTGTAGTCCAGAAAGATAGAAGTTAACTCCAAAATAAGTCATAAGAATACTACTAAAGGCTAACAATGAAGCTACAGCAAAAATAAATGGAGTATTTAATGCTTTTACAAATCTTAGGTGAACAACTAAAGCATAAACTACGATTGAAACATATGCCCATGTTTCTTTAGGGTCCCATCCCCAATATCTACCCCATGATTCATTTGCCCAAACACCACCTAAGAAGTTACCTATAGTAATAGCACTTAAACCAATAATTAGTGCAATCTCATTAATTGCAGTAATATGTTTAATTGTTTCATCTAAGTGAGGTCTACCTTTTCTAAAGATAAATAAAATTAAGGCTAGGAATCCTAAAATTGCACCAAGTCCAAAGAAACCATAAGATGCAGTTAAAACAGATACGTGAATTGTTAACCAATATGATTTAAGAACTGGAACTAAATTTGTAATTTGTGGGTCAATAGTTGTTAAGTGTGCAGTAAACATAAAGATAGCTGCAACAATAACACCAGCACTTAAAGCAAGTAATGATTTTCTAAAGAAAACAACTGCTGCAAAGACTGCTGACCATGAAATATACAATAAAGATTCATATGTATCAGACCAAGGAGCATGTCCTGAAATTATCCATCTAAATCCCATTCCAAATGTATGTGCAGCAAATAAAAGACCTAAAATAATAAAGAAAAATAAAGTTGTTTTTCTAGGTTTGATTTTTGGGTTAAATACTACAACAAATGCAGCAATTAAGATAATAAATCCAAGGATAAGATATGCTATTGTTAATTTAGGGAAAATATTTAATTTATTAAACATAATTTCATTATCAATTTCACTTTGTTTTGGCATAACTTCAGAACCAACTTGTGATTGGTAATCCATAATCATACTAATAAATTTATTTGATAATTCCCAGTTTTCAGAAACAACTGAGTTTACAAAACCTCTTATTAAAGATTCAATTGCCCTTTGATTATCCTCTTGGAATGTTCTAATTGCATCAAGTGGCGAGTACCATGTATTATTATCATTTGCATTTACTTGTGGGAACATTCTAAATAGTGTACCATTGTAAACCATATACGCAATATTTAGTTTTTCATCTAATTTAATAATATCTTTTTCAAAAGTTCCCCTTTGATTTGGCGATAACATTGTAGCTTTTTGAGCATGCTCAGTTAATATATATTTACCATCTTTGAATACTTGTGAGAAAGAGATGTAATTTTGATTAGCATCAATTCCCAAAATCTTTTTAAGTTTTGGTGTTTTGATTTTAATCATAGCAACATTTCTCCAAACTTCAGGTCTTGATAACATACCTAAAACAATTTGGTCAGAATTCATACCAAATAAAGAGCTTTTTCCAGAAAGTTTATTTAAAATCTCATGGTTTAGTGTATTAAGTGGTTTCATTCTACCACCATTACTTTGTACTACAATTTTTGAAAATTTTTCAGCTGTTACACTAGAATTATTTTTAAAGTTTTCTAAATAAGTAGCAATATCATTTTGTGATGTTTTAATATCTAACCCATGTGTATTTGTTTCTTCTGCCATAAGGTTTTGAGAAGAAAAAGTAAAGAATAATGCAGTAAGAATTGCAGCTACATTTTTACTACTTACAAATTTAGTTAGTTTCCAAAATCTTGATTTTTTATCAAAAAGATTTAAAACTAATCCTAGAGTTAATAGGAAATAACCTAAATATGTAGGCCATTTTCCAGGGTCGTTGTTAACTGACAAAACTGTTCCTTGTTCATCTTGGTCATAAGAACTTTGGAAAAATAAGAAATTTCCTTCATGTAAAGTTCTATTCATAAATATTCTATAATCATAAGACTTGTTATCTTTTAAAACTGTAACTTCTGAAGCATAAGAAGAGGGTGCCATACTTCCTGGATATCTATCTAATTGAAAGTCTCTAAGTTTAATTGAAAATGGCAGTTCTAATGTTTTTGAACCATACTCTAAAGCAACAACTGTATCTTTAAACCCTTCAATTTTCTCAACACCTTTTTGACCTCTTTTACCTGGTAATCTAACTGTTCTAGTTTCACCATCTAATGTAACATTAACAATTAAAATACCCATTTCAGATCGACCTTTTTTACTTACAATATAGTCTACATATTCTATATTTAAGTTTTTATCATCAAAAATAATATTGTGGTTAAATTTATTAGCTAATTGTCCTAATGTTGCTACAATACCTACAGTTTCACCAGCTTCCATACCTTTTCTTAAACTTGAAGCAGCAAATTCATGTTGGAATTCTTTGTAAAAACTTTTATTTTTTTGTTTAATTTTTACTTGTAAATAAGGTTCTAATGAAATCATTCTATTTTGAGTTTGACCCTCTCTAATATGAACAATTCCTTCATACCCAATATATCTAGTAACAGCTGCACCAATCAAAATAACTACAAATGATGCGTGAAAAATAAATCTCGGTGTATTTTTCCACATCTTAAATTTAATGATAATACCAATTAAGTTTACTATCATTAAAACTAAAGCAGTTTCATACCAAATATTGCTGTATATAAGTACTCTTGCAGTTGAAGTACCATAATCATTTTCTATGAATGTTGCAACTCCTGCCCCTATTGCTAGGATTGCAAACAAAATTAGTGTTGTCTTAAAGGAGAATAAGACATTTGTCAGAGGTTTCAATTTTTGTCCTTTGTGTGTATAAAAATTCGTAAATTATACAATTGATGTATGGATTTATCGTGTAGAGATATACACAAATGTTAAAGAAAATAAAAAAACTTAAGTGATTTAAATATTTACTTTACTATAATTTCCAAATGGATTTAGATATATTAAAAAAGAAAAAAGATGAATGTCGAAAATGGAAAAATGTAGAACCTTGGTATAACCAACTTCTTAAGATTTCTGATTTAGATATTAAAAACGCAAAAATTGATTATGGTGATTGGTTTACAGTGGGGAAAAGGGAAAATCTTACTGATAATGAATTTGCCTTACTTGAAGAGACTGCAAAAAAACTTATTCCTTGGAGAAAGGGACCATTTAACCTATTTGGCTTAGAAATAGATAGTGAATGGCAAAGTAATATCAAATATAATTTAATAAGACCACATTTTAATCTAAAAAATAAGGTAGTCGCTGATATTGGATGTAATAATGGTTATTACATGTTTAGAATGCTTGAAGATAAGCCAAAAAGGCTTATTGGTTTTGACCCAAGTCCTCTGACCTTACATCAATTTGAGTTTGTTAATCATTTTGTAAAATCAGATATTATTTATGAAATGTTAGGGGTTGAGCATTTAGAGTATTACAATCATAAATTTGATTTTATATTTATGCTTGGTGTTTTATACCATAGACCAGATCCCGTGGGAACATTAAAATCTCTTGCAAGGGGATTAAATAGTAAAGGTGAAATTTTAATTGATACTTTTATGATAGATGGAGAAGATGAGATTTGTTTAACTCCAAACAAGAGATATTCAAAAATTCCTAATATTTATTTTATACCTACAATTCCTGCTTTGACAAATTGGCTTAGTCGTGCTGGGTTTGAGGATATTGAAGTTATTGCCACAACAACAACAACTAGTGAAGAACAAAGAAAAACATCATGGTCTTTTGATCAAAGTTTAGAAGACTTTTTAGATCCAGATGATAGAACTAAAACAGTTGAAGGGTATCCTGCTCCAAAAAGAGTTTATATGAAAGCTAAAAAGATACAGTAAGTTAGAATAAATCTATTGTATCTTCAGGGCTTAAGTCTTTATAATTAAAATATTGACTTCTTCCTTTATTTTTTGCTTCATAAAGTGCAATATCAGCATTTTTTATAGTTTTATCAATTGTGTCATCAATTTGGTCTCTTTTAAATACATCAACCCCAACACAAACAGTTTTTTGTAAAAATTGACCATTATTATGAACTGGCACTTTTATTTTACTAAAATCATCTATAATATTTTTACCAATTTTTTCAATATCATGCTCATTGTTTGTACTTAACATTGATATTAGAAATTCATCCCCTGCTAGTCTTGCTACCATATCAAATTCAGAGATATTAGTGTGTATAATTTTTGCTAATTCAACTAAAACTTGATCCCCAACATCGTGGTCAAATTCATCTATAATAGCTTTAAAATGATCAACACCAACCATGATAAAATAGATTTGATTATAATCTTTTTTTGATAATTGAATTTGTTTATTTAGATTTTCAATTAGATAATGTCTATTGTATACTTTTGTAACAGAATCTAAAGATAAAGTTTCTATAAAATTTTTCTTTATTATTCCATTTTGTAATATTGGAGAAATTTGAAACAATGCAGCTTCTATTACTTTGTATTGTTCTGAAAGCATCCCATGATGAACTTTTGATGTAGCACTAAATGATACAATTGCATTTAAATTAGTGTGAGTATTTATTATAAAGAAAAAAGATAATTCATCATCTAAATAAAACTCATCCCCTTCAATAAATATATTTTCCTTATTATTTCTTTCTATATCAAATAGGGAAAAAGTTACATTATCTACATTAAAGTTTGTATGTAACCAAAGATAAATATCTTCTGCCATTTGTTTTATATTTGAAGAATATTGAAGTTGATCATATAAATTGTAAATTTTTTCAAGAGCTATGTACGATTCTTTATTATTTGCTGCGTCTTTAATTAGTTCTAAAATATTATTTCTCATTTTCTTCCTTAAAATAACTCAATAGAATTGTCGTTTTTCGTGAACTTGTAAAACTGCCCTCTACCTAAATTTTTTGCTTCATATAAAGCTATATCTGTAGACCTCAAAATATCGTTGATTCCTTCTGCATCATCAGGGCAAATTAATATACCTGTACATATTGTTTTCATCAAAGATTGTTTTGTCTCTTCATTGATTATAACTTTTGCTTCCTTAAAATTATTTATTAACTTTTTTGCTATCATTATAGCATTGTTTTCATTATTTATATTATGTAGTATAACTAAAAATTCATCAGAATCAAACCTTGCTATTAAATCTGACTCCCTAATACTATTCTTTAGTATATAAGAAAGTTCTTTTATAACTTCATCTCCAATCTCATAATCAAACTCATCAACGACAGCTTTAAAGTGGTCAATACCTATTTTTAAAAATGCTAGTTTTTTACCTTCTCTATTTACAAGGGGTAAAATTGTTCTTAAGTATTCATAAACATAGTTTCTATTGTATAAACCTGTTAAAGTGTCTTTTATTATAGTTTCTTCAAGTTTTTGTTCTAAAAACTTTGCATATAAGGTTTGTGACAAAATGTTAAAGATTTTATTTAAATCATTATCATAATTTTTCTCTGATATATAATTGATTATTAAATCATCATATTTATTTATCTTTAAACAAATAATATTGTTTGCTTTTTCTTCATCTAAATTTGTAAAGATGATTTTATTTTTTATTGCAATTGAAAATTTTTCTATTGAAAATAAATCTTTTAGGGTAAAAGAAAGATGATTAGTTATCTCATCAAAACTGTTAAAACAGATTAAGTCTTCATTGAATTTTATAAGTGATTTTAAACTGATATCTAAACTATTCATGTTTCTCCTATAAATAGTTTTTCCAGTTTTCTAAAGATGGTCTTTCTGCTTGTAATGTTGTAGAAGAACCATGACCTGGATAAATTCTAATATTTCTGTTCCATGATAAAACTTTATCAATACTCTCTTTCATACTTTGAGGACTTGAAAATGGGAAATCTGTTCTTCCTATAGAGTTTTGAAAAATAAAATCTCCTGAAAATAGATTATTATCAATCTCAATGGCAGAACATCCTGGTGTATGACCAGGAAAATGATGAAACTTCACTTTTACCCCGTCAAAATCAAACTCTTCATCAGGTTCAACTAATACATCTGCATTTGATGGAGTCATTCCTAATCCATAAGGATCTTTTTGTAACATAAAATTGTCATCTTTTGGAGTATAGATTTTTAAACCTAACTCTTCACTTACTTGTTTATTAGACCATACATGATCAAAATGGCCATGTGTATTTAAAATTGCTATTGGATTTGTAACATTAGCCTTTACCCAATTTGTTGCACCCACACCAGGATCAATAATAAAATCTTTGTTGTCAACGCTTATTATGTAACAATTAGTTTGGTAATCCCCCATAGGCTGTATTTTAATTCCCATATTATTCCCTATAAAATTTAACTTTCATTTTGTTATTATAGTATATATTATAAAGGCTGTAAGGAAGTTTATGAATTATTATGAATCATTAGAAAAAGTGATATTAACAACAAACCCAAAAGAAAAAATTGAGCTTTTTGAAAAGTTTTATAAAAATTTTAAAGAAAAAAAATTATATTTTGAAAATACATATAAACCATATGAATTAATTAAACCCTCATATAATGATATTTTAAAAATTGTTTTACCAAAAGAGGTTAAACAAACTAAATATGTAAATACAAAAGAGGGTAAAAAGATTTTACTACATACAATTGCACATATAGAATATTCTGCAATAGATATGGCCTTAGATGCAGCATTAAGATTTAAAAATATGCCAATAAGTTATTATGAAGATTGGCTAGAAGTTGCCGAAGATGAGATAAGGCATTTTTTAATGCTTGAAAAATTATTAATTGAACTAGATTCATTTTTTGGAGATTTAGAGGTTCATACAAATTTATTCGAAGCACTTAAAAAAACTCCAGATATTCTTTCAAGAATGGCAATTGTACCAAGGTATCTTGAGGCAAATGGTTTAGAACAAAATCCAAAAATTATGGAAAAATTAAAATCAAATCCTGATGAGTTTAATGAAAAAATCATAAATGCATTAGAAATTATTTTAGAAGAAGAGGTTGAACATGTATCTAAAGGAGATAAATGGTTTAAATATCTTTGTGAAAAAGAGAATTTTAATGTTGAAAAAAAATATTTTGAGATATTAGAAAATATTTATCCCGGATCAACTTCTAAAAAATATGATTTAAATATTGAAGCTAGAAAAAAAGCAGGCTTTTCTTGTGATGAGTTAAAGTTTTTATCTAAAAAAGAGGATTGTAATTAATGATATAAAAGAGAATCTCTTTTATATCATAATATTTTTATTTTAAAATTTTGCGTTTGGAATAGGGTGGTTCTCAACTACAAAATCAATATCTTTATCTCCACGACCTGAAAGATTTATTAATATTGTTTTATCTTTTGGTAGTTGACTTGCAAGTTTCATGGCAAATCCAACTGCGTGTGCTGATTCAAGTGCAGGAATGATACCTTCAAGTTGTGATAATTTATAAAAGGCATCTACAGCTTCTTTATCATCACATAATCCAACTTTTGTTCTACCTATATCTTTTAAGTGAGCATGTTCAGGTCCAACAGATGGGTAATCAATTCCAGAACCAATTGAATATACAGGTGCTGGGTCACCATTTTCATCTTTTAACATTATCGAATTAAACCCATGCATAACACCTTCTTCACCGTAAGTTAACGTAGCTGCGTGATTACCTAATCCCTCACCTCTACCTAAAGGCTCAACACCATATAATTCAACTGAATCTTCATCGATAAAAGGTGCAAATATTCCCATCGCATTTGATCCACCACCAACACAAGCAACAATATTATCTGGCATTGCACCATTTTCATGTTCTGCAAATTGCTCTTTTGCCTCAATTCCAACTATACTTTGAAAATCCCTAACCATCATTGGAAATGGATGTGGCCCAACAACTGAACCAATACAATAAATTGCAGTATCTGCTTGCCCAACATAAGATTCAAAAGCAGAATCAACTGCTTCTTTTAATGTTTTAAGTCCATGGGTAGCTGGAATTACTTTAGCACCTAGAATTTTCATTCTTACAACATTAGGATGCTCTTTTGCAATATCAACTTCACCCATATGTATTTCGCACTCTAAACCAAAATAAGCTGCAGCTGTAGCTAAGGCAACACCATGTTGTCCAGCTCCTGTTTCAGCAATAACTTTTTTAAAACCCATATGTTTTGCCAAAATTACTTCAGCCATACAATGGTTCAGTTTATGGGCACCAGAATGGTTTAAATCTTCTCTTTTTAAATAGATTTTAGCTCCACCACAATAATTTGTTAAATTTTTTGCATATGATATTGGAGTTGGTCTTCCTTGATAATGTTTTCTAACATATTTAAGGTCTTCAATAAATTTAGGGTCATTTTTTAATTCGTTGTAAGTTTGTGTGATTTTAGCAAAAGGTTCTTCTAGCATAGGAGGAATAAAAGAACCTCCAAATTTACCAAAAAAACCTTTTTCGTCAGGGTTATTTTCTAGATAGTTTGATGACATATAATTTCCTTTTTTTTGTTCTTTTTAGATGTAAAGAACTTTCGTAAAGGAAATTATAGAAAATTATTTTTTAAATGTTACTTTTTTAGTTACTATTTGAACCAATTTTTTACTTTATCAAACATTGTTTCAAAGCTACTCTCATGTGGTTTACTCTCAACACCAAAGCTTTCTTGTAATTTTTCTAAAAGTTCTGTTTGTTCACTATTTAATGAATTTGGATAATTGATTTTAACTTGTACAATCAAATCTCCTTTACCATAACCTTGTACAGATTTAACACCTTCTCCATGGAATTTAAATTGTTCTTTATCTCTTGTTCCTGCAGGGATTTTTAAATCAAGTTCTCCCCTTAATCCAGGGATTTTAATTTCAGCTCCAAGTGCTACTTGTGTAAAGAAAATTGGAACTTCAAGATAGATATCATCATCATGTCTAACAAAATGAGAATCCTCTTTTACTCTAATTTGTAAATATAAATCTCCCCTTGATCCATCTGGAGCTATATTTCCTTTATTTGATACTCTAATTCTATTTCCATCGTTTACACCTTCTGGAATATTTACCTCAAAAGTATCTTTTATTTCATCATATCCTAAACCATTACATGACTTACATTTATCTCCAACTGATTGACCAGACCCATTACAATGTGGACATGTTTGTGCAAAAGTCATAAACCCTTGTCTCATGTGAATTTGACCTTGTCCTTGGCAATGTGAACAAGTACTTAGTTTTCCACCTTTTGCACCCGTCCCACTACAATCTTTACAAGCATTTTTATAGCTATATTTAACCTCTTTTTTACAACCAAATACAGCTTCATTGAATTCAACAACTAATTCAACTGCGATATCTAAATTGTAATTATAAGTTTTTCTTTCTCTTCTTCTTGAGCTTCCACCAAAGCCTCCAAATCCAGAGCCACCAAACATCTCTTCAAAAATTGAACTGATATCTTCAAATCCTCCAGAGAATCCTCCACCTCGACCATGTCCTTCAAGGCCAGCTTTACCGTATCTATCGTAAATTTGTTTTTTCTCATCATCACTTAAAACTTGATAAGCTTCATTTACAGCTTTAAATTTTTCTTCAGCTTCAGAGTCCCCTGGATTTTTGTCAGGGTGATATTTCATGGCCATTTTTCTATATGCTTTTTTTATGGTACTTTTATCCGCATCCTTAGTAACTTCTAATAATTCATAATAATCTACTTCAGTCAATTACTAACTCCTTGTTTAATTTAAATTTCGCGATTTTATCTAAAAATCCATTAATCTTTGATATAATTCGCCAATGAAAAAAGGTTTAGAAAAATTTTATGATTTAGTTGATGCTTTTGAGTCTTTACCAACTATTGGGAAAAAATCTGCAATTAGATTAGCTTATCATATTGTTATGAATGATTCTTATACGGGGGTTAAAATAGCCCATTCTATTGAAAATGCCCTTAAAAATATACAAAGATGTGTCAAATGTGGCTCTATGAGTGAGCATGAAATTTGTGAAGTGTGTTTGGATGATAGAAGACAAAAAAATTTAATGTGTATTGTCCAAAGTGCGAAAGATATTTTTATTATCGAGGAATCAAAACAATTTGATGGTTTATATTTTGTCATTGAAGATTTAGACCCTGACTCTATTGATAGACTTTTATCATTTGTAGCTGAAAATGGTGTTAATGAAATACTTTTTGCTATAACACCATCTTTGTCAAATGATGCATTTATTTTGTTTATTGAGGATAAATTAAAAGATTTAAATATAAAATTTAATAAAATTGCTCAAGGTGTTCCAACTGGTGTAAGTTTAGAAAATGTTGATATTTTATCTTTATCAAAAGCAATTCAAAGTAAAGTAAATATATAGATGAACAGAATATATTGTCAAAAATGTATATATTATTATGTAACTTGGGATCAGAAAAAACCACATGGATGCAATGCTTATGGATTTAAATCACAGGCAATACCATCTTTAGTAGTAAAAAGAAGTAGTGGAATGGAATGTTCTTTTTTTCAATTGAAGAATAATAAATGAATTTAGTCTATTCTAAAAAATATGTTACTGCTTTTGAAACAAATACAATTAAAATTATTAGGTATTGGATAGGGAATGTCGATGTATTAAGCTTATTAAAAAAGTATAATATTGATATTGCTTTTTTTATAAAAGAATTTGCCCTTGATGTAATCTCTTACTACTTAGGAATATTTAAAAATATTAATAAAATTGGTGATTGTCCCTCAATTGATAAATTAATTGAATATTTAAAAAAAGAAGGTATTACATCTTCTGAACTATTTATTTTATGTAATAATTTTAGAAACTCTCTTGAAAAAGTTAGTTTTGAACTTAAAATTGCAGATCAGCAACTATTAGAAGAACTCAATTATGTATATACAAAAAATTTTACTTCAATTTTAGATAAATATAATAATTCTTTTTCACGGATACAAAGAAAACTTGATAAAACAAGTGACATAATTGATAGATATGTAATTACTTCAAGAGTATCTGCAAAGGGAAAAATTTTATATGCATCGGAAGCATTTTCTAATATTTCTGGTTTCTCTAAAGAAGAATTAGTTGGAAAATATAATAATATCCTAAAACACATCGATATGCCAAAGAAATTCTTTAATGAATTTTATAATCTTATAAAAAAGAAAAGCAGTTTTTCTGGTGAAATTAAATGTTTGAAAAAAAATGGAAGCTTTTATTGGGTTGATGTTTTAATCTCACCACATTATGATACTAACAATGAATTTATGTATTTTGATTTACTCTCACATAATATTACTTCAAGAAAAAAACTTCAACAGCAAAAGAAAATGCTAGTTGAACAATCAAAACTTGCTGTAATGGGAGAGATGATTTCCATGATTGCACATCAATGGAGACAACCTTTACAAGCTGTATCAATAATGTCTCAGAAGATATTGATAAATAAAAGCCTTGAGGGTGAAGTAAGTGAAGAGTTTTTAGAAGAAACAATAAATAATATAAATACTCAATTAGATTATATGAGTAAAACCATTGATGATTTTAGAGATTTCTTTTTACCAAATAAAGTAAAAGAAAAAACTAGCATAGAGTTTGTAATTAATAAAGCATTAGAGTTTGTCTCTTATTTAATAAAAAATGATTCAATTGATATAAATATTGAAAAAGGTACTGATACTAATATAGAACTATTTATCAATGAGATAGTTCAAGTTATTATAAATATCATAAAAAATGCAAGAGACGTACTAAGTGAGAGAAATATTGAAAATAAACAAATAAAAATAAGATATTTTCAAGAAGAAAATTTTTTAGTTATAGAGATAGAAGATAATGCAGGTGGAATAAGTGATAAGGTAATTGAAAAAATATTTGACCCATATTTTTCAACAAAAGATAATAAAAATGGTACAGGCTTAGGATTATATATGTCTAAAACTATTATTGAAAAACATAGCGATGGTATTTTAGATGTTCAAAATACTAAAAATGGGGCAATGTTTATTATAAAACTACCAATAAATAATACTTAGCAACTGTTTTACATTAGTATTTAACAATGTAATAAAATCTAAAATAAATAATGACAAAAGTTAATTGTGGAAATAAAGTAATTTTTTTGTAAAATAAGCTTTCGTATACGAATTTAGGAGTGATAATTGTTATATAAAGAATTGAAAGAAAGTATTAGAACATTAGGATTTCTAACAATAGAAGATTTTGTACATTATATTGGAGTAACTCCATCAGATTTACTTGAATGGGAAGAAAAAGATGAAGTTCCTTATACTGTCTCACTTATTATTCACCTTTTAAAAGGAGATGTTGATTTACCAAATAACGCTGCACTTGATAATCTTGTAGAAGAGTGTTTACCTTTGGCTGAATTACTGGAAGAAGCATCATCTTTTCCTCATAAACTAGAAGAGATGTTTTTATTACAAAAACAATTAAATGATTCTACAAATGGTAAAAACTGGGAATTAGGTCAAAATAAATTTGGAAAAGAGATAAATTGGCTTAGATGTATTCATATGGAAGTTGCTGAATTAATTGATTCAACACCATGGAAACATTGGAAAAATATAAATGCAGCACCAGATATGAATAATATTCATGTTGAACTTGTTGATATTTGGCATTTTTTAATGTCTTATATATTACAAGAAACAAATGTACCAAAAGCTGTTTCTTTAGTAAATACTCATTGTATATATGAAGCTGTAGAAATTGAAGAGATTGATGTAAAATTAATGGTAAAAGAAGCTGAAAAATTGTCATATATCTCTTTGGCAATAGAAACAGGAAATATGCCTTCATTTAGTGGAGTTGAAAGATTTATTGACCAATTCTTTAGATGTTGTAAAATCTCTGGTTTATCTTTTATGTGGTTACAAAAACTTTATATTGGTAAAAATTGTTTAAATAAATTTAGACAAGACCACGGATATAAAGAGGGGACTTATATAAAAGAATGGAATGGTGATGAAGATAATGTAGTTATGGTTTCTATTCTAGAGAAAATGGAAAATGTTAGTTTTGAAGAACTATATACTGCTTTAGAAAAAAACTATCCTGGAAAATAAACTAAATTAAAAGTTAAGAGAAAATCTCTTAACTTTTCTTAAAACTGGAATTTCTTTTTTAATACGAAAAATACTTGAATCGTTTTAAATTGTACATAAATAAATGGAATCATTAAAATAAAATATCCAACAGAATATTTTGTTAATACTTCATTATATGTTAAACCTAAATTTATGAAAAACATTCCAAATACCATAAATGCAACACCTGGACAAATAAGAGCAAATGCCACAGAAGATTTATTTTCATCTGAATAAACATATTTTTCAAAATAGTTATTCATTTTCATAACTTTATATCCTAAAATTCCAAATAGAATTTGAAGTGATAGAATAGTTGAAGATAATGTAAATAGAGAAGATTTACTCATGTGAGAATCAAAATTATGATCTAAGCCAAAAGATACTCTAATCATCATAATACCAAGTAGTGTTAAAATTGGAATTATAATCCACAATGATGGTGAAGCTTCAACAGAAATTCCTTTTTCAAACATATTTGTAAATCCAAGTGTCATTTTAATGATTATTAAAAGAACTGCAAAAGATCCAAAAAAGATAGCTCCAAAAATACCAATGGCATTTATTGTTAGATTGTGACTCATAGCTCCAGGAGCTGCAAATCCAACTGCAACCATTGAAAGAGCAAAAATAGAAATCATTTGTGAAAGGTTATTATTCTTTGTAAAGTCAAAATCACCTGCAGTTAAAAGTCTTGAGAAGTAATTAAATAAAATTTTTAAAGCAAAATAACCAGTTGTCATAAATCCTATAATTGCGAATGGAAACATATACTCAACAATACTCCATAATTTTGGTACAAAAACTGCACCTAACACAAAACATACATTAATTGTCATTGCAAATGTTAAAGGAATTGTCATTAGTGTAATTTCTGCATTTGTTCCAAGTAATTGCTTATATGAATCACTTTTCTTGTAAATATTAAACTGTTTTGTATTCCATATTAAAAGTTTAAAATGAAAATATGCAAAAGCAATTATAAAAACTAAAGAAAAAGCAATAACAAATGATAACCATGTCCCTTTTAAAAGTTCTGGAAAGATGAAATCAAATGTTGCCAAGGGAACACCTTCATGGGGTACTAAAAACATTAAATACATAAAAAATGATACAGATAAACCTCCTGCTCCCAATGATGCTAAAAAACACATCGGATTAAACTTTTCTCTATATTGCATATAAACCCTTTTATTATAAATTTTTTTGAATCATACACAAAGAATTATTAAAAAAACATAAGTAAATATAATAAGTTTTACTTATAATTAAAAAACATACAGAAAGTATTTTAAGAGCAATAAGGATAAAATTTCGAATGTATAAAATTTCAGTAGATAAAGAACTTTTTAAAAATATTCAATTCAAAAAAACAAAAATATTAGAAAAAGCAACATCTCTTTATTGGAAAAGAGAATTATTAGAACCTAGAATAGAAAATGATAAAATAAAGTACACAATAAGACAACTTGATAAACTTAAAATCACTAATGGTTTAGGGGATGATAAACCACAACTTATTATAGAGTGTGAAAAAGTTGATTATTCTTTTAAAAAAGATCTTTTTGAATTTTATCTTGGAAAAATATTAGAACAAAAAAATACTGATATTCAAGAAGATTATAAAGATTCCTTAATAAAACAATTATTAAGGGAAAAAGCTGCCTTAGAAGATGATATGAATAAAGACCATCTAACACAAGTTTATAATAGACGAAAGATGGAAGCTGATTTAGATCTTTTTATAAATCAAAATAATTCTGACCTTTTATGTACTGTATTTATTGATGCAGATAGATTTAAAGGTATCAATGATAATTTTGGACATGATGCAGGAGATAGAGTTTTAATATACCTTGCAAAAAAACTACAAAAATATGCAAAGATATTAAATGGTGAGGTTTATAGGTATGGTGGGGAAGAGTTTGTTATTTTATGTTTTATAAAAAAATCTGAGTTGATCTCAAAGTTAAATGATTTAAGAGCAGAAATTAAAGCTCAAAGGATATATCACAAGATTAGAGATATATCTGTTACAGTTAGTATGGGAATCTCTTTTTTTAGTGAGTGTAAATCAAAAGATGAAATGCTTATTAAAGCTGATAAAGGTGTTTATAAAGCTAAAAGTAATGGAAGAGATAGGGTAGAGTTTGGTTAGTATTGTAGAGATTTCTCTCTACATTACTATTTACCTATTTTTTCAGCAATAGCTTGAATATCTGCATCAGAAAGACCTGCAACTTGAGGTGTCATAACTGCTTTCATTGGCCCACCATAAGTTCCATCTTTATATCCTTTTAATGAATCAATAATCTCTTGTTTTGTCATATCTTTCATTATTTTAGACTTTCCTAAAGCTACCTTTTCTCCATTTGCACCGTGACATGCAACACATTTTGCATATGGATTTGCAAAAGCAGCTCCAGCTAAAATTGCACTTAAAATTAATACTTTCTTCATTATCTTCTCCTTAAATTTTATTTTTAAAATTATAAGTAAAGATTGTAGAATAAAAATGGATTTATGTCAATAAAAAAATAATTATTTTTTAAAAAAGTATAGTATTTTTAATACTATACTATTTTAAAGAGTCTAATAATTCCGCTTTTAATTCCTCTTTGTTAATTTTATTCTTATCACTTGGAATTAGAGGAAGTGATTTTTTATAAATTATTCTATTTGGAATCATATAAGAAGCTAGATGATTTTTAAGTTCAAAAGTTATCTCTTTTGGAGGAATTTCACTTCTAGCGCTATAAACCATAACTATCTCTTCTTCAATTTCATCATTAGGAATTGAGAAAATTGCACATTGATCAATTTGTGGGAAATTCTTTTCAACAACTGATTCAACCTCAAAAGGGCTTACTCTAAAACCTCTAGTTTTAATCATATCATCACGTCTACTTACAAAGTAAAAGTATCCCTCTTCATCTTTATAAACATAATCTCCTGTTGCAACAACAATTTCATCTCTTAGTTGTCCCTCTAAATTGATTACATTTTTTAGAATTTGAATTGATTTAAATCTTTGAGCTGTTTCAATTGGTGCATTCCAAAAACCTTTGTAAATATATCCACCTCTGTGGATTAATTCACCAACTTCTCTTGGCTTACACTCAAATCCCTCTTCATTGATAACATAAAGTTCAACATCTGGAATAGCTTTTCCTATTGATTCAGGTCTAATATTTATTTGTGATGGTTCTAAATATGTAGATCTAAATGCTTCTGTTAAACCATGCATTGAATAAAAGTTTACATGTGGAAAATATTTTTGAATATCTTTTACCATTTTAGGCGTAACATTTCCACCTGAAGAAGTTATTGTTTTTACATTCGATAATAATTCAGGACTTGGTATTCTATGCTCATCTTCATCAAACATTGCATTTATAGTTACAGGCATCATTGCAACAACTGTAACCTTATCATTGATTAAATGGTTGAAAAAATCACTTGGTAAAATAAATCTATGTAAAGCTAATGTTGCTCTTTTGTAAAGTGAACAAAAAATCTGATTTAAACCATAATCTAGGTTAAAAATTAAAATTCCAGAAAGAACATCATCTTCTTGTAAATCTAAATATGAAGAAACAACTCTTGCACTATCAATTAAGTTTCTATGAGATATTACAATACCTTTAGGTGTTCCTGTTAATCCAAAAGAATAAGTAATTACAGCATTATCATGACCATTTACAGTAGTTTCATATGGTTTTTTATAGTATTTAAAAATCTCTTCAAAAGATGGAATATCTTTGTGTGCAGTTTCATATGAAATGATATGTCCATCAAAGTTAATTGATTCAATAGACTCAAGTTTTAATTTATCAGTAATAATACATCTAATATCACAATCATTAATTATATATTCCACTTGTTCACTTTTAAGTAACTTTGTAAGTGGTACAAGTACATAATTGGTAGATAATATAGCTAGTATTGCTATAACTTGGTCCATACCTTTATTTGAATATATACCAATTCTACTTCCTGCTGGTAAATCTAACTCTTTTAAATAAAAAGCAACTTGATTAACTTTTTTTAATAACTCTTCATAAGTAATAGATTTTTCATTATGTTTAATTGCTATTTTATCACTATGTGTTAAAGCTGCACTTTCAATTAATGATCTTATACAATTTATTGACATTTGTTGCTCCTTTATTTATTCATACCCAAAGTCCAAATATCATAATTGTTATCCATCACGATAGTTGGGTTATGGTTAGAGTTTAAAATCTTCTTATAGAAAAATGATACAATATCTTCTATTTCCTCTTGCTTGAGAACTTTTGTAATTCCACCTGTTAGCACAATAGAGTTAAGTACATTCAGTTTTAAATTAACATAGGCTTTTCTAAAAGTTGAAACTTTGCATAAAACTAAGAATATGGCTAATTGCATTAATATTCTAGTATTTTTTTCACCTTGTTCATCAAAAATATTTTCAGTAACTTTTAAATGGGCTAATAATTCATAAACAAATTCATTGTTTTTAGCTGCAAAGATTAATGATTCTCTTGATTTATAAACACCAAGTTTTTTAAATACTAATCTATCATATTCATTTTCAGTAACCATATTTTCATCAACTAAGTCTTTTGAATAGTGAATATCAGTTGTTGCACCACCAATATCTATCAAGATATATGGATTAGCAACTGAAAACTTACTATCAATCATTGGTAAAGTTTTATTTACAATATATGGTGTTGAGTAGATTTGGTTTGATGTAATATCATATAGACTTTTTATATCTTCTTTACCCATAATATCAGCTTGATAAAGATTTGTTAAATACTCTTTTAAATGTTCCTCTTCCACATGAAGTCTATTTGTAATAATATTTGGAAGAACAACAAGGTTTTCTATTTTTTCTTTTAAAGAAGGAGCTTCCTTTGAACTTCCAACATATACAATATTTGAATATTTTATTTTTTCAAGATATTCAAATAATTTTTCATCAAAAATATTAGAAACAGAGTCGATTCCACCTACAACAATTACTACATCGATTAAATCACTTGGAATTGAAGTTTTTTCAATATCCTTATATAAAACAGTGTCAATAATATTAATACCTGAATTAAAGGCGATATTAGTAGCATATTTTAAAGAAAAAGAGTTAGTAACACCAATAATTAATGTACTTAAACCACCGTTAGCTGATGAACAAATATATACATCATCTTTTTTATAATTATGTATTGTATCACCACATTTATATGTTAAATCATCATAAATATCTTTATTAAAATCTCTAAAATGTTGCTCAACTCCATGTACTGTACATACTTTAAAATATGTACTTCCAACATCAATTAATAATTTATCATTTATTTCACTCATATTTATCCTTACCACTGCATAATACCGATATCATGGATAATATCGTTTACGATTGATGTAGTATCTTTTTTTAAGTCACATTGAGATTTTTCATATTCAAAACATCTGTCTGGAATAGGAACTTTACCTCTATCTATTATTCTAATATTTTTATTTTTATCTCTTATTGTAATCATATTATTGTGATTAATAATATGTGGAGAGAATGGTACGTCTATAGTTCCATTTTTAATTGAATTAAAAACTTTTCTCCATAAGGTATCTGCAGAGTCATTAAATACTGCTTCCATAATAGCCATAACTTCAGCAGTTAGGTTTTCCTCTTCCTCTTTGTCTACAATATTTGGTAAACCATTTAAAATTCTAAGTAAGTATTGAGTATTTGCAACAGTTTCTGCATTTGCTTCTTTTGTTGGAATTCCCGATGCTTCTTGTTTTGTTTTTGTAATAATTTTATCAGCTCCAACCATTGAAGCAATAACCGTACTCATAGAGATTAGTTGAGTCGCATAGTTCTGATTTTCAGGGAATGCCCCCATCCATTGGTGATAAACAAGATGAATATCTGCATCTTCACACCCAATCTCTTTAGCATAATATTTTGCCATTTTCTTTAAAACTGCAGCTGTTACAATATCTTGATTCATAGAACCTTGTTGTGAAAAAGAAACAGAAAATGATTTAACTCCCTCTTCAAGAGAAAGTAACATCTCTAAAAGTTGTATTACAATAGTGATACAAGGTGGAACTAAAGTAGCAGTTAGTGGACCAAATGATTCTCTATTGATTGGTTCATTTAGTTTTGAATATTGAGCACATACTCTTTCTACATATTTCCAGTATAAAAATGCTTTATCAAGTGGAAAGTTCTTAGAGTAGGGTAAAAGGTAAGTTATTGGACCACCTTCAATCTCAAAAATTCCAGAAGCAATTGCTGTTTCAATTAAAAGTCTTGCATCTGGAGTACCATGTCTTAAAGATATAGGCTTATTGAAGTGAGTCATCATTTTTCTAGTAGTTCTATATCCATGGTTAATTAAAGGGTAACCATTTAACATATCAACTTCACTCTCTTCAGAAAGTCTAAGCATCTTTTTAGAAGTTGCATAATCATTTAATCTTGTATTTGAATCAATTGTACAAGGAAGAACGTCTACATCAGCATCATTAAAAAACTCATATAAAGCAAACATTTTATTGTATGTAGGAAAACCACCTCTTGGTTGTACTAACATTTTATTTTTTGTTTTGAAATTATAAGAGATAAACAAATCTTTTGAAGCATTTTTAACAAAGTCTTCAACTTCTGCAAAATCAAAATTATCAACATATTCATTGTTTAAGATAATATTTCTTTCTTCTTGAAGTAAACTCATTATTTTCTTCCTTCCATGAATTTTTCAAGTTCATCTAAACCAGTATTTAAATCTACTTGGTGAAATACTAAATCAAAACCATAATTTTTAAATCTAGGAACAATATCATCAGCACTCCCTGTACCAACTACTAAGTTACCACCAATCATAAACACAACATTGTCTAATAAATTACCATATTGAGCTTTTAAGATTCTAAGTTCTCTTGCCCAACCTTCTGCTTCACCATTAAGTGATGAGATTAATAATATATCTGCATTTGTCTCAATCACTGCATCAATAAACTCTTCAAGGTAAGTATTAACACCTAAGTTAAATACTTCAAATCCCCTTGCTTGCAGTGAAAGCTCTATAAGTCTGTTTGCTACTACGTGGATATCATTCCCCACTACGCCAGTTACTACTTTCATGTACTTTACCTGTTATTTTTATTGTTAAAAAGGTGCTTATATTATCTAAAAAAGGGTAAAAATTAGATTAAGGTATTTACTTGGTTTCTTCCATTATTTTTTGATTTATAAAGGGCATTGTCAGCTCTGTTTAAAATATCGTCAATATTGTCACCTTTTTTGTATTGGCTAATCCCAAAACTTGCAGTTATATTTTTGAATATCTTAAAATCATGTTTTTCGATATGACTTTTTAGTTTAAGTGCCACATTTTCGCCAACATTTAAGTTTGAATTTGGACATATAATTAAAAATTCTTCACCACCCCATCTACCTATATGGTCAACTTTTCTTGTGTGTTGTTTAAGTATATTAGAAATTTCAACAAGTATTTTATCTCCAATTAAATGACCAAATTGATCATTAATATTTTTAAAATGATCCACATCTAAAATTATTAATGAAAATTCAGTATTATACCTTTGTGCATATGAAATCTCTTTTTCTAATAGATTATCTAGTTGTCTTCTATTAAAAACATTAGTTAATGTATCTTTAATAGAAAGATTTTCAATTATTTTTTTATCAGTAATATCTTGATTTATTGTTGTATAACATTTGATATTCCCAAATTCATCAAAAGTAGGAGAGATAAGAAGTTTTATCCAAAATTCACTTCCATCTTTTCTAAGGTTTTTAATCTCGCCATCCCATCTTTTTCCTGATGTTACGGTTTTCCACATATCTCTGTATAAAGTTCGAGGTGTATCAGGATGTTTTAATACACTATGTTTTTTACCAATTAGTTCATTTTTTTTATAACCTGTTATATGGCAATAAGCAGTGGAAATATTAGTAATAATACCTCTTGTGTCTGTTGTTGAAATAATTACATTCTTATCAATAATATCAACATATTCATTAACACTATTTTTATTATTTACTTCTTTTGTAATATTTTCAATAAATCCATAAATATATTCAATATTTCCGTCATCATCTTTTTTAAGTATTTTTGCTCTAGATGAAAAATATTTTATTTCATTTCTTTTTTTCTCTAAGAATGGAAAAATCTTAGAATATTCAGTATCTTTAGATTTTAAACAATCTTTAAAATCATCGAAAAAATCACATGAGTTAATAGGGTGTTTATTTTTGTCATTTGGTAAATTGAAATTCACAGACATTAGTTTATTACAGTAAAAATGCTCAGGATCATTTTTGCAGTCAATTAACCACCAAGCTATGTCAGAAAAGTTAAGGATTTGTTCAATATTATTAAGATATGCCTCAAGCAAATTTTTCATAGGGAAAAGTATACAATAAATATTATTACTTTTATATAACTTTTTAATAATTTTTTAAAAAATAAAAGAAAACTTTTTAAATAAATTTGTTTATTATAATTTTAAAGCTTGTGTTTTGTTTTTCTGATTTGACTTTTATTTCACCTTTAAAATGTTTTTCTATGATAGTTTTGCACATATAAAGTCCTAATCCTGTACCATTTCTCTTCTCTTTTGTTGTGAAATATGGATCAAATATTTTATCAATTATATTTTTGGGAATTCCTCCAGCATTATCTTTTATAATTATTATTTGTTCATCATGAGTTTCTTTATAGCTTATATTAATAGTTGGGTTTTCTATTTTATTTTCACTAAATGCATCTTGCGAATTATTTAGTATATTTAACATTACTTGTAAAAGTTCATTTTTATAGATATATAACTTATTTAATTTGATTTTTTTGTTTGTAACTTTTATATTAGAAAGGGGTTTATTTAACATCTCTAAAGAGATATCAACTATATAATCTAAACTTACAAGCATTTTTTCTTTGTCTTTTTTGAAAAAATTTCTAAAATCGTCAATTGTTTCAGACATATAAATGATATATTTATCCATATCAACTAGTTTATTTTGTAAACTTTCTTTATCGATTTTATCAATTTCAAGTCTAAATTTTAAGTTTGAAATGGCTGCTGCTATTGAAGCTAAAGGTTGTTTCCATTGGTGTGCAATCATAGAAATCATTTCTCCCATTGCTGCCATTCTTGATTGTTCTATTAATAAAGTTTCATTTTGTTTTAATTCTGTTAAATTTAGTACATATAAAATTTTGTAAGAGCTATTTTCATATTCAAAATCTTTAATTTTTATGATTGCTGGAACAATCTCAGCATTTTTTGAAAATAAGGTAACCTCTTCATAAATATCATTATTAAATTCTAAAAATTTTTTATGTATATTAGGTATTAAAATTCCTGTAGCTAATTTATTTATTAGTTCCTCTTTTTTTTCATACTTTAATATATCAAGCATAGCATTATTTATATTCTTAATAAAACCATCTTCTATTATTATAATTCCCTCAATTGTATTATTAAATAAAGAATCTAAATATTTATTATCCATTATTTTTATACCTTTTATAAATTATTTTTATAGTATAATTTAATAATTCTTTTTGGGAGATAAAATGGTCGATTATATAATGCTTGAAAAGTATGCAAAAAACAAAAGTGTTCTTTTGGTTGAAGATGATGAAAATATCATTAAAGAGACTAAAGAATTACTTGAACTTATTTTTTCAAATGTTATAGTTGCAAAAGATGGTGATATAGGTATTCAAAAATATCTAAATTACAAAAAAGAAAATGATAAATATATTGATTTAGTAATTACCGATATACAAATGCCAAAAATGGATGGTATTGAGCTTACTAAATTAATCTACAAAGAGAATAGTGAGCAACTTTTAATAGTATTATCAGCTCACAGTGAAAGTCATTATTTACTTGAGTTAGTTAATATAGGAATCTCACATTTTATAACAAAACCACTAAATTATGACTCTTTTGTTCATGTTTTGTATACAAAACTTAAAGAGGCAAATGACAGTAAAAATGATGAAATTAATACTTCTATAGTTGTTATTGATAAAGAATTAAAATGGGATAAAGAGTTAAATCAAATTTATCAAAATAATCAAATTGTTAAACTTACTAAAAAAGAAACTAAGCTTTTAGAGTTACTTTTAAAATATCCAGAAAAGACACTAAGTGTTGAAGCTATATTAAATTATTTATGGTTAGATGATGAAAATAATGCTCCTGATATAGCTAATTTAAAAAATATTATCTCAAGATTAAGAAAAAAAATACCAACTATTGATATTGAAAATGTTTATGGTTTTGGTTACAGAATTAACTTAAATTATACAAAATGATACTTTTTTAATACACTCTTTGTATATACTTCTTATATAAGCAGGAGGTGTATTATGACACAACCAGAAAATTCAAAAAATTTTACAGTACTTTATGTAGAAGATGAATCTTTTATAAGAACCAATGTAGAAGGTTGCCTTAAATATTTTTTTAATGTAATAGTAGCAAAAGATGGGCAAGATGGTTTAAATATATTTTCTAATGAAAAAATTGATTTAATAATTACTGATATTAATATGCCCAATAAAAATGGATTAGAGATGTTAAATGATATAAAATTGATTAATCCATCAATTCCATGTATTGTAACATCTGCCTATGATATTGATATTATAAATAAAACAAAAAATTTAGGTGTTTGTCGTTATATTACTAAACCTTTTGATATAAAAGATTTATTAAATGATTCATTAAAGATTTTGAAAGAAAATGTATAAAAAGGCTTTAAAACCTTTTTATACTAAGAGTATTCGTTTTTATAATCTACATAATGACCAGCGTGTTTTATTAATTTTTCAACATCCTCATCAGTCAATGTTTTTACAACTTTAGCAGGGCTTCCCATGATTAAACTTTTTGGAGGAAACACTTTTCCAGAGGTAACTAAAGAGTTAGCCCCTACAATTGAACCTTCTCCAATTACAGCATGGTCTAATATTGTCGCACTCATTCCTATTAAACAATTATTTTCAATGGTACAACCATGAAGCATAACTTTATGTCCAATAGTAACATTATCACCTAATATTGTTTTTGAATCTGTATCCATATGAATCATTGATAAATCTTGTACATTTGTATTCTTACCAATGATAATATCGTTTACATCTCCCCTTAAAACACATCCAAACCAAATTGATGAGTTTTCTCCAATAGAAACTCTTCCTATTATATCTGCACTTGGTGCAATCCAAGCACTCGAATCTATTTTTGGATAATGTTCTTTAAATTTTAATATCATCTTTTCCCCTTAGAATTAAAGGAATTATTATATCTTGGAGAGTTTAAAAATGCAAGAAGCAAAATAGTTTAACTATTTTGCTTCATATTTTATAATTACAGGCTCTGAGTAGTTTGGAACTTCATCATAGGTAAAGATTGCATAATATTTATCAATGTCTTTAGCTCCAAAGTCATCAAAGGTATAGTTATCCGTTCCTGCATAAAGTTTTTGTCCATCGTGAGTAGAATAGGGCTCTCTAAATGCATTTTTAATAACTTTAGTTCCTTTAAATCCAATCTCTTTAGGATTTTCCCAGCTTATTTTGATTTTACCATTTTCCAAAGATAATGAAGTATTTGTAACTTTTGGAAGCGGATATCTTCTTTTAGGAATATGTTCTATAATTAATTTTGGAGAAAGTGCTTGGTTTTTAATCTCCCACGATACACTTTTATTTTTAATACTCTTTTTAGAAGAAGTTGGTTTTAAAACAAAGGCTACATCAGATTTATTTTTTAGTTTCTCATTTAAAATAATCTCTGCAAAACTATCAAATAAGAAATATTGAGTTTGATTGTTTTTTAATTCATTTGCACTAACATCATATCCAATATTTTGAATAATCTCTCGATTTGCTATTGAATCATAATCTTGGTCAATATTTTCATCCACAAATTCAAGATGAAATCGAATATCATCTTTTATATAAATATTTGTAGAGTTCAATTCAAAATAAGCTTTAGTAATCATTGTATCTTCATATGGAGGCATTGAAGATAGATTAAACTCAAAGGTAGAATATATTTTTTTACCATTTTCATCAAAACCTGATGAGATTCCATCTTGATTGATACTATTTCTACTAACTGTAAATACTTCTTTTGGATATAACTCAGTTATAGTTGGTTTTATTGTGTATGTTAATTCTAATCTTGGTCTATAAGTTAAACCATAACCAAATTTTCCATATCCTATATCCCATTGCATCATTTGTCTAGTACGACCAATAATTAACTCTTTTGGACCTTCAACCCTAAATACAACTTTTCCATATTTTTGACCCATTTCTTGAAGGGTTTTACACTCCATACCCGAAAAACTCCATGTTCTCCAAATACCTTGAGTTAATTGGTGAGATTCTGTAGGTCTTCCAACATATTGGATAATTTGCATATTATCAACATCTTCATATTTAGTGATATCACCCATAGTTTCTTGGTTTACAATACCAACATTCCATTCACCATATTTTTCAATAGTTGTAGAAACTCTATTAATGGGATAAAGGTTTATTGAGGCATCTTTAATGATTGCATTTTCAGGAACAGATTTTAAACTAACTGTTACAATAGCATAAGAGATACCTTTATTTTCATCTATTCCTACAAATAAAGAGTTTACTCCAAAATGTGAAGCATTATTGTTTAAATTCTCTGCAACATATCCAGTTTCTTTAGCTGTTGCATAATAAGTTCTACTAAACTCATCATAATCACAATCTGTTCTAAGTCTTATTTGAGGATAAAAAGGTGACTTCTCTCCTGTTAATTTATTTACAACTCTAATATTGTAGAAATAATCTTTATTTGAAGTTAGATTAATATCACTAAATTCTAAACTTTGTGTTCGTGCAATTAAATTTGAACTATTACAAAATTGTTTATCTTTTTGGGCTCTATAAATTTCAAAGAAAATATTTTCATTTGTTTCATATCCCCATTTTAAATTTACATGGTGGGAACCAATTTCAGTAATTTCAAAACTATCAACTCTTTTTACTGAATTGTTTTTTGAATAGTTTGGTACTTCATTCACTGCATAAAGTAATGCTGGAATATGCTCCCTTAAGTTTTCATTCATATCATCCATATAATCACTTATATTTCTAGTCCCCACTTCTACAACAGTAGAGATAATCCCTAAAGAATGATAAAATTCTCTTCCGCTTCCTGAAATTAATTTAATAGGCGGTTTTCCTTGATGAATACCATATTCTCTACCTGAAATTTTTCTAATCTCTTCAGCCATATTTGCACATAAAGTGTTCATATCTGTGGTATCAATTGTATCTTCATGTCTAAAGTCATGTGCCGGGAAGAATACATTTCCTTGAGAATGGTAATCTAAAGCAATCGTAATATTTTTATGGGTTTCAACAAAATCTCTTAATGCTCTAGTTTCAGGTTCAGAAAATGGTTCTGGACCTCCATATACATTAGATGTTGTTTTTGTTGATTTTACATAACCTATTGGAAAGTTTCTATTTAAATCAACACCATAAGAACCATCAATATTTGGTCTTCTATTTTTTCTCCAAAAAGAGAAATGATTATAAGAATAATCAAAACCATCTGGATTTGCACATGGAACCATATAAATTGTGGTTCCTTTTAAATATGATTGTATAGTTGTATCTGTATCTAATTTTTCTAATATATATTGTGCAAATTCTACTGCTAATTCATGTCCTATCCATTCTCTAGCATGGATAGTACCAGTAAAAAATAGTGCTGGTTGTTCATCTGCTTTTTTAATATCCATAGAGATAGTAATTAGATTAATATCTCTTTTTTCCCAAGTTTGACCTATAGATTCTAACTTGAAATTATTAGGAAATTTTTTTTCTAAATCTTTAAAAATTTCAGTCGATTCATTATATGATCGATAAAGTTGTTTCAAAAATTACTCTCCTATTTTAAGTCTAGATTTTAACTGAGCTAATTTGTTTTTGCCAATTCCCTCAAGCTCTTTTAATTGATCTAAATCTTTTATCCCTTTATTTTTATTTCTGAATTCAAAAATATTTTTTGCAAGTTTAGCACCAATACCTTTTATTTTCTTTAATATTGATTCGTCAGCTGTGTTTATGTCAACTCTCATGTCATCTAAATTTTCATCCCAAGTTTTTAGAACTTGTTCATCTATAGATTCTAATTCTAATAAATCGCTTGAATCAGTAATAACATTGTTTTTTGCATATTCGCTAATCTCTAAAGCTAAATCCTCTTCCATCCCATGTAAAGTCATTAAATCTGTTAAAGATGCACAATTTAAATTTATTTTATTAATCTCTAAATTATCTCTTATTGCATTTTTTGATAACTCTTTTGCAATTGGTAACTTTTCAGGAGCAATAGAAGCAGGTACATCACTTGGTAAGCTAGGTTCTGCAATTTCCATTTTGAATTTATCCTTTGGTTCATTAATAAAATAAGTTCCATCACAAGATGGTTTGTATTTACTAAAGCCAATGTGTCTCATTGTTCTTAATAATGATGAATCAATTTTACCAAGCTCTTCCCATGAGAATAAAGGAACATGTGGCATAGGAAATCTACCGTTTGAAAAATCCCACATTAAATATTGACAAATCCAATCTCGAATATAAGGAAAAGCTGCAAACGCAGTTGCACATTCTAGTATATAAGCTTTGTCAGTTTTTGCATCAATAGCAATATCACAAGCCCAGTATTCAGCTTTTGCAGCTTTACTTGCTTCAACTGCTAATTCTAAAGCATTCATTGGAACATTTTCATATGACATAGAACCACCTTGAGAAGTATTTGTAATCCATTGTCCTTCCCCAGAAAATCTCCAAAAGGCACAAACAGGTTTATGCCCAATTAACATAACTCTAATATCTCCAGAGAATTTTAAATCTATGGCATCTTGTGTATAAATTGGGTTGTATTTTTCTTTTTCCAGAAGAGTTTTAGCTTCTTTATAATTATCAACTTTATGAACATAATATCCGCCATAATTTGATGGTCCATAACTTCTTTTTACTATTTGTGGATATTTAGCTTTGTTTTTAAGATATTTGAACCCTTTTTCTTTGTTATAAAAGATTTTTGTATAAGGTACTGATAGATTATACTTTTCACAAAAAAGTGTAACATTCTCTTTTGATTTATTTGAAAATTGTGTTTCTAAAGATGGAACAAATCTAACATTTGGAAGTTCTTTTGAGATTTCAACAAATGTATCGTAAGCTGTTGCAGGAATATTTCCTATTAGTACATCAATTTTTTTTCTTTTAACCTCTTTTATAAATCTATTTTTATCATTTTTCCAATGGTATGTAACCGTTTCAATTTTGTCTGGCCAACCTTTGAAATTTGATTTGTCAAAGAATCTCAAAACATAATCTAAATACAAAAAACCTAACTTTGGTAATTTTTTCATTCCTACTTTTCTCCCTAGTTTATTAATTATTTTTTAGTTTTTCTATCAATTAAATCAACAATCAATTCAATTTTTTTATCATTATAGTCTATACCGATTTTTTCTTGCTCAGGAGTTATAAATGCAGGTATTCCATTAACCTCTAAAACAATATATTCTTCTTTTTTTCTATCATAAATAATATCAACTCCAGCGATATCAAGACCAGTAACTTTAGCGGCATTTAGTGCCAATTCGATTACACTATCTGGAATCTCTCTTTTGAAAACACTTCCACCACTTGTAACATTTGTTCTCCAATCTGTTCCGCTAGCTCGTCTCCCATATCCACCAACATAAGTGCCATCTACAATATCAATTCTAAAATCACTATTGTCATAATCAATAAATTTTTCAACATAAAAAAATCTTAAATCCATTTGATTTAAAAAAGGCAATAACATATCTAGAGTTTCTTCATTTTCTATTTTAGTTAATCCGACTCCACCCCAACCATCAGTTGGTTTGTAAACCATTTTATCCCATTTTTTAATTATCTTTTTTAATTGCCATGTATCATCTCTATGACAAAGTTTATAATCAGCAGTTTGTATTTTATTTCTTCTTAAAACAAATGAAGTATGAAATTTGTCTTCAGTTAATTCAAATGATTCAAAAGAGTTAATCATTGGAATAACTTTGCTTAGGGCCTTATATAAATACATTTGATATTGAGTTTGTTCCCCTGCATTGTATGAAAAAAATAAATCTAATTTATCTAATTTGATATTTTTGCCATCTCTTTCATATAAAATGTGACCATTTTTTGCAATTGCATCTCTAAGGTTAATATTAGGAATAACCTCAATTCCTCTTTCATTTAATTGTTCAATAATTTTTTTTTGAATTATATCCCCACCACCATTTTGGTATAACCACATACCAATTGTTCTTTCTCCCATAAATTCTCCTAATTTTTATATTCCTACTATTTTTGTTGATAAAAACTTAAAATTTTTGTCATCATTTCAATTCTTTGTTCAAATGAACTTTTTAATGCCCTTTCTTTTTTTGTATGGTCGCCATCTCCATAAGGACCAAAGCCATCAATTGTTGTTACTCCACAACTTGCAACAATATTGGCATCGCTAACACCACCTCTTCTTTCAGTTTGAATTTTTTGATTAGTCAATTCTTCAAAAAATTTAATCAAATCCAATTGATTTTGGTTTTGCTCCATTACTCCTCTTTGGATTATCCCCTCAGCATGGGAAATGGTTCCTTCAACGAAAGATTTATTAGTAATTTCTTCTACACTTTTCATAACTCTTTCTTGTTCACTAACTTTATCAAACCGAAACTCCATATGCATCTCACAATGGGGCGATACAGTATTAATTCCAATACCACCTTCGATTTTCCCTACATTTACAATAGTTCCTTCATCAAAGTTTATTAATTCATGAAATTTTTGAAGTTTAATTGCCCCTTCAAGATTTGCATTGATACCTTTTTTGTATGAAGTTCCCGCATGTGCAGCTTTCCCCTCAACTTTTATAATGTATCTTCCTACACCTTTTCTTGCGGTAACTACCTCAAGTTTTTTTCCAGCTGCTTCAAATACAAAACAATAATCATAATCCTTTGCAATCGATGATGTTACCTCTTTTGAGTCATCACTTCCTGTTTCTTCATCGGAAACCAATAAAAAGTCTATATTGAAAATTTCTTTGTTTTTATTAAAAATATTTCTAAGAGATTGTAAGGCAACAATATTACCACCTTTCATATCACATACACCTGGACCATATATCCAATCTTCATCTTCACTAAAACCCTCAAAATAACCATTAGGAAAAACAGTATCGTTATGTCCTAATAAAAGTATTTTTTTCCCATCTTTTTTAGCAGATTGATATAAGATATGATCACCAATTAATTCTCTTTTGTATATTTTTTTGGAAAAGCCAAGATCTTCTAGCCATTTACTCATGTAGCCACTAACTTCGTCAACACCATGTTTATTATGAGTGTATGAGTTAATATTAATGATTGTTTCTAAGTCTCTTAAGTAGTTCAAATTTACCCTTATTCGTTTAATAGGGCAGTCTTTAAAGTAAGAAAGCCAAGTAATTATATAATTACTTGACTTATATGTGTAGTTTAAGCTGGTTACTTTGTAACCATTTTGTAAATAAAATATCTATTTGTTTTGTGATTGACCAGCAATGATAAATCTTAACGCATTAAGTCTAATAAATCCTTCTGCATCTTTTTGGTTGTAAACTTCATCTTCTTCAAAAGTAGAGTGTGCTTCAGAAAATAAAGATTTTTCAGATTCTCTTCCAACAACTATTACATTACCTTTATAAAGTTTTAATTTAACTCTACCTTCTACATTCTCTTGAGTTTTATCAATTGCAGCTTGAAGCATCTCTCTTTCAGGAGAGAACCAATAACCTTGATAGATTAATTTAGCATATCTTGGCATCATCTCATCTTTTAAGTGAGCTTCTTCTCTATCTAAAGTAATAGATTCAATTGCTCTATGAGCTTTTAGCATGATAGTTCCACCTGGAGTTTCATAACATCCTCTAGCTTTCATACCAACATATCTATTTTCAACAATATCAATTCTTCCAATACCATGTTTGTTACCATATTGATTTAATGTTTCAAGAATAGTTGCAGGAGACATAGCTTCACCATTTATTGCAATAGGGTCACCATTTTTATAATCGATTGTGATGTATTCTGGTTCATCAGGAGCATTTTCTGGAGAATTAGTCCATAACCACATTGCTTCTTCTGGTTCTGCATTTGGGTTTTCTAATAATAACCCTTCATATGAAATATGTAAAAGGTTTGCATCCATTGAATATGGACTTACAACTGGGTTTCCATTTTCATCAATATGTTTTTTATCAATTTGTATACCATTTTTCTTAGCATATGCAAGTAGTTTTTCCCTTGAATTTAAATCCCATTCTCTCCAAGGAGCTATAACAGTAATATCTGGATTTAATCCTAAATATCCTAACTCAAATCTAACTTGGTCATTACCTTTTCCTGTTGCTCCATGTGATACAGCATCTGCACCCATTTTGTTTGCAATTTCAATTTGTTTTTTTGCAATTAATGGTCTTGCAATTGAAGTACCTAATAGATATTCACCCTCATAAATTGCATTAGCTCTAAACATTGGGAATACGTAATCTTTTACAAATTCTTCTTTAATATCTAAAATAAAAATATTTTCTGGTTTAATTCCACATGCAAGTGCTTTTTCCCTTGCTGGTTCTACTTCTTCTCCTTGACCTAGGTCAGCTGTAAAAGTGATAACTTCTGCATTATACTCATCTTGTAGCCATTTTAATATTGTAGATGTATCTAGCCCACCACTGTAAGCAAGTACAACTTTTTTAACTTCTTTTTTGCTCATAATATATCCTATGAAATGGTTATTTTAAAGAACGCATTTTAACAAAAGAAAGCTATAAAATAGTTTATATAACTTTCTTCCTTTTTTTATGTTATTTTTTGTTTAAGCAGTATCTTTTCCGATAAAGTTTTTTTCATTTGCTTCAGAAACAATAAATTTAGCTATTTCATCTGTTTGTTGAGCTATAACTTTAGTTTCATTGGCAATTGAAGCATTTTGTTGTGTTTGTTGGTCAAGACTATTGATTGCATCATTAATCTGAACAATTCCAGATTCTTGTTCTTTTGAAGCAGATTCCACATTTGAAATAAGTTCAATTGTTTTATTAATATTTTCATTTAGATAGTTATACCCTAAAATCATTTTATCGGAGATAACTTTCCCATTATTTGCTTTAGTTGTTGCTTTTTCAACTAGATTTTTAATCTCTTTTGCTGCTTCAGCAGACCTAGAAGCTAAATTTCTAACTTCTTGTGCAACAACGGCAAACCCTTTACCTGCTTCACCCGCTGTTGCAGCTTCTACTGCTGCATTTAGTGAAAGAATATTTGTTTGAAAGGCTATTTGGTCAATTACAGTAATTGCATCATTTATAGCATTAACTTCGTCATCAATTTCATTCATTGCCGTTGTTGTTTGTTGTGCTAAATCTTTTCCTTCATTTGCCGAGATAGTTACTTGATTTGCAAATTCAGTCATTTTTATAACATTTTGCGTATTTGCTGAAATATTTGAGGTAATCTCTTCTAATGCAGCAGCTGTCTCTTCTAATGATGCAGCAGCTTCATTTGAATTAATATTTAAGCTATCAACATTCGATAGAAGAACATTAGAACTTTTTTCTAGTGCAAGTCCATTTTTTTTGTTATCTAATAACATTTTATTAATAACATCTGCTAAGTTGTTTAGTCCAATTGCTGTTTCTCCTAGATTATTATCATCTTCTATTTTATATGTAAAATCAAGGTTTTGATAAGAGATTAAAGCTTTTGTAATATTATTTAAATCATTATTAACTTTAGAAGATACAATTTTAAACAATTCATTGATTCCATTTTTAAGTTCTTCAATACCTGTGTTTGTTGTACTTTCTTCTATTGTTTGGTTCATATTACCTTCTTTTGCAACATCAATAGCATCTTTTACTGACGTAATTACCCTTTTTGAGTCTGTAATATCTTGAGCAAATTTAACTACTCTTATCACAACACCCTTACTATCCCTAACAGGAGTATAAGAAGCTTGAATCCAAATTGAGCTACCATCTTTTTTAAATCTTTCAAACTCATTGATATTAGATTTACCATCAGCTAAATCTTTCCAAAATTGTGAGTATTCAGAGGTGTTTACATAATCTTTATCGCAAAACATCCTATGGTGTTTACCTTCAACTTCATCTAAAGTGTATCCTAATGCATTTAAAAAGTTATTATTAGCATGTATGATTGTCCCATCAGGCTTAAAAGATATAATTGCATAGTTTTCTTCCATTGCAAGTAATCTCCCTGATTCTTCCTGTGTTTTCCCAAAATTAAACATAATAAGTGTCTCCTCTTATTTACTTATATTTTATTTATTGAAAAAATTATAGTAGAACATAGTATTGTGAAAGTATTATTTCTTACTTTTATTCTTTAAAAAAAGTGTTTTTAAATAGTTTTAGATATAATTTAATCTATGAGAATAGATAAATTTTTAAATGCGGTTAATATTACAAAAAGAAGAGCAGTTGCTGAGGATATGCTTGAGCACAAAGTTGTCTTTATAAATGGACAAGCTGTTAAAAAAGCAAAAGAGGTAAAAGTTGGTGATTTAATTGAGATTAAATACCTTGAAAGAAGTGATAAATTTAAGGTATTACAAATACCAACTACAAAATCTACACCAAAATCTAAAATGGCAGAATATGTCGAAAAAATAGAAGGATAATAGATGTTCAATATGGCTAAATTAAAATTTGATGATATATTTGAGAATAAACTTCCTGAGGACGAGGTTAGAGAATATCTAATTGAATTATATGAAAGAGGTGAAACTGCTGCTGAAATTGCAGGAGCAGCTAGCGCTATGAGAGACCATTTAATTCCTTTGCCAGTTCATTATGCTTTAAAAGAAAAATTGATTGATAATTGTGGAACAGGTGGTGATAAATCAAATTCATTTAATATTTCAACTACTGTATCAATTGTTTTAGCTGCTTGTGGGTGTTATGTTGCAAAACATGGTAATAGAAGTATTACAAGTAAGAGTGGTAGTGCAGATATGTTAGAAGCGCTTGGATTAAATTTAAATCTGTCTTTGGAAAATACAGCAAAAATGTTGGAAGATACAGGTTTTTGCTTTATGTTTGCACAAAATCATCATCCAGCTATGAAATATGTTATGCCAATTAGAAAATCAATCCCACATAGAACTATATTTAATATTTTAGGACCTTTAGCTAATCCTGCTACTGTATCAAAACAATTAATTGGTGTATTTAGTGATTCTTATATTAATAAAATGATTACGGCACTTACCTTATTAGATACAAATAGAGCAATGGTAGTAAGTTCAAAAGATGGTATGGATGAAATATCTATAAGTGATGTAACTTATGCAACTAGTTTAATTAATGAAAGAACTAGTGATTTTATTATAGATCCGCAAGAGTATGGAATGAAATTATCTCCTAAAGAAGCAATATTAGGTGGAGATGCTGCTTATAATGCAAAAATTACAAAAGCAATATTATCTAATGAAGAAGAGGGTGCAAAACTTGATATCGTCTTGTTAAATACAGCTGCTGCATTAATTGTTGATGAAAAAGCAAATGATTTTAAAGAGGGTATTGAAATAGCAAGAGATGCAATTTATAGTGGAAAAGCAAAAGAAAAACTTGAAAAATTAATTGAAGTATCTTCAAAATTAAATTAGGAATTTTATTGAAATCATTTCTTTTAAATGAAAATGAACTTAATGTTATTGTAGATGAATTGAAATCTCAAATTGAAGCTTTAAATAATGACTGTATAATTATTCTTAGAGGAGATTTGGCAAGTGGTAAGACTACATTTGTAAAAAATTATGTTAAATCTTTAGGAATTAATGAAAATGTTACTTCTCCAACTTTTTCTCTACAATCTATTTATGATAATAGAGTTTTCCATTATGATGTTTATAATAAAACATTAGAAGAGTTTATCTCTTTAGGTCTTTTAGAAGAATTTGAAAAAAATGGTATCCATTTTGTAGAGTGGGGAAATGAGAAACTAGAAGAATTATTGAAATCTTATGGTTTTAATGTACTTATTTTAAATATTGAAAAACTAGAGAATAAAAGGCAATATAAAATAGATGAATAAAAAAAGTAAATTAAGAATTGAAGGTATTACTAAAAGTATTAAAAAAACACAAATCTTACATGGTATTTCCCTTGAAGTAAACTCTGGTGAGATTGTAGGTTTATTAGGTCCTAATGGAGCAGGAAAAACTACAACTTTTTATACAGTATGTGGACTTGTTAGTCCAACAAATGGAAAAGTTTATTTTGATGAAGAGGATATAACTGAACTTCCTTTACATAAAAGAGCATTAAAAGGGATTGGTTATCTTCCACAAGAATCATCTATTTTTAAAGATTTATCAGTTGAAGATAATTTAATGTTAGCTGCTCAAATTGTTACAAAAGATAAAAAAGAGCAACATAAGCGAGTTGAAGATTTATTAGAAGTTTTTAATATTGAACCAATAAGACAGAGAAAAGGTATCTCTTTATCTGGTGGAGAGAGAAGAAGAACAGAGATTGCTAGAGCTTTAGTCTCTAAGCCAAAATTTTTATTATTAGATGAACCTTTTGCTGGTGTTGATCCTATTGCTGTTAAAGATATTCAAGAGATAATTCATGAATTAACTAAAATAGGGATTGGAATATTAATTACAGACCATAATGTAAGGGAAACCTTAGAGATTTGTAATAGAGCTTATGTTATGAAAAGTGGTAGTTTACTTGCTTCTGGAAATGCAGAAGAGATAAAAAGTGATGGTAGCGTTAGAGAACACTACTTAGGGGAAAGTTTTAACTTTTAAGAACAATTAATACAATTGTTCCCTCTCTTTTTTGCTTCATCTAAAGATGATTTCACTCTTTTTATTATTGTTTCAATATTATCTTCTTTATTTAAAACTGTAATTCCAAAACTTACATTTAATTTATTATCAACAAAAAGTTTGTTTTTAAGAATATTTGTTTTAATTTTTTCTGAAACATATTGTGCCCCATCAATTTTAGTTTGAGGTAAAATAATTAAGAAATTAAAGTCATCCCATCTTCCTATACTATCAAACTCTCTGATATTGTTTAAAACTATTTCACTTGTTTTTTTTAAAATTTCATCATCTAAAGGTTTATTTTCCAGATTGTTTATATCAAAAGCAATAACTGATAAATCATTGCCATATCTTTTATCTCTTCTAATCTCTTTTGATAATATATCTTTAAATTTATTGTAATTAAACAGTCCAGTTAAACCATCATGATTTGCTTGAAAATCTAATAGATTTAATTTTTCATTTATTTGGGTAATATCTAAGAGAGTTACAATATATCTATTTTTTTCATTTTCAATTTTATCAATATTTATTAAAAATGAGAGTTCATTATCATCATCACTTTTAACTTTTACAATTTTATTTAAATCATCAAGTTTTTTGAATTTTTCAATATCATCTGTTTGAGATATATTTAAATAAGGTTCAAAAAAAGATTTAGAATTAAAGATTTTATATAAAGTATCAAATTCTGAAAGAAATTTATCTTGATCTTCAATTAAAAAAAACTCTTGAAAACTTTTATTTACTTCGATAATTTTTTCATCTTCTATAAGAAGTATCATATTTTTTTGAGTATCTAAAATATGTTTTATCTCTTTTTTTTCATCTTGTATTTTATTCTCAAGTTCAATATTTACAGACTCTAACTCTTTTTTTAAAAAAAGAGGTTCTGAGGCTCTTATCATATTTTGAACTAACTGATATAAATCTACAGGTTTTAGTACATATGAACTTACATTTAAATCGATAGCTTTTTTTAGAAAGAAGTGGTCACTATGGGCACTTGTGATTATTAAAGGAATAGAAGAGTCTTCTTTCCTAATCTCTTCACATACTTCAAGTCCACCTATTTTTGGTATATTAATATCCGTTAAAATTAGATTAATATCTTTATTGTTTTTATATATCTCTAATGCTTCAGCCCCGTTTTTAGATACAAAAACTTTTTTTACAATAGAGGATAAGGTTTTAAATGTAAATTCTCTAATATCATCTTCATCTTCAATATATAAGATTACGAGGTTATTTAATATCTCTTTATTCATATAAAACCTTTTTTTTAATGCATAATATTATAAAAAAATTATTTAAAAGAAACTAATTAAAAATCTTAATTGCATTTTTTAGATCCTCTTCTGTATCAATTCCGAAAGATTTTGATTCAACTTCTACCATAGCAACTTTGTAATCATTGTCAATAGCTCTTAATTGTTCTAGCTTTTCAATTGTTTCTAATTTTGATTGTTTAAGGGAACAAAAATCATTTAATGATTTTTTAGTAAAGCCATAAATTCCTAAGTGTCCATAATAAGAAGATGATTCATAATGGTCTCTATGGTATGGAATTTTAGATCTTGAAAAATAAATTGCATTTGAATTTTCATCTAAAATTACTTTTACATGATTAGGGTCATCTGCTAGTTCTGAAGTAATTTTCTTAAAACAACTAGTAATCATTATATCTTCATTATTTTTTTTAACTTGTTTTACTCTATTTATTACTTTTTCTATAACTTCTGGTTCAATGAAAGGTTCATCTCCTTGAACATTTATAATGATTTCATCATCATCTAGATTTAAAATATTTACCGCCTCATTAATCCTATCCGTACCACTTTGATGTTCACTTGATGTTAAAACAGCATCAAAACCGTATTCATTAGCTAAATCAATAACTTCTTGAGAATCGGTTGCTATAACTACTTTATCCAAAGAACTTACTTGTTTAGCAGTTCTTATAACCATTGGTAAACCTAAAATATCTACTAGAATTTTGTTTGCAAATCTACTTGAATTTAATCTTGCAGGTATTATAATCATTTAATTAATCCTTTTTAATTGTTAATATTATTTTTCATATGGTAATGAGATTTTTATTGTTGTACCATCTGTATTGTTTTTTGCAGTAATTATTCCATTTAAATGGATATTTACAATTATTTTACTCATATAAAGTCCTAAGCCAACACCATGTTTTTGTTCTTTTGTTGAAAAGTATGGCTCGAAAACTTGATGTATGATATCTTCATCTATCCCTTTTGCATTATCTGAAATCTCAATTATAATCTTATCATCAATTTGATTTTGATTTATTTTTATTTTCTTTTTTGTAATTTTATTTTTATCAAATGCCTCAATTGAATTTTTTATGATATTAATTAGAACATCAATTAATTCATTTTTTAAGGATTTAAATATCAAATCTTTTTTTATCTTTTTTTCAAAAATTATATCTTTTATATCATATTCTAAACCAATTTTTTCAATTGCTTGATTAAGAATTTCATCAAAAGATATCTCTTCTTTTTGATTTTTTAATTGAAGAAATTTTTGAAAACTTTCAATTGTATTAGAGAGTTTAATAGCCTCATCATGGATTGTTTCCAATGTTGAAATAGTTTCTTTTTTTGATGGATTTTTATTCATAGAATAATTGATTTCAAGTTTCTGGGCTTGAATAGAGATAAGATTTAAAGGTTGTCGCCATTCATGGGATAACATTTGTAATGTTTCAGTCATAATAGCTAGTTTTGATTTTTGTAAGAGTAGTTTATCTTTTTGTTCAATCTCATCTTTTGCTTTTGAAATTTCAGATTTTAATAAAGATGAGGAGTCATTTAAATTTATCTCTTCTGTAATGTCAAACATTAAATAGGTATATCCTGTAACATCACCATATTTATTGTAAATTGGTTTAGCGCGTAAATTTATCCAAAAAGTTGAACCATCTTTTTTTAGTTTTTTTAATTTTCCACTCCATTCTTGAAAATTTTCAAGATTAGATAAAATATTTTTATAAATAATTAAATCTGAATCCCTATGGGCTAAAGATGAAAATGATTTTCCAACTAATTCCTTTTCATCATATCCAGAAAGTTTACAAAAAGCTGAGCTTGCTTTTGTTATGTGTCCATGTAAATCTGTATGCATTGATATTACATAATCATTTAAAATTTCATCATCGGAGATTTGTGAGGTTATATCTTTTGTATTTATTACAAAAAGATTATTATTTAACATCGTAGATATAGTAATTTTTAAATATACTCTTTTTTTGTCTTTTCTTTTACAAACTAAATCAATCTCTGCTTTATATTTTTTACTTTTGTCAGTATTTTTTAAAAGATTTAAAAATGATTCTTTAAATTTATCTTCCATTAGTGAAGAAAAATTTGTACTTAATAGTTCTTCTTTTGAGAATCCTAGTATTGGCATAAATGCATTATTTATATAAATAAACTTGGTATTTTCATCAATAATTCCAATTCCATCCCAAGAATTATTTATAATCTCTTGTAATTCTAAATTATTTCTTTTAAGCTTTTCAATGTCTTGATTAGTCAATATAAAACCTTATTTTTAGTGACAATATTATAATATAAAATCTTTAAACAAGAGTATGAAAGAGTTATTATATGAAGAAAACTATTACAGTTATTGATACATTTGGATTTTTATTTAGAAGTTATTATGCCTTGCCTCCACTAAAATCAAAAAGTGGTTTTCCAACAGGTTTATTAACAGGTTTTATGAATTTTATTTCAAATATAGGAAAAGATTTTCAAACAGATTATTTAGTATTTGCTTTAGATTCTAAAGGAGATACTTTTAGAAAAGATATTTATAATGAATATAAATCTCACAGACCAGATGTTCCCGAAGATTTATTAAAACAACTTCCAATTGCAATTGATTGGATTGTTAAAATGGGATTTCAAGTTGCAATGGAAGATGGATTTGAAGCAGATGATATAATTGCTTCAATTGTAAATGATGCTAAATGTAACGATATTGAAGTTAGAATAGTTTCCCATGATAAAGACCTTTATCAATTAATTGATGATAAAAATGAAATTTATTTATTTGATCCAATTAAAAAGACAACAATTAATGAAGAAAAATGTTTTGATAAATATGGTGTAAAACCAAAACAATTTATTGATTATCAATCTTTATTAGGGGATAGTGCTGATAATGTTCCAGGAGTTAAAGGAGTAGGGGCAAAAACTGCAGAAGCTTTAATTCAACAATTTGGAAGTTTAGATTCAATATATGAAAACATTGAAAATATTGAAAAACCAAGATGGAAAAAGCTTTTAATTGAAGGTAAAGAATTAGCATTTATTTCAAAACAATTAGTTACTTTACATACAGATTGTCATAGTATTGAAGAACTTGAAAACTACACTTTACCAGAAGAAAACCCAATATTAAAAATTGCTGATACCTTACTTGAATATGATATGAATAGAATAATTGAAAGGGTTAATAAAGAGGGATTAAACTATAAAACTAAAATTCCAGAACAACAAATTGATATTCCCGTTAAAAAAGATGAGAATATTGAATATGTTCTTTTAAATGATGAAAATGAATTAATAAAAATAGTTGAGTCAATTAAAGAGGATACTCTTGTAGCATTTGATACAGAAACAACTGACTTAGATACAAAAAATGCGAAACTTGTCGGTTTTTCTTTTGCCTATGAGGAGAATAAAGCTTTTTATGTACCTATTAATCATAATTATTTAGGAGTACCAAACCAAATCTCAATTGATGGTGCAAAAAAAGCTATAAATGAATTAAATAAGAAAAAATTAATCCTACAAAATTTTAAATATGATTATTCAATTGTAAAAAATCAGTTAGATATTGAACTGATTTTATTTGCAGATACTATGATTTTAGCTTGGCTTTTAGATTCAAGTTCAAAAATTGGACTTGATGCTTTGGCTTTAAAATATTTTGACCATAAAATGATTGCATATAAAGATGTTGTTAAAAAAGGTGAAAATTTTTCTAATGTAGAGATTGAAGAAGCATGTAAATATGCTGCTGAAGATGCACTGTATACATATAAGACTTATTATAAGTTATTAGAAGAGTTTAAAAATAAAAATTGTGAAAATTTGATAAAAATAGCCCATGATTATGAATTCGATTTTATTTATGTATTAGCGAGTATGGAAGAGTTAGGAATAAAAATTGATGTTAAAAAACTTGAAGAGCTAAAAGTAACAAATCAAGAGACAATCCAAAATTTAACAGCAAGCATATATGAAAAAGCAAATACAGAGTTTAATCTTAATTCACCTAAACAATTAGGTTCAATACTTTTTGAGACCTTAAAACTACCACCATCAAAGAAAACAAAAAGTGGTTACAGTACAAATGAAGTAGTCCTTCAAAAATTAAAAGATGAACATGAAATAGTTCCTTTACTTTTAAATTACAGGGAGGCTTTTAAACTTCAATCTACTTATATTGAACCTTTACTTGAATTAGGTAATAAAAATGATGAAAATAGAATTTTTACCTCTTTTTTACAAACAGGAACAGCAACAGGAAGATTAAGCTCTAAAAATCCCAACCTACAAAATATTCCTGTAAGAACAGAAGCAGGGTCTCAAATTAGAAGTGCTTTTATTCCAGCTGAAGGATATAAATTACTTGGAATTGATTATTCACAAATAGAATTAAGATTACTTGCTCATTTTTCACAAGACAAAGCTTTACTTGATGCCTTTAATGAAGATAAAGATATCCATAGACAAACAGCAGTAAAAATTTTTGGTGAAGAGGAAGCTGATTCAAAAAGGTCAATTGCAAAATCAATAAATTTTGGTTTATTATATGGTATGGGTAGTAGAAAACTTGGAGATACATTAGGAATTCCTGCAAAAGAAGCAAAAAAATATATTGATGCTTATTTTGAAAATTTTACTAGTGTAAAAGAGTATTTAAAATCTATTGAAGATAAAGCTTTAGAAGATGGTTATGTTGAAACTTTAATTGGTAGAAGACGATTATTTGATTTTGATTCAGCAAATGCAATGATGAGAGCTGCATTCTTAAGAGAATCAGTTAATACATTATTCCAAGGAAGTGCAGCAGATTTAATAAAACTTTCTATGATAAAAATTCATAATGAATATAAAAGTAATAAAAATGTAAAAATGTTACTCCAAATCCATGATGAATTAATTTTTGAAGTAAAAGATGAAGAAGTTGATAAAATAACAAAAAATTTGGTAGATATAATGGAGAATATCTATAAATTAAGAGTTCCTTTAAAAGTCTCAAAAACTCTTGGTTTAAGTTGGCAAGAGTTGAAATAACAATTAAGATATAAATTTTTTTTATTTTTTAATAATTTTATTTTGACATTTCTATTTATTTCTGATAGAATTTAAAAAAATTATTATGAAAGAGGGCATTATGATTAAGACCTTAAAAAACATAAGAAAACTTTACAATGCAAAGTTACTATTTATTAGTAATGATGAAAATGTAAAAAACACAATTGAAAATGAATTTGATGAGTATTTTAAAGAATTAACATTAGTTAAAAGTTATGATGAGGCAATTTCATTAATTAATGAAAATAGTTATGATATGGTTGTTATTGATACTGACATATCAGGAAAAGATTTTGAAGAAGCATGCTCTAATATTAGTGCAGCAGCACCAAATTTACCTAAAATAGTTATTTCAGGTGATGATAACAATGAAAATATTGTTACAGCAATTAATAATAGTGCGTATACGTTTTTAACTAAACCTTTAAGACCTAAAGGTGTAAAACTAGCTGTAATTATGTGTTTAAATCAAACTAAAAGAGGTGATAAAATTGAATTCCAACATGGAATTTATTTTGATGAATATAGAGATCAGTTTTATAAATCTGGTGGAACACTTATTGATTTTACAAGACTTGAAAAAGGTTTCTTAAAACTACTAATTGCAAAAAAAGGTGAAATTGTTGATTATGATACAATTAAAAATGTAGTTTGGAAAGGTAAAAACATGTCAATTTACACTATGAGAAATATTGTAAATAAAGTTAGACAGAAAACCTATTATGAGATTGTTAGAAATCACTCTAATAAAGGTTATGTAATTGATGAAGTTTAATTTTCACTTCATCTTTTTTTACTATAATATGTAAAGATTAGCATGGAAGAGATAATCGTATCTAAAGAAGAATTGATTGATATGTTTGAAAATCAAGAAATTACTGATACTGGAAGAGGCTGGATGATGGGTAATGAAGAGATTGAAATAATTGCTCTTCATGATATTGATCCAAAGTTTCTCCAAGACATAACAAATGCTAAATTTTATAAATTAATACCAAAAAAGGGGAAATAACTAATGTCACATTGCCCATACTGTGGAAAGAAAATAGCCATGAGTAAAGCTTTCTGTTCTAGAGGTTGTAAAGAAAACTATTTTCAATTGATTGCAATTCAAGTTCCAAAACCATTTCTAAAAAGAATTTTTGTATTCAGTACACAAGAAGAGCGAGAAGCAGAAATTGAGAATTTCGCAAATAGACATGGTTGGAGAATTGATTTACTGCAAAAGAAAATTGATGAACTAGCAGTAGAATATGGCTACATCGAATCAAACTAATACAAATTTCTCCGTTGAAGATTCTATACTTAAACGATCTACTCTCTTATACTTAGAAGATGATGAAACAATAGGCCAAGAAACTTTTTCTATTTTTGAAAAAGTGTTTGGTAAAGTTTATTTTGGAAAAGATGGACAAGAAGGAATTGATCTTTACAATAATCATAAAAATGAAATTGATATTATATTAACAGATATAAACATGCCAAATATGAATGGTTTGGAGTTTATGAGTGAAGTTAGAAAATTAGATTTTGAAATACCAGTTTTAATCATTACTGCTTTTAATGATGTAAATATTTTAACACGTGCAATAAAGTTAAATGTAGCTGATTATATTGTAAAACCAATGCAATTAAATTCAACATTAAAAATTCTAAATAAAATTTTAACTAATAGACATAATCAAAAACTTGTTTTAAAGCAACAAAATGAATTACAAATTTACAAAGAGATTTTAGATAGGGAGAATCTAGTTAGTGAAACAGATTTAAAAGGTTATATTACATATGCAAATGATATTTTTTGTAAGGTATCAGGTTATACTAAAGAAGAATTAATTGGTGCAAACCATAATATAGTAAGGCATCCTGATGTTTCACCAAAAGTATATGAACAAATGTGGCAAACAATACAAAATGGTAATATTTGGAAAGGTAAAATTAAAAATAAAGCAAAAGATGGTTCAGCTTATTATGTAAAAGCAACTGTATTTCCTGTTTTAGATGAAGATGGAAATATTGAAAAATATATGGCAAGTAGATTTGTTGTTACTGAAGATGAGGAAGAAAAACATAAACTTAAAAAGTTTATTATGAAACAAAAATCTGATCAAATAAAACATGAAAAGCAATTAAAAGAAGAGTTTGATGATGCAGTTCATTTTGCAAAAATGCAAAAAGATGAGCAAGTAGCTAAATTTATTCATGAATTAAATGAACAAATTAAAAGTCTAAGAACAAAAAATGCTGATAATAAAGGGAGAATTATCTCTTTAGAAAATAAATTAAAAGAGGCTTTAGATAAAAATGATGATTTACAAAAAGGATATCAAATAAGGATTGAAAAGCTTCACAAAACATCTGTACTAGCAGTTGAAAATTATCAAAAAATTAAAAAAAGAAGTGATATTATTAGTGAAAAATATGAAAAGGCTCAAGAGGGAATAAAAACATTCCAGGGCTATATTGATGAGTATAGAGAAAAAATAAAAAATTTAGAAGATGTTATAGCTGCCTATGAAGATAAATTTGGTCAACTTGGGCGACTTAAATAGTTTTTTTATTTTTTTTAATTAAAACTAAAACTATTACACTTAAAATTGCAAAAATTCCTGATTGTAACATCCCCATTGTTAACCAGTCTCCATATAAAAAACCCAATTGAATATCAGGTTGTCTGAAAAATTCTGCTGTAATTCTTGCTAATGAATATAAAATACCATACATAATTGCAAGTTGTCCATCAAAAAGTTTTTTATTTCTTATTGTGTAAAGAATAATAAAAATTAAAACACCTTCTAGAATTGCTTCATATATTTGAGAAGGATGTCTTAATGTGTTGTTTACATAAATACCCCAAGGTACATCTGTAACTCGGCCAACAAGTTCTTGATTAAAAAAGTTACCTAATCTACCAAAAGCATATCCAGCACTAATTCCAAGTACTGAAATATCTGCTAAAAACCAAAAAGAAACCTTATTCTTTTTACAAAATAGTAATGATGCAATTAAAAAACCAATAAAAGCACCATGGTAACTCATCCCTGATATACCTGTGAATTCACCATTTATAAAAGGATTAAATATCTGCCAAGGGTGAGTTAAATAATAGATTTTTTGAGGGTCATAAAATATTATATAACCAAGTCTAGCACCTAAAATAACACCAATCTCAGCCCACCAAATGTATGAATCAAAAAGTTCATCTGAGATTGGAAGTTTATCTTTTTTTATTAGCCATTTAGCTACAAATATGGCAGAAAGTAGGGCAAGTGCATACATGATTCCATACCAGTGTACTGCAATAGCCCCTAGCTTAAAAGCTATAGGGTCAAAGTTAGAATAAATATTCTGCCAGTATTCCATTTAATCTTCTAATGCGTCTGCAATTAATTCAATTGGATTTTTAAATGTAACATCTACATTAGATACATGAAGTGAGTTAGATACTTGAATTCTACAGGCACTACACTCAGCACTTACAATTTCTGCTTTTGTTTCTTTAATCATAGCAGCTTTTGGAAGTCCAGCAGCCCTTGCTAATTCATATTTCTCTGACTGCATTGTAACCCCACCAAATCCACAACATCTATTTGGATCACTCATCTCTTTCATAACATAGTTTTGACTTAATAATGCTCTTGGCTCTTGCCAAACACCTTGAACTTTTCTTGCGTGACATGCATCATGATATGTTACAGTTGTGTCAAATTTTTTGCTAGAATTTGCAAGTAATTGTTTTAAATTAGTATTATCTTCAAGCCATTTTGTTGCCATAAAAACTTTTTTAGAAATTTTTGCAGCTCTTTCTTTCCATTCTGGTTGGTCATGTAAGAAGTGTTCCCAATCTTGGTTAATCATTGCACTACATGTAGCTTCAGGGATAACAATCGCATCAACTTCATCTAGCCATTGTTCAAAATATTCAATATTATGTTTGACTAGATAATCAACAGTATCAAAATCACCTGTAAAATAAGCTGGTGCTCCACAACATAATTGTTTTTTAGGTATAAAAATATCAACACCAACTTTTTTAAGAATTTTAACTAAACCATCACCAGTTTTTGTGTATGCATAATTACTCATACAACCAATAAAAATAGCAACTCTTTGTTTTTTCTCTTCAGTTTTTGTTCCTGTATTAACTTTAATGTTTTCAGGGTATTTATTTAAGAAACTTCTTCTATCAGCATAAGTTAGCGCTCTTTCCTTTTTAATTAAAGGTACTGGAAATCTTAAAAAAGATGTTTTCTTTTCTGTATCTTTTTTTATAGCACAAGATTGGAAAACCCAACCTAAACTTGCTAATAAGTCCATAGTTTTTCTATGTCTTAATAACCAGAAAAATGCTCTTTTGTACCAAGCAATTCCATATTTTTTTCCAATATCATATCTTACTTGTTCAATAATCATATCTGTTGGTAAGTCATTTGGACATACATCAACGCAGTTTGTACATAAAAAACATGATTCAAAAATATCTTTTGCATTTTTATCAAGTTCTAATTCATCCCTTTTGTATGCACCTAATAAATCAATAAAACCCCTTGGGCTAGTTGTTTCATCTTGATTAATATTAAAAATTGTACATACGGGTTTACATTTTCCACATTTTACACAATCATCACTAATTTGTGTATAATCAAATTTTTCCATTGCATTCATTATATCGTTTTACTAAACCTTCTTTTATTTTCAGGAACTTTTTTTAAATATGCATCAAAAGGCATACAAATATTTCTAATTAGCATTGTTCCTGTAGGAGAAACTGTTATTTTTTCATCATTGATTGATACTAATTCAGCTTCTATAAACTCATCAAGTAATGGTAAGTCATTTTTGAAATATTCATTAAAATCTATATTAAATTTTTCTTCAACTCTTTTTATATTTAAAGAGAAATTACTCATTAACTCCATGATAACAAATTGTCTTAAAATATCATCTTCACTTAATCTATAACCTTTAAAAATAGGAAGTTCATCATTATCAATTGCAGCTTCATATTGTTTTAAATCTTTATAGTTTTGTGCATAGTAATCAACACCATTGCCTATGGATGTAACACCAATTCCTATTAAATCAGCTCCACCTTTAGTTGTATAACCTTGGAAGTTTCTATGAAGTTCACCTTTTTCAATTGCTTTAAATAGTTCATCTTCAGGTTTTGCAAAATGATCCATTCCAACCATTTTATATCCATTTGTTGTGAAAAAATCAATTGTATCTTTTAATATTTCAAGTTTTTCAGATGGTGGAGCAAAAGTTGTTTCATCAAATTTTCTCATAGTTTTCATAAGCCAAGGAACATGGGCATAATTAAATACTGCTAATCTATCTGGATTAAGTTTTATAATCTCTTTAACTGTTTCATTAAATGTCTTTCTATTTTGATGAGGAAGACCATAAATTAAGTCAATATTTATAGAGTTTATTCCCGCTTCTCTTGCAATATTCATAACATTTTGAGTTGTTTCATATGGTTGTATTCTATGAATTGTTTTTTGTACTTCTTCATTTAAATCTTGAACACCAAATGAAAGTCTATTAAATCCACCTTCTTTTAATACAGCCATATGCTCTTTTGTAAAATATCTTGGATCTACTTCACATGAAATTTCAGCATCATCACTAAAATTTGGAAAAGTCTCTTTAAGCATTTTAATTACTTCATTCAACTGCTCTGGTGAAAAATATGTTGGTGTACCTCCACCAAAATGCATTTGAGTAACTTTTCTATTTGTATTTAAATGTTTCTTTAAAATATTTAGTTCTTTTTTTAAGTATTCTAAATATCTAACTTTTTTATCCTCTTTTGAGGTAAATATTACATTACACCCACAAAAATAACAGGCACTTCTACAAAATGGTAGATGTATATATAAAGATAAATCTCTATCATCGCTTTGTTTACTGTAATATTCTATTAAATCTTCTTTTGAAAACTCTTCACTAAACTCTGGTGCAGTTGGATAAGATGTATATCTTGGACCTGGTTTTGAATATTTTTCAAATTTTTTAAAATCAATCATATCTACTTCTTATATCTATCTATTTATTTATTTGTCTACTTAACCAAACCATAACACCTTTTTGTGCATGTAATCTATTTTCAGCTTCTTCAAAAACTAAGCTTTCTTCACCTTCAATAACATCTTCTGATACCTCATAACCTCTATAAGCAGGAAGACAATGTAAAAATACCGCATTTGGTTTTCCTAACTTCATCATCTCTTTATCTACAATATATCCATCAAAGTCTTTTAATCTTTTCTCTTTTTCATCTTCTTGACCCATTGAAACCCAAGTATCAGTTGTAATAACAGTAGCATCTTTACAAGCTTCTTTTGGATCATTACCAATGATGATTTTTGCTCCAGATTCCTTTGCAAAGTTTAATGCCTCATCTAAAATATTTTGATTTACTTCATAACCTTTTGGTGTAGCAATTCTTAATTCAAAACCTAATTTTGAAGCTAACATTAGCCAAGAATGAGCTAGATTATTTCCATCACCTACATAAGATACAACTAAATCTTTTTCTAATCCAGCTTCTTGAATAGTCATATAATCAGCCATTAATTGTACAGGGTGATATTCATCTGTAAGCCCATTGATTACTGGTACTTTAGAATATTTTGCAAACTCTTCAATCTTTGATTGTGCAAATGTTCTAATCATTACCATATCAACCATACTTGATACAACTCTTGATGTATCACTCATAGGTTCACCACGACCTAATTGAATATCATTTGAAGATAAAAATAGACCAACTCCACCTAATTGATAAATACCAACTTCAAAACTTACTCTAGTTCTAGTGCTACTTTTTTCAAAAATCATTCCAAGAGTATTTCTTGGCATATAATCTTTAAAAACTTTATTTTTAGTTTCTCTTTTGATTTTTGCAGCTAGCTCTAAAATCTCTAATATTTCTTCTTTAGTATAATCTCTAAGTGTTAAAAAATGTCTCATTTAAGTATCCTTCTTTTGTAAAAACGACCATTATATATTAAATCTGTTTACTTATAACTTAACGGTTATTTACTTTTTTTTAGGCATTTGTGCTAAATACTCTTTATATTTTAAAGAATCAAGTTTTTCAACTTTACTCATAACTTCATTATTCATTTGCTCTTTATAAATAGAGATTTTTTCTCTTATTTCACTATTGTTTGAACCTATAATTTGAGATGCCAAAATTCCAGCATTTTTTGCTCCATTGATTGCAACAGTTGCAACAGGAACACCACCAGGCATTTGTACAATTGATAATAATGAATCCATACCCTCTAAATTTGAACCTCTAACAGGAACTCCTATTACAGGAAGTGGAGTTAAAGCTGCAACCATACCTGGTAAATGAGCTGCCCCTCCTGCTCCAGCAATGATAACTTTTAAGCCTCTTTCTACTGCACTTTTAGAATATTCAACTAATCTATCAGGAGTTCTATGAGCTGATACAATACTTACTTCAAATTCAATACCAAACTCTTCACACATTTTTACTGCTTCACTCATAACCGGTAAGTCTGAGTCACTTCCCATAATAATTCCAACTAATGGTTTAGACATATCTTTTACTTCCTTTAATTTTTAAAATATCTTTTGCTTTCATAGCTTTTTCTAATGCTTTGTTTATATCATCATCTAAAACTGTAATGTGTCCCATTTTTCTAAATGGTTTTGTATAAGATTTTCCATAAAAATGAAATGATAATTCTGGAATCTCTAAGGCATCATGAATTCCATGAATAAATGGCTCACCTTCATAATTCTCTTCACCTAATAGATTTATCATAACTGCAGGAGAAATCAATTTTGTAGAACCTAAAGGTAAATTTGTAACTGCTCTAATGATTTGTTCAAATTGTGATGTTGCACAAGCTTCAACTGTATAGTGGCCTGAGTTATGTGGTCTAGGTGCAATCTCATTAACTAAAACTTTACCATCTTTTGTTAAAAATAGTTCAACCCCAAAAATACCAATTCCATTTAAGGCTTCAATAGATTTTTTTGATATCTCAATAGCTTTTTGTTCTATTTCAAATGGGATCCTAGCTGGAGCTAATACACTATCACAAATATTAACTCTTTCGTCAAATAACATTTCAACAACTGGATAACATTTAATTTCACCCTCTATATTTCTAGCAACAATAATTGCCAACTCTTTATCGATGTTAACCAACTCTTCAATAAATGATTCATCTCTAATTGCTTTAGTATTAACCTCTTCTTGAGATTTAAGCATCTGAACACCTTTTCCATCATATCCACCAAGTTTTGCTTTTTGAATAACAGGAAATCCAAAGGAAGCTAAATCCTCATCATTTCTAACATCTTTATACATAGGAACAGGGATACCTTTTTCATCAAGAAGTTTTTTCTGTTCATATTTGTTCTGTATTAATTCCATAACATATGGTGATGGGTGAATTTTATGTCCATGGTTATATAACTCTTTTAAAATAGTCATGTCAACGTGTTCAAGTTCAAAGGTTGTTACATCATTTTCTTGAACTATTTGTTCAAGTTTATCTTTGTCATAAAAACCACCAATAATATGTTTATCAGAAACTTGAGCAGCAGGGCAATTAAAAGTTGGGTCTAAAATAGTTACATGAAAACCCATTTTTTTTGCTTTTTGAGACATGATTTTACCTAATTGTCCCCCACCAATAATACCAATCTTTAAATTTGAATAATTAAAATCTTTGTTCATATTTCTCTTCTTTACTTTTTTAAATTAGTAACATAACGTCACTTACAATGCATTTTCCACCATATCTTTTTATAAATTTACTAATAGAATCTTCAATATTTAAATATTTTGATTCTTCACATACTGTAAAAACATAATTATTACTAAATACATCAGTTACATCATCTGCAGTTTTAAGTCCATGACCTCCTGCACCTTGAATATCTTTGATTATTGTATAACCATTGATATCATTACTTTTTAATAAGTCAATCAATCTGTTAACATAAACAGATTCAATTATTATTTCAACTTTCTTCATCTCCCTCATAAATCCTTACCCCCAAATTAAGTTTATAAAATAGTAATACAATGGAATACCAAGAGATATATTAAATGGGAAAGTTATAGCTAAACTTAATGGTAAATATATACCTGGATTTGCTTGAGGTACTGATAATCTCATAGCAGCAGGAACTGCAATATAAGAGGCACTACCACTTAATAATGCTAGTAAAAATGCATCACCTTTTGATAAAGAAAAATAATATCCAAGTGTTATGGCAACACTTGCATTTATAATTGGCATCAATAAAGCAAAAATTATTAAAAACATACCAACTTTTTTAAGTTCGTATATTTTTCTTGCAGCAACAAGCCCCATATCTAATAGGAAAAATGCAAGAAAACCTTTAAACAAAGTTCCAAATAAAGGTTCCATTGAATGCCAACCTTTTTCTCCTGTTAAAATTCCAATGATTAAAGCCCCAATAAGTAGGAAAACTGATGGATTTAAAAAAGATTCTTTTAAAATCTCTTTCCAATTTGTTTTTTCATCTTTATCTTCCTCTGAGCTTTTTGCAAATAAAGCTGCAAATACAAGCCCAATAACAATTGCTGGTGACTCCATTAATGTCATAGCCGCAACCATATGACCACCATATTCTATTCCAATTGTTTGTAAGTAAGTAATACCTGTAATAAATGTAACAGCACTAATTGAACCATAAGTAGCAGCAATAGCAACTGAGTTATAAGTATCTAATTTTGTTCTTAAGATAAAATAACTATATATTGGTACAATAGATGCCATAAATATTGCAAGTATTAAAGATTTAAATACATAAACATCCAAGCCACTTTTTGATAATTCATATCCTCCATGTAAACCAATTGCAATTAATAAATAAAGGGAAAAAAGTTTTGGTAGAGGTTGTGGAATAGTTAATTCAGATTTTAAAAAGACAGCAAGCATACCTAAAAAAAAGAATAAAATTGGTGGATTTAGTATATTTTGTAATATTAAATCAATATTCATAGATTAAATTCCTAACTAATTTTTCTTATATTAAATTGATATTATATCTCAAAAAAGCTTTTTCTATTTTGAAGATAAATAAAAAAATTTAAAAAAATTATTTTTATTTCCAAATTAACCATTATGTGACACTTTTGTGACTTTCTATATTATTATTTTTTAAGTAGGAAAGGTCTAAAATTTTGTTTGAAAAGGATACAAATGATAGAAAATATTTTAAAAAGAGATGGAACTTACAAGCCATATGAAGAGTATAAAATAAAAGATGCTATCAAAAAAGCATTTAAAAGTGTTCATACAACGTACGATTCAATAATTTATTTAAATGTAATAGAACAATTAAATAAAAAAAGAGTGATTGCAGTTGAAGATATTCAAGATTTAATTGAATCAGAACTTTTTAAAGCTAGATATTTTGAAGTATTAAAATCATTTATGCTTTATAGACATATGCACAAATTGCAAAGAGAACAAGTTTTAGGATTAAATGAAGATACAACATATATTAATTCGACACAGACAATTGAAGAGTATATTAATGGAACAGATTGGAGAATTAAAGCAAATTCAAATACAGGTTATTCTCATGCAGGACTTATAAATAATAGTGCGGGTAAGGTTATTGCAAATTATTGGTTAGATAAAATCTACTCAAAAGAGGAAGGTTATGCCCATAGAAATGCTGATTACCATATTCATGATTTAGATTGTTTAAGTGGGTATTGTGCTGGTTGGAGTTTAAGAGTTTTATTGGATGAAGGTTTCAATGGAGTTAGAGGTAGGGTTGAATCACGTGCACCAAACCATTTTAGAGAAGCTTTAGGTCAAATGGCTAATTTTTTAGGAATATTACAAAGTGAATGGGCTGGAGCTCAGGCATTTTCATCATTTGACACCTATTTAGCACCTTATGTATTTAAAGATAAATTATCTTTTACTGAAGTAAAAAAGAATATTAGAAGTTTTGTATATAATTTAAATGTCCCTGCAAGATGGGGACAAAGTCCTTTTACAAATATCACAATTGATTGGACAGTTCCAAGAGATTTAAAGGATCAAATCCCTACAAAAAATCAAGAACACTTATTAAAAAACTTAGATGATGAAGAGTTATTAAAAAAAGCAAAAGAAAAAGGTTATGAATCTTTAACAGAACTAACATATAAAGATTTCCAAAAACAAATGGATATGATTAATAAAGCATACTATGAAGTTATGACTGAGGGTGATCAAACAGGACAACCTTTTACTTTTCCAATTCCTACTGTAAACTTAACAGAGGATTTCGATTGGTATGGTGAAAACACTGATTTATTATTTGAAAATACTGCAAAAATTGGAAGCTCTTATTTCCAAAATTTTATTGGAAGTCAATATACAAAAGATGAAAATGGAAAATTAATACCAAATGATAATGCCTATAAACCTGGGCATGTTAGATCTATGTGTTGTAGGTTACAACTTGATTTAAGAGAACTTTTAAAAAGAGGTGGTGGTTTATTTGGTAGTGCAGAGATGACAGGAAGTATTGGAGTTGTTACAATCAATATGGCAAGACTTGGATATCTTTATAAAGGTGATAAAGATTCATTATTTGATAGACTTGAAGAGTTAATGGATTTAGCAAAATCAACTTTAGAGAAAAAAAGAGTTTTTGTAAACGATTTATATGAAAGGGGATTATTCCCTTATACAAAAAGATATTTACCTGGATTTAATAACCACTTTTCAACAATTGGTGTTAATGGTATCAATGAGATGATAATAAACTTTACTGAAAAAGAGTTTGATATTTCTAAAGAAGAGGGTATTTTATTTGCCAATGAAATTTTAGATTTCATGAGAGATAAAATGGCAGATTATCAAGAAGAAACTGGAAATTTATATAATCTTGAAGCAACACCAGCTGAGGGAACAACATATAGATTTGCAAAAGAGGATAAAAAGAGATATCAAGATATTTATCAAGCAGGATATGGTAAAAATATTTTTTATACAAATTCATCGCAACTTCCTGTTGATTATACAGATGATGTTTTCCAAGCCTTAGATTTACAAGATGATTTACAAGGTAAATATACTGGTGGAACAGTTCTTCACTTATATATGAAAGAGAGAATTAGTTCAATTGAAGCTTGTAGGAAATTAGTAAGAAATGTAATTTCAAATTATACTTTACCATATATCACTATTACCCCAGTTTTCTCTGTTTGTCCTAAACATGGATATATAAATGGTGAATATGAATATTGTCCAATTTGTGACCAAGAACTTTTAGATGAGGAGTTAAAAAATGAAAAGCTTAGAGCCTGAAAAATTAAAAGAAAAAAGAACAAAATGTATTGTTTATACAAGAGTTATGGGATATCATAGACCAGTTGAAAGTTTCAATATTGGTAAAAAAGGTGAACATTCTCAAAGAGTAAAATTCATTGAAAAAAATAATTTATAATATAACACCGTTTACAACGGTAGATTATAAAGATCATTTATCTTGTATTGTATGGTTTAATTCCTGCAATATGAGATGTAAATATTGTTATAACCCTGATATTGTTAATTCAAAATCAGGGCTTTATACAATTGAAGATTTAATCAATTTTTTAATGAAAAGAGTAGGCTTATTAGATGGGGTTGTATTAAGTGGTGGAGAAGCTTCATTACATGATTTAGAATATATTTGTAAATGTATTTCTACTTTGGGTTTTAATATAAAACTTGATACTAATGGCTCAAATCCTAATATGCTAAAAACTCTTTTAGACCAAAAGTTATTAGACTTTGTTGCAATTGATTTTAAATCAACTAAAGATAAATTTTATGATATTACAAAGTCAAATTATTACAATAAATTTTTAGAGTCATTACATATTCTTGAAAATTCAGGAATCGAATATGAAGTAAGAACAACTTTACATGAAGATTTGTTAGATGAGGATGATATAAATGAAATGCAAACAGTTTTAGTCGAAAATGGTTACGACAAAAACTATTACATTCAAAATTTTTTAGAAACTGAAAACCTTTCAAATCTAAAATTATCAGAAAAACATTTTGATAAGAGTAAACTTATTTCTGATTTAAATATAGTTTGGAGAAACTAATTTATTTATTTATTTATAATATAACCTTGTCCTGAAATATTTTTTATTAGCTCTTTATCTGTTTTAGCTCTAAGCCTTTTAACAAATGTTCTTAATCTTTCATCGGTAACATTTTCTTCTTCCCAAAGTGATGATTTAATACTCTCTGTGGAAGTGATATTATTTCTGTCACTAAGAAGTAAAGATATAAATTTCTTTTCCCTTTTAGTAATATTTACTAGTTTTTCATTCTCAAAAAGATTATTTGTATTTGTATCAAAAGAAAAATCTTCATTTAAACATATAATTCTGTTTTTATTTAATTTGTTTGCTATAAAAATTAAATACTCTAATACCTCTTCAGGGTCAAATGGCTTTATAAAATATTTAGTAATACCTATATCTATAGCTTTTAATAATTTCTCTTTATCAGAAAAAGCACTAAGGACAATAATAGGAATATCTTCATTTATTGTTCTAATCTCTTTTGTCATCTCTAATCCATCAAGGTTAGGCATCATTATGTCTGTAATTACAATATCCGGATTAATATTTTTAAATTTTTCAAGCCCCTCTATTCCATCACTTGCAACTGTAAAAGAATAAAAATAATCCGATAAGGCATCCTTTAAAAGTTTTGAGATATTTACCTCATCTTCAACAAATAGTATTTTTAACTCTTTTAGTACAGATTCATCATTGTTCATTATTATCTCCTAAAGGTATTTTAATTGTAAACTTCAAGCCATTATCTATATTCTCAACTCTAATTGTACCATCTAAACTCTTTTCAATAATCATTTTTGACATAAATAAACCAAGTCCTGTTCCATTACTTTGATGCTTTGTAGTAAAATAAGGCTCAAATATTTTATCAAGTAAATTTTCACTAGCACCACCAGCATTATCTTCAAATTGTAATACTGCGTAGTTTTCCTCTCTTTTTATAACGATAGTTATTTTCTTATCTTTTATCTCATTTACTTTAAAAGCTTCGCTTGAATTTTGTATTAAGTTTATTATTACTTGTGATAGTTCATTTAATACCCCAAATACTTCAATATCTTCAAAATCAGTTTGAATATTTAAATTCTCTTTTTGAACAAGCTTCTTTGTAATAAGTAAGGAATCATTTATTGCATTTGTTAGAAAAAATTTCTCTTTTGGCTTATTTGGATTAAAAAAGTTAGAAAAATCATCAATTGTTTGTGACATATTCTCAATAATTCCTAAAGACTCTTTATAGTACAAATCTAGTTTCTCTAAATCACATTTTTTTGCAGTTCTTTTAATATTAAACATAGTAAGACTAAGTTCTGTTAATGGTTGCCTCCACTGATGGGCGATATTTGCAAGCATTTGACCTAAACTTGCCATTCTAGATTGCCAAAAAAGCATTTTTTGTTTCTCTTTGTTTTTGGCAATCTCTTCATTTACTCTATGTTCTAAGGTTTGGTTTAATTCAATCAGTTGTGCTGTTTGCTCTTTAACCCTTTGCTCTAGTGTTTTATTTAAAGTTAATAGTTCTTTATCTTTTTTCTCTAAAGCTTTTTTTAATTCAACTTCTTTTGTCACATCATATCTAATAGCAATAAATTCTCTTATCTCATCATTTTCATCAAGAATTGGTGTAATTGTTGTATTTAAATAAACAGTTGAACCATCTTTACATTTGTTTTTAACTGTTGTTTTATATGGCTTTTTATCTAAGATTGTAGTCCATAGTTTTTCAAAATCTTCTTCAGGAACTTCTGGATGTCTTACAATATTATGATTAGCTCCAAGAAGTTCCTCTTTTGAAAATCCAGAAATTCTACAAAATTCATCATTGACAAAAGTTATTACACCATTAATATCTGTTTTTGAAACTACATTTGAGTTTTCTATGGCTTCTTGATATGTTTGACCCATTGTTTATTTTATACCTTAATATTATTTATTTAATAATTCACAAGCTTCTTTTGCATGGTAAGTGATAATTAAATCAGCACCAGCTCTTTTAAATCCAATTAAAGTTTCAAGCATCACTCTTTCGTAATCAATAAGTCCAGCTGCCCCTGCATGTTTTAACATTGCATACTCACCACTTACGTTATATGCACAAATTGGAAGATTTGAATTGTTTCTAATATCTCTAATAACATCCATAAATGCTAAAGCTGGTTTAACCATTAAGATATCTGCCCCTTGTTTTTCATCTTCAAGTGATTCTTCTAATGCTTCAAGTCTATTTGCTGGATTCATTTGATATGTTCTTCTATCCCCAAATGATGGAGTTGATTCTGCAACATCCCTAAATGGTCCATAATATGCACTTGCAAATTTTGTTGAATAAGCCATGATAGGTAAATCTTTAAAACCATTTTCATCTAATGCAGTTCTTAAACATTCAATAATTCCATCCATCATACCACTTGGAGCAATCATATCAGCTCCAGCTTTTGCATGTACAATAGCTTGTTGAGCAGAAATTTCTAATGTTTTATCATTATCAACTGTTTGTGTTTTTGGGTCTAAAATACCACAATGTCCATGGTCTGTATATTCACAAAAACATAAATCTGTAACAATAAACATGTCTGGAAATTTTCCTTTGATTGCTTTAATTGTTCTACTAATAATACTCTCTTCACATAAACATTCACTACCAACAGAGTCTTTTACATCGGGAATGGCAAAAAGTATAATAGAGTTTAAACCAATTGTTCTAATATATTCACACTCTTTTAAAATCTCATCAATACTCATTTGAAAAACACCTGGCATAGATGATACTTCTATTTTGATATTTTCACCTTCTTTTACAAATAATGGATATATAAAATCATTCTTTGTTAATGTAGTTTCTTGTACTAAGTTTCTTAGAGTTTCATTAATTCTAAGTCTTCTAAATCTTTTAAACATATTATTTACCTTTGTTCGCTATAATCTCGGGTATTTTAACAATTTAAGGTTTAAAAGGATATGAATATAGAGAAATCAAATATTGCTAATCTACCTACCAAACATGGAAATTTTAGAATAAGAGCATACAAAGAAAATCATCAAGAACATTTAGCAATTATGAGTGAAAATTTTGAAGAAATTGAAACACCTTATGTAAGAGTTCACTCTGAGTGTTTAACTGGCGATGCCTTAGGAAGTTTAAAATGTGATTGTCAAGCACAACTTAATCTTGCTCTTGAATTTATAGCACGTGAGGGTGGTTTAGTAATTTATCATAGACAAGAAGGAAGAAATATAGGCCTTCTTAATAAAGTAAACGCTTATGCATTACAAGATCAAGGTAGAAATACTATTGAAGCAAACCTTGAACTTGGATTTAAAGAAGATGAAAGAGATTATTCTATTGTTGAAGAGATTTTTAAAGATTTAAAATTAACAAATATTAAACTTATTACAAATAATCCATCAAAAATAGAATATATTGAATCAATAAATGTAGGTGTAGAAGAAAGAATCCCAGCAATTACTGAATTAAATAAGCACAATATACATTATGTAGAAACAAAGAAAAAACATATGGGACATCTTTTTTAATGTTTACAAAAGAAGAATTGATTGACTTTAAACTTGATAGTGAGTTTATAAATAGGTGTGAAACTTTTACTTCCCTTTTAAAACAATGGGGAAAGGTGCATAATCTAAGTGGAAGTTTAGATGATGAAAGTATTAAAGAGAATATTATTGATTCTATTTATCCACTTTCATTTATTGATAGTTTTGATAGTTTTGCAGATATTGGAACAGGTGCAGGTTACCCTGGATTGATTTTAGCTATGGCTAATTCAGATGCTAAATGTTATTTAATAGAACCAAGATTAAAAAGAGTTGCTTTTTTAAATTTTGTGAAAAATACTTTAAAACTAAAAAATGTTGAAGTTATAGCAAAAAGAGTTGAAGACGTTGAAGGTGTGAATGTTGATTTAATAACATCAAGGGCTGTAACAAATACAAAACTTTTAATGGATATTACAGAAACTATAAAAAAAGAAAATAGTAGTTTTCTATTTTATAAAGGGTCTTTGTTAAATGATGAGTTAGAAGAAGCAAAAATCAATAATCAAAAAATAGTAAAAAGAAATGATAGAAACTATTTGTATATAAAAGGGTAATAGATATGATATTAAAAATATTAGCTGTGGCTGTAGTTCTTTTTTTAATTTACATTGTTTTATTTAAAAAAGATAGAGAAAAAAGTGTTAAACAAGAGGATGAAAAAATAGAAGATATTATGGTTGAATGTCCTACATGCTCAACTTTTGTTTCTAAAAAAGAAGCAATATTAAGTAACGGTCATTTCTTTTGTTCAAAAGAATGTTTAATAAATAAAAAATAGGTGGTTATATGATACTAATTGGAGATAGACTTATTCCATATGAAACAATTTCATTTATAGATTCAATAGCAGATATTGATCATACTTTACCAAACTCAACTTTGGTTTTTAATTATGATGAAAATTTAGTTTTATTTACAAGAAAAAATCATGTAAATTGCGCAGTTGTTGTTAATAGTATAAAAGAAGCAATATATTGTAATGCATTAAATTCAAAATATATAATTTGTGATAAAAAATTAGCTAAAAGTATTCAAAAAATTGCAGAGAATTATATGTTTGATTCTAAAGTTCTTGCAATAATTGAAGATGATGATGAGATTGAAAAAATTGCCTTGTCAGAAATTGATGGTGTTATTTACTCATACTTACTTAATAAATAACTTCTTCTAAAATAAGAAGAAGTTATCTCTCCCAAAAAAATTTCATAACTTTAATTTATATTAAATATTAATCTAACAAAAAATTAACATATTACTCATATAATTTAATCTAAATTTTAAATAAGGAGTTTCTATGGATTTAATAGGACAATTTCCGTTGTTTTATTTTCCTGATTATGGAAGTGCATGGATGATGGGTATTACTGGAACCATCCATATTTTAGCATCACATACATCAGTTGGTGCTGCAATGTTATTTGCATTTTTAGCCTATAAAGCTTATAAAGAAAATCGTACTGATCTTTACCCATATATGAAAAAATATGGTATGTTTTTACTGATTTTTTCTTATGTTATTGGTTCAATTACAGGTCCAGGTATTTGGTATACTGCTACTGCTGCAAGTCCCCGTGGAATTAGTGCTTTAATACATAATTTTGTATGGGTTTGGGCTACAGAATGGGTCTTTTTCGTATATGAAGTAATTGGTGTTTTTGTATTAGTTTATTTTATAGATAAAATAGATAGAAAAACACATCTTAAATTAACTTATACTTTTGCTTTAGCTTCAGTTGGTACTTTAGCCTTAATTATTGGAATAATAAGTTTTATGATGTGGCCTGGTACTACAGCTTATTATGCAACCGGAAGTGCAAGTGATGCTTTCTTTGGACTAAACACTTTTCCTCATATGTTCCTTAGAATTGGATTTATGATTATGTTATCAGGTGTTATTGGTTTAGTTATCTCAAGTGCTATGAAAAAAGAGAATGAAGAATTATCAATTGAACTTAGTAAAAAAATGGGATATGTAAGTATTTTAGGTGGATTTATAACTCTATTCTTCTTTATGTGGTATATGGGAACTTTACCTGATAATGCCCATGCTGTATTTAATGTAACAAAAGATGGGGTTATTCAAAATAGAATTATTTTAACTCTTGTATTTATGGTTTATTTTTTAGTTGCAGTATTTAAACCTAAGATTATTAATCCTGCAATCTCTTCAACGATGATTGTGGTTATTTTACTAGCTGGACTTTGGCCTGGTGAGAAACTAAGAGAATCTATGAGAAAACCTTATGTAGCTGGACAATATATTTACTCAAATCAAATTATTAGTAGGGATGTAGAAGGTAAAGGGATTAAAAGTGAGCTTCCTATAATTGCTCAAAAAGGACTTTTAAAAGTAAACCCTTTTATACCAGATAATTTAAGAACAATTACAGCTGAAAATAAACTCCAAGTGGGAGAGCTATTAACTAAAATGTCATGTTCTAATTGTCACTCTTTAGAACTTACTGGCGTTTATAGACCGTTAAAAGATAGATTAAAAGGGGTTGATAAAGAGGGTGTTAAATCTATTCTTTATGCTATAGGTAGTGGAGCAATCCCTTATATGCCAAAACTACAATTACCAGATGATGAATATGATGCAATTGCTGAATATATTGCATCATTAAAATATTAAAGGAGGATTTATGGACGCATCTGCTTTATTGGCCCTTAGGGATCCAGCTGGGGTACCATTTTATCCTATTGTATTTCAAGGACTTTATGTATTAACTTGGGCATTACATGCCGCTTTTGTTTTATTGGCTTTAGGGGCAATGGGATTATCTTTGTATGGAACACTAAAACAAAAGAGTGATTCCCACTGGAAAATTTTGACTCCTCATTTAATACAAACAGGAAAAATTAGTGTTTCAATTTTAATTGTTCTTGGTGTAGCACCTTTATTGTTTACCCAAGTTATTTATGATCCAAATTGGTACGTAGCGAACACTTTATCAGGTATGTGGGTTTTTATTTTTATTTATACTTTAGTTATTGGTTATATTTTATATTATTGGTATTATTATGCAAATAAGGCAAAAGAGGGTGGAGGAAAGCTTATTGGTATTATCTCTTTCTTTATTTTAGTTTTTGCTGGTTTATTAATGCATAATTTTGCAGTTACTTCAATTATGCCTAATGACTGGATGGATATGTACGCACCAAATGGTATTGTTGATACTAGTGGCTGGACATTAAATATTAAACTAGTTAGATTGTTGTTTTTTGTGAGTTTATCTATACCTGTTGTTGGTATATTTTTGCAAAATTATAGTAGATTTTTAAGTACAAGGGATGATTTTAAAGGTAATTTTATTGAGTATACATCATCTTTAGGTACAAAACTAACTGTTATAGGATTACTAATTAGTGCTGTATTTTTTGCTCTTTGGATGAGTTCTATTGGATATTTAATGCATCCTTTAAGTATATCAATTATTGTAGGGGTAGTTGCTTTATTACTTATCTCATACTCAAATTCAAATAGCTATATTACGACTGGTGTATTAGTTGTTGTTGCCTTATTAATTTCAGCAATGAGAGAGCTTATTAGATTTGATATTATGAGCAATTTAGGATATAATATTTATGATTATCCTGTTAATTTAGAGATACCATCAATTGTAATGTTCTTATTAACATTTTTAATTATGGGTGGTATTGGTGTTGCTTATTTACTAACAATGGCTTGGAAAGTTGGAAAGTCACAAGAACCTATTTTTGATGGCTCAAAAGATAAGGCTGTTACAAGACTGGGTAATTATACCCTTGTAATAATGGTTACTTGGATGGCTGTTTATTTTGCTTGGGGTATGTTTATTTTATTTAAAAACATACTATAAGTTTATACAAATATGAGGCTAAAAGGGCTTATGCCCTTTTAGTCTTATCTCTTAAGATTGGAAAATGGGAACAAAAATACTTTTTTTAGAGGATGATATCCTTTATCAAGATACAATAAAAGATTTTTTAGAAGATGATGGTTTTATTGTTGATACTTGTTCAAATGGAGAAGAGTTTTTAAATAAAATTTTTGATGATATTTATGATTTATATATAATAGATTTAAATGTTCCAAAAATTAATGGTTTTGAAATAATGAAAATGCTCGCAGAATATAATGACTCAACAATGAAAATGGTTTTAACTTCTATAAAAGATAGTTTGAAAAAATCTTTCGAAATAGGATGTGACGATTATTTAAATAAAAATACTGACACAGATGAACTTCTTTTAAGGGTAAAAGGTTTAATAAAAAGAGCTTACAACTCACACAGTGATTATATAGAAATTGCACAAGATATTAAATATGATTTGTTTAATAAAGAGGTTTATAAAAATAATAAGAATATTGAGTTGGACTTAAAGTCACATTTTATTTTAGATTATTTAATTAAAAGAAGAGGGCAGTTTGTTTCAAGTTTTGAATTAGAAACAAGCAGTTATCCTTGTAATAGTAAATCTAAATCAAATGTAATTAGATATCATATTTGGAATCTTAGAAATAGGATTGGCAAAGATTTAATAGAATCCAAAAAAAGCATTGGATACAGATTAAAGCCACTTTTTAAGTGACTTTAATTTTATTGGTTAGGAGGAGGTGTTCAAACAATTTTTTATTTGTTTGAATCAATAAAAGTATATATTCCTAGTGTTAATTTTTTATTAGTTTTTTAAAACTATATTCTCTTTTTTTTAAATCACTCTTACCAAAAAATAAGTAATTTTTAGATATCATATTTGCCTTTAATAAATACCATTAGGATTAACTTGAAAGAGATTTTAGACATAATTGTACTTATATTATTTGCCTTTATGATTTTTATGTTTATTAAAGGTTTTAATAAACAACAAATAGACAAACATGCAAAAAAAATAGATGAAAATAAGAAAAATGATAGCAAGAAGAAGGAACCTGTAAATGAATAAACCATTATTAATTGAGATTGGTGTTGAAGAATTACCAGCAATCCCATTCTTAAAAGAATTACCTAATATTGAAAAAAAATGGGCAAACATACTTGAAAACAATAGATTACTATGTGATTTTGATTTCTTTTACACACCAAGAAGATTAGTGTTATGGCATAGAGAATTCCAAGTAAAACAAGAAGATTCAGTTGAAGAGATGTTTGGAGCACCAGTTAAGATTGCTTTTAAAGATGGAGAACCTACAGGAGCAGCTTTAGGTTTTGCAAAAAAATGTGGTGTAGATGTTTCAAAGCTAGATAGAATTGACCAAGGAAGAGGGGAAGTATTATATTTCAAAAAAGAAGTAGAAGGAACTGATTCTAAAGATTTATTAAATGGTATGATTAATGAGTTTATCTCTTCTTTAAATTTTGGTAAATCAATGAGATGGGCAAGTAGAACGGATAGTTTTATTAGACCTATTAGATCTTTATGTGTTATGTTAGGTGAAGAGATTGTTGATGCAAATCTTTATGGTGTTAAATCTTCAAATTATTCATTTGCCCATAGAATGGTTTCTTATGAACCATTTACTTTTGAATTTGCAGGTGATTATTTCTGTAAATTAGATAAAAATGGTGTAGTTTTATATCCAGATGAAAGAAGAAAAACTATACTTGAACAAATGAAAAAGATTGAAGAAGAAAATGGTATCAAGATTGAAATTGACACAGAATTACTTGAGGAAGTTGTTGCAATTACAGAATATCCAACTGCTTTATTAGGTAAATTTGATGAAGAGTTTTTAGAATTACCTGAAGAGGTTATTGTAACTTCAATGAAAGAACACCAAAGATATTTTGCAGTTTATAAAGATGGTGAATTAACAAACAATTTTATTGTTGTATCTAATTCTAAAACTGAAGATTTTACTCAAATTATTGCTGGTAATGAAAAAGTATTAAGACCTAGACTTGCAGATGGAATGTTCTTCTGGAAAAATGACATAAAAAATGGTTTATCAAATGAGGGCTTAAAAAAACTTGTTTTTGTTGAAGGTTTAGGTTCAATGTATGAAAAGGTTCAAAGGGAGACTAAAATAGCTTCTTTATTAGCTGATACATTTAAAGTAGAAGAAAAAGAGCTTTTAGAAAAAGCTGTATACCTTGCAAAAGCAGACTTAATGTCTGAAATGGTTTATGAGTTTACGGAACTTCAAGGACTTATGGGATATTACTATGCAAAAATTGCTGGTGAAGATGAAAAAGTTTATACAGCAATTAAAGAGCAATATTTACCTGATGGTGAAGATTCAGAATTACCATCTTCTAAATTCTCTTCAATAGTTGCTTTATCTTATAAATTAGATAATCTTTTAGGATTATTTTCTGTTGGAAAAATTCCTAGTGGTTCAAAGGATCCATTTGGTTTAAGAAGAGCTGCTGCAGGTATTGTAAAAACAGCTATAGAACACAAACTTCCAGTTGATTTAGGAAAAATTATTGATGCGTTAAGTTCTGAGTATAAAGGTTTAGATAAAACTCAGTTAATTGAATTTTTTAATGAAAGATTATTTAAAATATTTGATGTTAATCCTTCTGTTATTAAAGCAGTTCTTGGAAGTGGAGAAACAGATGTTTATGAGATTTCTAAAAAATTATGTGCTTTAAATCCAATTGTTTTAAGTGATAACTTTAAAGAGTATACAACAACATTTAAAAGGGTTGCAAACATTATAAAAGATTTAGATATTACATCAGAATTGAGTATTGATGAGAGTTTACTTGAAGATGATGCTGAAAAACAATTAGTATCTAAATTTAATGAAGTTATTTCAAAAGAATACTCAAATTATGAAGAAGAGTTAGATGCTTTATTTGGTTTAAAACCGCAACTTGATAATTTCTTTGATAATGTATTTGTTAATCATGAAAATCAAGCAATAAAAACAAACAGAAAAAACACTATTGGAAAAGTTTATCAAGCATTCAAGAAAATTGCTGATATCCAAGAGATCACTATCTAATAAATTAATTTTAGGGCTAAAAAGCTCTAAAATTACTCACTTTTTATTAACTTAAACAACTATTTAAACTATAATTCTGTAAAATTTAAAAAAAATTTTAAAGGTTATTATATGTTAAAAACAATTACTACAATTTTAATTACATTATTTGTTCTTAGTGGATGTGCTACATGGAAAGGTGTTAAAAAAGATTCTTCTGATGCATGGGATGCTACAAAGAAAACATCAAAGAAAGCATGGAGTGCAACAAAAGAGGGTGCTAGTGAAGCTTATGATTCTACAAAAGAAGCTATTCATGAAGCTACTGCTGATAAAGAGGGTGGAAATTAATTTTTGATTTTAAAGGTGGAGCTGGTGAAGGGAGTCGAACCCCCGACCTGCTGATTACAAATCAGCTGCTCTAGCCAACTGAGCTACACCAGCACCAAAAATAAATGTTACAACCCATCTAATAATATTTAATAATAAAATCAAGTTAACTATTTTATTCAATAATTCTATTCAACATACAGTATAAAAAAATGATTTCGATAGGTTGAAACTAAATTTAGAAGAACAAAAAAGAAAAGTCTGTCCAAACTTGACGATTTCAAGTTTTTACATGGTGTCAAGAGAGAGACTTGAACTCTCGACCTCCGGCTTATGAGACCAGCGCTCTAGCCAGCTGAGCTACCTTGACCTAAGACTTCTTTTTTGAATTGGTTGCGGAAAGTGGATTTGAACCACTGACCTTCGGGTTATGAGCCCGACGAGCTACCTAGCTGCTCTATTCCGCGACCTAAAAAACACTTAAAAGTGGATGGGGTAACAGGATTCGAACCTGTGAATGACGATACCAAAAACCGTTGCCTTACCACTTGGCGATACCCCAACTTTTTAAGTGCCGAAATTATAGTGAAATTGTAAATATTTGTCAAGGGTTTTTAGTAGAAATTTTAAAATTTTTGATATAATTTAAAAAAACAATTAAAAGAAGTAAAATGGATGCAATACAAAGAGTAAAAGAAGCAATAGAAGAGATTCAAAAAGGTAACATGGTTATCATGTTAGATGATGAAGATAGAGAAAATGAGGGTGATTTAGTATATGCTGCACCATTAAGTAGTCCTGAAAAAGTTAATTTTATGGCAAGCTATGCAAAAGGTCTTATTTGTGTATCTGTAACTAAAGAAACAGCAATTAGATTAGAATTAAATCCAATGGTTAATTCAAATACTTCCTCTTATGAAACAGCTTTTACTGTTTCAGTTGATGCAGCTAATGCAGCTACAGGAATTAGTGCAGGGGAGAGGGATGATACTATTAAAATTTTAGCTAATCCAATCTCTAATGCAACAGAATTAGTAAGACCAGGTCATATCTTTCCTTTAATCGCAAAAGATGGTGGGGTTTTAGTAAGAACAGGACATACAGAAGGTAGTGTTGACTTATGTAAACTAGCAGGATTAAATGGAGAAGCAGTTATTTGTGAAATTATGAAAGAAGATGGAACAATGGCTAGACGTGATGATTTAGACATCTTTGCCGAAAAACATAATTTAAAACAAATATATATTTCTGATTTAGTTGAGTATAGATTATCACATGAAACTTTAGTTGAGAACATTTCAAGTGAAGAGATTAAATTTTTTAACACAGATGTAATTAAAAAAGATTTTAAAGATCATTTAGGACAAGTACATACAGTGATCCAATTTGGTGAATTAACTGATATTACTCATGTAAAGTTTCATACTGTAATTCCAGATATAAAACTTTTTTTAAATGATGAAAAACTTCATTCAATGTTAAAAACAATAAACTTTTTACAAGCAAAAGGTGGATTATTGATATTTTTAAATGATGATATTGCCAATAAAGAATCACAAAAAGATTATGGAATTGGTGCGCAGATTTTAAATAGTTTAAATGTGAAGAAGATTAAATTAATGACAAGTGGTGGAAAACATTCTTTTGTTGGTTTAAATGGATTCGGATTAGAAATCAAAGAAGAGATACAAATAGAGTGTTAATATATATTAAGCAATAAAAAAGGGGTGGGATTAAATCCTACCCCTTTTTTTATAATGATTTTATTTAAATGTTAAGATTAGGTCCCGCAGAAGTAAAATCATAATCATTTTCTAAAGTTAAATACTTTTTAGAATAATTTTCGATATACATCCCTGCAAGTTTTAATGCAGTTTCATCGTAAGATTCTTTATCTTCCCAAGTATTTCTAGGGTTTAATACTTTAGTTTCAACACCATCAAGAGTTTTTGGAATTTTAAGATTAAAAATAGGTAATGTTTCAAAGTCTGAATTTTCAATTGAACCATCTAATATACCATTAATACAAGCTCTAGTATTTTTAATACTCATTCTAGAACCAATACCATATGGACCACCAGTCCATCCTGTATTAACTAAATATACATTTACTCCATGCTCATCAATTTTATCACCTAATAGTTCGGCATAAACAGTAGGGTTTAGTGGTAAGAACGCTTCACCAAAACAAGATGAGAATGTAGCTACTGGCTCAGTAATACCTCTTTCAGTTCCTGCAACTTTTGCAGTATATCCACTTAAGAAATAATACATTGCTTGCCTTTTATCTAATTTTGCAACTGGAGGTAAAACACCAAATGCATCAGCACATAAGAAAATGATATTTTTAGGATGGTCACCTCTCATATCTTTTTTATGATTTTCAATATGGTCAATTGGATATGAAACTCTAGTATTTTCAGTTTTACTTCCATCTGTATAATCTACTACACCATTTTCATCAGCTACAACATTTTCTAAAATTGCACCTTTTCTAATAGCACCAAAAATTTCAGGTTCTGATTTTTCATCAAGATTGATAACTTTTGCATAGCAACCACCTTCGAAGTTAAATACACCATTATCATCCCAACCATGCTCATCATCACCAATTAATGCTCTATTTGGATCTGTAGATAAAGTTGTTTTACCAGTACCTGAAAGTCCAAAGAATAAAGCAGTGTCACCATCTTTACCAACATTTGCTGAACAGTGCATTGGAAGTTTACCCTCTAATGGCAACCAGTAATTCATCATTGAGAATACACCTTTTTTCATCTCACCAGCATACCAAGTACCACCAATAAGTGCAGTGTTTTCTTCAACATTGAATACAACAAAAACTTCTGAATTTAAACCATGTGAAGCATAAGCCATATCAACAGTTTTACAAGAGTTATAAACTGTAAAATCTGGTTCAAAATTTTCTAAATCCTCTTTTGGAGGCACGATAAACATATTTTGAACAAAATGAGCTTGCCAAGCTACTTCTGTAATAAATCTTACAGATTTTCTACTATCTAAAGAAGAACCACAGTAAACATCAGTTACATATAAATCTTTATTACTTAATTGTTTTTTAGAAACTACTTCTAAATCTTCATATACTGCTTTTGTTACTTTAAAATTAATATCACCCCAAGCTATATATTTATTTGATGGATCTTGGTTTACAAAAAATTTATCCCTTGGACTTCTTCCTGTAAATATTCCCGTATCAATCATTAAAGCACCAGTTGAAGAGACCTTAGCCCCTTCATTTTCTACAGCATGTTGAATTAAAGTATCAACATCAAGATTTCTATACACTGTTCCAACGTTCTCTAGTCCAAGTGTATTTTTGATTTCAGACATTTTTTTCCCTATTCTTTTTTATTTAAATATTGATAAAAGTACACCAGCTGCAACAGCAGAACCAATTACACCGGCAACATTTGGCCCCATCGCATGCATTAATAATACATTTGATTTATCATATTCTTGACCAACTTTACTTACTACTCTTGCCGCCATTGGTACTGCAGAAACTCCAGCAGCTCCAATTAATGGATTTACTTTACTTTCTTCAGAACTAAATTTGTTCATAATCTTAGCCATAATAACACCAGCTGCAGTACCTGCTGCAAATGCAATTAAACCAATAACCATAATCCCTAAAGTTTCTAAAACTAAGAATTTATCAGCTGCTAATTTAGAACCCACTCCAAGTCCTAAGAAGATTGTTACAATATTTATTAATGAATTTTGCATTGTATCACTTAATCTCTCAACAACTCCTGATTGTTTTAAGAAATTTCCAAATGCGAATGCTCCAATTAGAGGAGTTGACTCTGGTAAGAATAAAATTGCTAAAAATAAAATTAAAATTGGTAAAAATAAATTTTCTAATTTATGTACTTTTCTTAATTTTGGCATTTTAATCTTTCTTTCTGCCTCAGTTGTTAAAGCTTTCATAATTGGTGGTTGAATTACAGGTACAAGTGCCATATATGAATATGCAGCAACGGCAATAGCACCAAGCATTTCCGGAGCTAATCTATTTGCAATAAAAATAGATGTTGGTCCATCAGCTCCACCAATAATTGAGATGGCAGAAGCAGATTGTAAGTCAAAACCTAGTGCAACAGCACCAACTAAAGAACCAAAGATACCAAATTGAGCAGCTCCACCTAAAATAGCAGCTTTAGGATTTGCTAATAAAGGAGAGAAGTCAGTCATAGCTCCTACACCCATAAAAATCAGTAAGGGGAAAAACTCATTTGCTATACCCATGTTATAGATAATACCTAACATACCATGAGCACCGCCCATATTTGCTAGAGGAATATTTGCTAAAAGTCCACCAAAAGCAATTGGTAATAATAGTAAAGGTTCAAAACCTTTAGCAATTGCAAGATAAAAAAGTACAATTACAATTGCAAACATAATAATTCTACCCCAAGATTGTTCAAAATGAGTCATTGGTCTTGCATCTGCTGGATTAGGTTCAGAAGTCATAACATCATCTTGAGGATCAATAATAGCTTTGATTCCTGTAGTTTCGTAAAAAGATGCTGCTAGTTCTGAAATTGATTTTGGCTTGTATTCATGCTGTACTTCTTCTGTTCCACTTTTAGCAACTACATCATGTGTAGCACCACTAGCGAATAGTGGTGAACTAAAAATAGAAATAAAGAATAAAAGCATTAATGCCATAAATTTTTTATTCATATAATTTACTCCGTTTTTTCTACACATTTTATTAGCTAATCGTTGCTATTGCTTCACCTTCTTCAACAGCATCACTAGGATTTTTCAAAATTGCTGAAACAGTTCCAGCACAAGGAGCTTCAACAGGAATTTCCATTTTCATAGCTTCTAAAATTGCAATCTCTTGCCCTTTTTCAACTTTGTCTCCAACTTTTACATGGATTTTCCAAACAGCTCCAGCTACAGTTGCAGGAACTTCTGCTCCACCAGCAGGTGCACTTGAAGGTGCTGCTGTTTCAGTTACAGGTGTTACTTGAATATCAGCATTTCCCTCTGCTACAGTTACATTAAATTTTTGTCCATCTACTACTACTGTATAGTTTCCAGTTGCGTTACTCATACCTTTATTTTCTCCTAAACTACAATTTTTATCATTTTCACACAGTATATCATCTGATTTACTGATTTTTCTTATATTAAGTGGTCCTTCACCTTTTAAGAAAGCAATACCTTTTTCATCACAAGCTGCCGCAATAAATATATTTTCTTCGCTTGTTTCGATACCTTCTTCTTTTAATCTACCTTCCCAATAAGACATTGTTTTCTTTTCATCTCTATCAGCAATATCTAATGGATTTTCAGTAGTTGGTTCAAGTTTTAATTTTTCAGATGCTAATTTAACAACTTCTTCATCTGGTGCAACAGGTGTTTTACCAAAATATCCAAGAACCATTTTCCCATATCCTGGTGCAATTTGTTTCCATGGTCCAAACATTACATTTGCATATGCTTGTTGCCAATAAAACTGAGAAACAGGAGTTACAGATGTACCATATCCACCTTTTTCAACAACTTCTCTCATTGCTTTAATAACTTCTGGGAATCTATCTAAAGTTCCATTATCTCTCATCATTTGTGTGTTTGCAGTTAATGCTCCACCTGGCATTGGTGAGAAAGGGATTAAAGGTGATACTTGAGTTGCCTCTGGTGGCATAAAGTAATCTTTTAATTGGTCATTTAAAACTTCTTGATATTTTAAAATTTTATCAATTTCTAAGCCACCTAAATCATAATTCATACCTTTTACAGCATGCATCATAGTTAGAATATCTGGTTGTGATGTTCCTCCAGAAACTGGACTTGCAGCTAAGTCAATTCCATCTGCACCAGCATCTAAAGCAGCAAGATAACAAGCAACAGAAACTCCCGCAGTTTCATGTGTATGTAATCTAATATGTGTATCTTCTCCTACTAAACTTCTTGCCATTTTAATTGTATCAAATACTTTTTGTGGTGATGAAGTTCCCGAAGCATCTTTAAAACAAATAGAATCAAATGGAACCCCACTATCTAAAATGTTTCTTAGTGTTTTTTCATAGAAAGGAACATCATGTGCACCTTCACAACCTGGAGGTAAATCCATTAATGTTACAACAACCTCATGATTTAACCCATATTTTTTAATACATTCAGCTGAATATTCAAGATTTTGAACATCATTTAATGCATCAAAGTTTCTAATTGTAGTTACACCATGTTTTGCAAACATTTTTGCATGCATCTCAACTAATTCTCTTGAACCAGTATCAAGCATAACAGTATTAATACCTCTTGCTAGTGTTTGTAAATTAGCATCAGGACCTACAATTTCTCTAAATCTGTCCATCATCTCAAAAGCATTTTCTTGTAGGTAGAAAAATAAAGATTGAAATCTTGCTCCTCCACCAAACTCAAAGTGTGTAATCCCCGCATCTTTCGCAGCTTCTACAGCAGGAAAGAAGTCGTCCATTAAAACTCTACCTCCAAAGACAGATTGAAATCCATCCCTAAAAGTAGTATCCATGACATCGATATATTTTTTAGCCATATAAGTTAACCTTTTAGATTTTTGTGATGTTGTACAGCAGCTACTATAGCAGCTATTTTTGCAGTGTTATTTGAAGTATTTGCAGTTTGTGGTTTTTTAGGTACTGCTTTTTTTTCAGGAAAATATTTAGCAATAATTTTTGCCTGAAATTTTAATGCATATACCATAACAATTAAGAATGTGAATACAATTCCCATACCTAAAACCATAAACTTCAATGCCTCAGCAATTAAGTTAGTTTCCATATTACTCCCCGTGGTTACCATCGTAATTTAGTATTACCATTTTATATTAAATATGCTTTAGTAAAATTTATTTTCTGCCCTAAATTAGAGAAATTTTGGAATTTTAATCAATGGAAAAAATTATAAAATTTTGTTACCACATTTAAGTAAAAAATTATCAAAAGTATGAAGTATTTTTATAACATTGCTTGTTGCTTTTTCAATTTTTTGTGACATTTTATATCCTTAATTAATTTATATGTCAAATTTTATACTTTTTTTTCAATTTACTTGAAAAATATTGCATTTTGTAATATAATACAAAAAAGGAGCAGAAATGTTACAAGTTTTTGAAATAATTGAAAAGTTAAAAGATATCTTAAGTAAAGATGGCAAATGTGGAAAAGTATTTGATAAAGACGTTGCAAGTGCACTTGATTTGAGTCAGGTTAATTTTGCGACAATGAAAAATCGTGGAAAAATCCCTTTTTCAAATATTTTGGATTTTTGTGCAAAAAAGAAAATTTCAATAAATTGGCTACTTTACAATCAAAATCCTGGCTCATTAGTTGATTCAACAGATAAATATTGGATTAGATACTATCCAGAAGTAAATGTTAGTGCTGGTGGTGGTGCCTATGAAAGTAATGATGAATATGAGAGTTTAGAAGTTCCTCCATATTTTATAGATATGTTAGGTGGCAAAGAAAATTTAAAAAATATTGATGCTATTAATGTAGTAGGGGACTCAATGGAACCAACATTAAATAGTGATAATATAATATTTATTGATAAAACACGAAATGATGTTTCAAGGGATGGAATTTATGCATTTACTACAAATCATGGACTTTTTGTAAAAAGAATTCAAAGAAGAGTAGATGGAAAATTAGATGTAATTTCAGATAACAAAGACTATCCAATACAAATATTGGATAAAAATGAAGTCTTTGTTGTGGGTAAAGTAGTTAGTAGCTTTGGTATGGTTTATTAAAGTAGTGATGGTTCGTTAGCTTCTTTTGAAACTTGTTCATAAAGTTCATCGTAGCTAACACCAATAAAATATACTGCGTTAAAAGTATTTTTCTTTAAAAATTCTTTTAAATCACACAATGAATTTATAAAAATATAATCAATATCTCTATTATCATCAATTTCATTTGTTGTTAAATAAATCACTTTTGCATAATTGTATTTTTTTTCTAGATATTTAACTTCTCTTAAAATTAGTTCATCATTATTTTGAGCAATTAAAAATTTATCACTTCTTCCATAATCAGTATGATTTATTAATTTGTCAACAAATATAGGTTTTAAATTATGAAATTTTCTTAATTTATTTAAATCTGCATCAAAACCTAAATAACTATAAACATCTAAAAACTCAGTAATATACAAACTTGAAATTTTAATTTTTGAAAAATATCTTTCTTGAAAAGAAAAACTAGTTTCAAAAATTGAATGTTCGATTAAGTTTTTAATTTCATAATCTTTTGTGTTAAAATTAAAATTTACAGGATATATATTATCAAGTATATTTTTATCTGAAGATATTATTGTATCATTCTCTTCAATTTCATCAATTAATTTAAAAAATTTTGACAATTCTTTAGGAACTATTTTAATATTTGTATGAACTGTAGTTTTTAATAGAATTTTAAATAAGTCATAACTAACGTTATTACAATAAAAAGCATTTAATCTTTTATTTGATAATAAGTATCTAACAAGTTTAACAATTGCATCATTCATCGATTCAACAAAAATCCATGCTATTTCATTATCGCTAATAGAAACCTCTTTATCAACTATAATTGCAAAGGCTCCATTTTCTATTGCTTTTGGAATATCCTCATCATCTTTTACAATAAATAAGTCACCTTCTTTTACTTTTTTAGGATTAGTTTTAATTGAATATATAAATGAGATTGATGGATGATTTAATAATCTTCCATCAACTATATCTAAAATTGAAGTAATTTGCACTAGCTTATTTTAGTTCCAGATTTTTTTGGTGTTTCAGGTCTAATCAGTGATAATCCATTTTCATCACGTGCAGCCATTAACATACCTTCACTTAGCATACCCATAAGTTTTGCAGGTTTTAGGTTTGCAACAACACATGCTTGAGTTCCAACTAAATCTTTTGCATCATAAAATTCTTTTATACCAGCTAGGATTTGTCTATTTTTTCCTTCACCTAAATCAACTTGTAATTTTAAAAGCTTTTTAGATTTAGGAACTTCTTCCGCCTCAATAATTGTACCTACTTTAAGAGTTGTTTCAAAGAATTGATCAATTGTAATAAGATTATCAGATTCTTCATCATTCTCTTTCTTTTGATCTATCTTAGCTTTTGCTTTCTCTTCTGGTTCTGCTTTAGAAACATCTGCCGTAGAAGCTTGCTCTAATAAAACTTCTTCAATTCTTGGGAAAAGTTGTTCAACTTTTGTAATTGTTGTTTCATCTAAAAGTTCTTTATTTACAATCAATTTATTATAAGTATCCGTATTAATTTCAATTCCTAAAGAATCAGCTATTTTAGAAATTTTTTCTGGCATAACTGAATCTAAAAGTAGGGCAACTTTAGCCATAATATTTGTAATTAAAGCAACTAATGCCATAGCTTCTTCAGTTTTACCTTCTTTCATTTTAGCCCAAGGTTCATAATCACCAATTGCTTTATTTGCAATTGTTAATACCTTCCAAATATCTTCAAGATATCTATTTAATTGCATATTAAAGATGTAACTTTCAACATTCTCCAAAATCTCATTAACTTCGTCAAGTTCTTTTTTATGAAATTTTTCTACATCTACAGAATTAACTTTAAAATCAAAATATTTCCCACTCATACCTGAAATTCTATTAAGTAAATTACCTAAGTCATTTCCTAAATCAGAGTTAATTCTATCCATTAATGCTTTTTGAGAAAAGTCACCATCTTGACCAAAAGGTACTTCTCTTAACATGAAATATCTAAATGCATCAAGACCATAAGCATCAGCAACTTCTTTAGGATTTACAACATTACCTTTTGATTTAGACATCTTTTCACCATCTCTTGTCCACCAACCATGTGCTGCAATATGAGTAGGTAGAGGTAAATCTAAAGACATTAAAAATGCAGGCCAATATATTGCATGGAATCTTAAAATATCTTTTCCAACTAATTGTACTTTAGCTGGCCAATAATTCATATTTTCTTCTTTATTTCCATAACCTAATGCTGTAATATAGTTTAATAATGCATCAAGCCATACATACATAACATGTTTAGGTTCATTTATAGATTCTGGTAATTTTACACCCCAATCAAAAGATGTTCTTGAAATTGAAAGGTCTTTTAATCCACCTTTTACAAAGTTTACAATTTCATTCTTTTTAGATCTTGGTAAAATACAATCTTCATTTTCTTCATACCATTTAATTAATTTATCTTCGTATTTTGATAGTTTAAAAAAGAAACTTTCTTCTTTTACTATATTTGTAGGTTTTCCACAATCTGGACAAAACTGTTCATCAACTAATTGTTTCTCTGTAAAGAAAGTTTCGCAAGATACGCAATAAAAACCTTCATAATCACCTTTATAGATATCACCTTTATTGTACATTGTTTCAAATGCTTTTTGAACACCAATTTTATGTTCTTCATCAGTAGTTCTAATAAATTTATCATATGAAATATCAAAGTCATCCCAAAGTGTTCTAAATTTTCCCGAAATTTCATCTGCATACTCTTGAGGAGTTCTCCCTCTTTGTTTTGCACTTTGTTCAATTTTTTGACCATGTTCATCAGTACCTGTAAGAAAATAAGTATCTAACCCAGTTAATCTTGAATATCTTGCAAGCATATCTGCAATTATTGTAGTATAAGCGTGTCCTATATGTGCAACATCATTTACATAATATATTGGAGTAGTAATATAAACATTTTTATAACTTTTATCCATTAATTTACCTCTTTGTTATAATTATTAATTAAAATTCAAATCCACCGCCAGAGCCTTTATTCATAGACTCATAAACGGCAATGACATATTTTTTTCTAAGTTCACATTCAAAAAATTTGTTACAGGGTGTACATGAACTTAGATTATTAGATTTTTGACATTGGTTAAGCTCTTCAAGCTTTACATCAAGTTTTACATCCCATTCATCTTTATGATTCTCTTCAGCTTGCATATTGTTTGTAAACTTCTTTTACTTTTTCTACTTCTGATTTAGAACCAAAGAAACATGGAGTAGTATCGTGAATATGAGTTGTTTCAACTTCTAAAACTCTTTTAAATCCATCTGTAGCAGCACCACCAGCTAACTCATAAACAAATGCAAAAGGGAATACTTCAAATAGTTGTCTTAACTTACCTTTTGGTCTATCAGTCGTTGCAGGATATGAGAATAATCCTCCACCTTTTAATAGTATTTGATGTAAATCAGGAACCATACCACCAGAATATCTTAAATAATATCCTTCATCAAACATCTCTTTTAAAAGTTTTTTATGTTCAGTTGGCCAAAACATTTGTGTTGAACCTGTAGCATTTAAATTACCTTTAAAATCAAGTTTTATATCTTGAACATAATGAAAAATACCACCGTTTAATCTATACATTTTTACGGAACCTTCTGCTGCTACAACCATCTCTATTCTTGGCCCAAAAACAACATATATAGCTGCAATAATATTTTTTGACGTGAAGTCATCTTTATAAATACCATAAATTGATCCAACTGAAAGATTAACATCAACCAATGATGAACCATCTAATGGGTCATAAGCAATTAAATATTCACCATCTTCATGTAAAGGAACAATAGCTTCTTGCTCTTCACTAACAATCTCTTTTATAGATGGAATCTCTTTAAAAATATTTTCAATAATAATATCACTTGCAATATCAAGTTTTAACTGAGTGTCACCAGTAGAGTTTTCATTTTCACTTTTCCCAGTATCACCTTTATCAATAACTTTTTTTATCTCAATACTGGCTTTTTTTATTGCTTCAATTATATCGTTCATCATACCCTCTTTGCATTTTTTTCAATCCATGAGATAATCTCTTCTGGATTGTTTAAGTCTAATTTCTCAATATTGTTAGGAATATCATCAGCACTTATTGTTGAATCATGAGCAATAGCATTGGTAACTGGAAAATAACTCTCATCAAGTTTATTTCTAAAGACTGAAATTCTTGGAAGAGGCAAGGTCTTTAATCCCTCAACCAATAAATAATCAAAGTCACCAAACAGTTCTATCATCTCATCAATAGTTGATGTTTCTTGTTTAAATAAAGTTGTTCTAGAAGGACTAACAACTGCAACATTTGCACCTGTTTTAGTGAATTTATCACTATCTTTTCCCTCTTTATCAAATATAGCTTTATCTTTTGGGTCATGTTTTACAATACATACTTTATAACCCTTTTGATTCAGTATATTTGAAACATTAACTACTAAAGTAGTTTTACCACTATTTGAAGGCCCGCTAAACGCAACAGCTAGTTTCTTATAATTCTTATTCATGAGGCTGATTTTACCCAAACCATGGTTAAAGTAACTTTAGTGTAAAATTCCATTTATCAAATATTTGGAGATATACTTTAATGAAAAAAAATATATTAATTTCTGCCTTAATAATTTCATTTGTTTTTATTGGTTGTGCAAAAAGAAATGATTCCTTGAAGGGATTTAAAAATACTAATCAAAGTCCTATGGCAATACAATATACTAAGAAAAGAGATTTAATTTATAATGGTTCATTAAAAGTTATGATATTTGGTACATATTTAAATAAAATTTCTAAAAAATATGAAACAGATAAATTAGATAGTTTTGTTGTTGGAATTCATATTAAAAATCAAGAAAATCATGATTTAGTAAAAAATAGATTTAGAGTTACATTAAATAATGATAAGCCAAAAACTATGGTTAAGGTTTCAAATGATTCAGATATAGTTGAAATTATTCCCTTAAAAAATCAATGGGCAGATTATTATTTAATACATTTTGATAATAAAAAAGATGTTACAGAACTAAATCTAAGAATTATTCATCCAGTTTATGGATCGGTTTCATTAAATTTTCAAAAATAGATTGTAAAGATATTTTATCTTTACTTTTTTTTGTTAATGAATTATAGTATAAAACATAATACATTAAAAAGTTTTTCTTTTCTTCTAAATTATCTTTTAGTAATAACTCTAAAGATATGTAAGGTTCTAAAGTATTAAGTTCTATTTTTTCAAAATTTATCTTTACCCCATCAAAAACAATAGAAACCAATAAAGGGTTTTTATATCTATTCTCAATATTTGAAATATGAATATTTGCAAATTTTAAGTTTTCATCAATATTAAAATAATCTATTTTTTCATTCTCTTTTTCTAAATTTAGAAGATTAGAAATTGAATCAATTAAATCAACTTTTAATTGGAATATTCCAACATTAAAGTCCCTAGAAATCATATTTAAATCAAAGTTTGATTTAGTTTTAGCAAGTGAATAAAGTAGGGCGATTCTATTTGTATCATACTCTTTTCTTAACGAGTCTATATTTTCAATTTTAGTTAATAATGTACCTAAATCAATATCTTTTTTAACAATTTCAATTGCATTATATGAATAGAAATTTAATTCATTGCTATTTAAAAGATTATTTAAATAAGTTTCATCTTTTGTGATTTTATACAACCAAAAGTTAATTTTATCAATTTGATATTGAGAACTTGTTTTTAAAAGTGCATTATTAAAATAAATAAATGCTTGATTAAAATTATTTATTTTTATATTACTTAATCCAAGAAGAAAAGATGATGTAAAGTTTAACTCTTTATCATCAATTTCAAGTAGAGAACTATTTAAATTGTCTAATTTTGAATCTGTTAAAGAGATGTTTAAAAATTGATTAAATTTTTCTTTATCTATAAAAATTTTTTCAAAACTTCTTTTAGGTAATTTATAATTAAAATATTTTTGTCTAAATTCTTTATTTACATTTAAAAATATATCGTAAAAATCGTCTTTTTTCTGAGTAATTAGTTTTGTAAAAGGGATTGCCGCTGAGACCACTTTTAATTTATTTGAAAAATCAGGGTATTTGTTGTTGACTTTTTGTTTTATTAAATCAAATTCAATTGCTGATAATCTTGAAAGTTTTTTTGTATCAAGCCCCAAAACAATACAATCTGCATATGTATTTATAAGATCTTTTACACTCATATTCATACATTGTGCAACAGCAAAAGTCTCATCATGATTATATTTTTTTGCAAAATTAAAAAATAACTCATTATTCATATTATCAATTAAAGATAAACTTTCATAAGCTATTTCAGAAGAGACATCTTTTTTCAATAATTCATTTATATAAAAATCCCTTTTTATACCTTTTTGAATCAGTTTAATATCTTCGAACTCTTTTGAAAAAGAATTGTCATCAGCGTTAGAAACTATTAAAAAGAAACAAAAAAGAAGAATGTATCTCATTAGATTCCCATAAATAGTCTGCCAAGAAATGTTTCTAGAAAAATTAAAACTAAAATTACAATTAATGGAGCTAAATCCATTCCACCAAAAACAGTAGGAATAAATCTTCTTACCAATGAATATGCAGGTTCCGTCAATCTATAAAGCATCTGAACAATAGGGTTATATGGATCAGGCCTTACCCAAGATAATAAAGCTGAAATAATAATAACCCATTTATAAAGTGTAATAACAGATAATATTACTGTAAAAACCGATCCTAAAAATGCATCCATCATTTTATAATTTCTCCAATATAATTTTTAATTAAAGGGTAAATATTATTCATATCTGGCCCATTTTCATTACCCAAAACCAGATAAGTGATTATTTTTTCAATCTCATTTTCTTTTAAACTAGTATTATTTTCAATATATTTTTTTAATTCATTAAAATTATTGAAAAAAGGTGCCTTATTCATGCAACTTTTTAGTTCTAAAATCCCATCTTTTAAAGTACTGTTTTCTTCTTTAGTTTGAAAAATTAAAGTTATTTTTTCTTTTAATTCTTTTATTGTACTAACTTCAGTTAAAAATAGTTTTGCAAGATTTCCTATATCAGCGTCAGCATAAGATAGGATTTTTGATAATCTAAGATTATCCATTAACTCTATATGCTTTTTATTTATTTTTTTTAATTCATCAATATCAAAAACAATATTATTATTAATGATGTTTTTTACATCAAAAGATTTAATAATATCCTCTAAAGAAAAAACTTTATTTTCATCTTTTAAACTTATAGATACCAAATAGTTTGCAATGGCACTTGGTAAATAACCCTCATCAATAAACCATTTAACATTATTTAAAGACTTATTATTTGATATTTCTGGCAAGTGTAAATAATCTATTTTTGTGTCGTATGATAATAAAGCTCTAGTATAAGTTTCTCTAGCAGCATTAATTGACTCACCATCATTAGAAACAACAGTTGAGATATTATATAACATATCATCAATAGCACTTGCATAAACTTTTTTAGGCATTTTATCATGTGCTAAAGCAATATATGAATCTATTTCATAAGGTTGATAACTTATCTCACCTTTTAATAAATCATTAATAGTTACTTTACTGTCCGGTTCTTTAATTCTAACTGTAAAAGGTGCATTACAATTTAAAACAGTCTCGTCAGATAAAGTTGAACAGAAACCATCATATCTAATAGGTTTATTTGCTTTTTTTGCTTCCTCTTTTAACTCATTTAGTTTTTCTTCGGAACAAAAACATGAATAAGCTTCTTTTTTTGCCATTAACTGCATAATGATTTTTTGATGGTATTTCAAATTTTCACTTTGATAAACTACTCTTTCATGGTCAATTGAAAATAGATTTAAAAGTTCAAGTATCTCTTTTTCTATATTTTCAATATTGTTTTGTTTATCTGTATCATCAATGCTAATTAATAAAGGTTTGTCTAATTTTTTTGATAAGATATAATTAAATATACCAATTCTCAAAGTTTCAATATCTAAATGTTTAGTTGCGCTAACTCTAAATCTTACCAAACTATTTCCTTATAATAGAAAAAGATAATTTGTTAATCTCTTTGTGAGATTTAATATATTGATTTAAATCCTCAAGTTTTAAAGATTCTATTTTTTCAAGTTCTTTTTGAGAATGGTCTTGTTCTAATCCCCTATAATAATTAGTAAAAGCTCTATTTAATCTACTTGATAAAGTTTCAGTTCGTAAAGGTTCACTACCTAATAAAAATTTTTTAGCAGATTCTAGTTCCTCTTTTGTAACACCACTTTTAACAAAATCTTTAACTAACTCTTTTACAAGTTTAACAGCTTCATTTGCACTTTCATTTTTTGTTTGTAAGTAACCTGTAAAATAAGAGTGTGATTTATTTTGAGACACATAACCATATGCTGAATAAGCAAGTCCCCTTTTTACTCTTATCTCTTCCATCAGTCTAGAACCAAAACCACTTCCACCTAGTATAAAAGAAGCAACTTTTGCCATATATGAATTTTCATCTTTTACATCAACATAAAATGGACTACCAAAATAAATATATGCTTGTTGAGTTTCTTTTTTTACAGTATTAGTTTGTGTTGTTTCATTAACTTTTATTTTTGTTAACTTATTTTTATTTTTATTATTAAGAGCTTTTACAAGCTCTTTAATTTTACCTTCAATCTCATCAAAGTTAAAATCTCCACCCACAACAATAATAAGATTGTTTAAATCTAAAGACTTATCTAAAAAGTTTTTGATATCATTTAATTTAATTTTTGATATAGAGTCAATTGTACCAGATGATGGATTAGCTAAAGGAGTATCTTTAAAGATTATCTCTTTTAAGTTTTTACTAGCTAGGTAATCGTAATCGTTCTCTTTTCTCTTTAAAGAGCCACTTGTAATTGTTTTGATTTTTTCTAAAACTTTTTCATCGTAATTAGGATCTTCCAAAAGATTTTTTAGAAGTTTAATAGCTTTTTCATGAACATCTTTAATAGAAGATAATTCAATTACAAAAGTTTCAAAACCAGTTGAAGCATTTAGTGATATAGCTGAGTTTTCTAATTTTTCTGCAAATTTTGTACTACCTAATTTTTTTGTACCTTCATTTAAAAGTTTAGCTGAAGTTGAAGCTAGGCCACTTATGTTATCTTGAATATATCCAGAGTTTTTAAATACTAACTGTAAGTTTAATATTGGAAGATTTTTGTTTTCTTCAAATACTACTGGAATATTTACTCCTTTTATATTAATATGCTTTATGGTAGCAGCCATTAAAAATCCTTGTAAAAATAAAAATGTTAATAAAATTTTTGAAAAATATGTTTTCATAAAAGGTTAAAACCTCTCTAATATCTCATATGCAGTGTTTCTTTTTGCTGGGTTTTCACCAACATCTCTTATAAGTTGTATCATTTCATCTTGATTCATACAATTAGTTGCACCTGCTGCTGCAACTACATTTTCTTCCATCATTGTAGAACCTAAGTCATTTGCTCCAAATTTTAGAGCCATTTGACCTATATAACTTCCTTGTGTTACCCATGAACTTTGAATATTAGGGAAATTATCTAAATAAAGTCTTGCAACTGCTAGTAATCTTAAATATCTATTTGATGATTGTGGTTTTAAATCTGGAATCTCATCTTTTAATTGTGTGTTATCACTTTGAAAAGACCACATAATAAAGGCTCTAAATCCATTTGTTTCATCTTGAAGTTTTCTAATCATTTCCCAATGTTCAATAATCTCTTCATCTGTTTCAACTGTACCAAACATCATTGTTGCAGTTGTTTTCATTCCAATTGAGTGAGCTAGTTTATGTATTTCAATCCACTCAGCAGCATCAATTTTTTTAGGAGCTATTATATCTCTAACTCTATCACTTAAAATTTCAGCACCAGCTCCTGGAATAGAACTTAATCCTTTAGCTTGTAATCTTTTTAAAACTTCTAATTTTGAAATTTTTGATACTTTTGCAATAAAAGATATTTCTATTGCAGAAAAAGAGTGCAGGGTGATTTGTGGAAATTTAGTATGAATATGCTCAACTAAATCCTCATAATAATCAATTTTTAAATTTGGGTGAACCCCACCTTGCATAAGAATTTGAGTACCACCTATAGCAAGTAGTTCTTCAATTTTTTTATCTATTTCATCATATGATAAAACATATGAGTCATCATCTTTTTTATGTCTATAAAAAGCACAAAACTTACAATCTACCCAACAAACATTTGTATAATTTATATTTCTATCAACTACAAACGTTGTTACTTTTTTTGGATGTAATTGTTCTTTTTTTTGTGTTGCTAATTTCCCTAACTCAACTAAAGAAGCATTTTTTATTAAATCTAATGCTTCTTCATTACTTAGTCTTTTGTTTGCATAATCTATTTTTTTAACCATTAGAATGTAGACCCTAAAGAAAATTCGAAATTTGATATATCATCAGTATCTTCATTATCAATTGGTTGAGCAAATATTAAAGTAAGTGGTCCAAATGGAGATACCCATTCAAATAAAGCACCAGTAGAAGATCTTTGAATATCATCAAAACCATCTTGTCCAATCATACCATAATCATAAAATAATCCCCATCTCATCTTCATATCTTCAATTAATGGGAAACTAACTTCAAAAGAGTTTGCCGCCATCATTTTATAAGGATCTTCAATAATACCATCATCATTGTTTGGTCCAAATGCATATGATTTATAACCTCTTAATGATTTAGTTCCACCTAAATATAATGAATCTCCTTGATTAATTTGTCCATTATCAATTAAAATTTTGGCTTGAAGTTTATATCTAAATATCCAATTTAAATCAAATTTATCTTCTAATGAATAAAATGTTTTTAAATAAGATGAAGATTTAATATATTTTGAATCACCACCAAGCCCTGCATACTCTAATGAAGAACCAAGCTTAAACCCTTCTGTCGGGTTATAATAATCATTAGTGTTGTCAAAACTAAAATATGGCGTTAATGAACTAGTAGTATACTCTTGATCCTCATAATATTTTTTTGTTGGATCAAATACAAATCCATCTTCATATGTATAATCTTCAGTAATCGAGTCAAATCTATATGTTAATCCAGCTCTTAAGTTTCTAATAATCTCTCGACCTACTGTAACAGAAAAACCATTTGATTGTTTGTCTAAATCATAAACATCATTATTTATTTCTGTACTATCTGCATGTATTTCAATCTGTCCACTATATTTACTATCTCTAATAGATGGGTTAGAAAGATTTATCGAAAAATCTTGTGTTTTTTCAGAGATATCTCCTGAAAATGAAAAACCAATACCTGAACCAAAAAGATTTTTCTCATTTAAAGATCCACTAAGCATAAATCCATCGTAAGAACCATATCCCCCACCAAGAATAATATTTCCTGTTGGAGCTTCTTTTACTTTTACAATAATATCCATAGTATCAGCAGAAACTCTTTTTTGTTCAATTGATACATCTTCAAAGAATCCACTTCTTCTTAGTTTATTTATCGAGTCATTGTAATCAGTTTGATTGTATAAATCTCCTGGAGCTAAATAAACATTTCTTCTAATAACTCTATCTAGTGTTCTGCTGTTTCCTGAAATTTTAACATCTCTAATTGAAACAACATCTCCTGGTATTACATTAAAAATAATATCTGCTGTTCCATTTTTTTCATCTTTTTTAATATCATAGTTAACTTGTGTAAAGGCATATCCTCGGTCAGCAACCATATTTTTAATATAATTTGCATCACGTCTTAACATCTTAACATTGAAAACTTTATCTTTTTTTAGTTTTAATTCTGGATAGATATCTTTTGGGTCTAAAATCTCTTGATTTAAATAAATTGTGATTGAATTAGTTTTATATTGAATCCCTTCATCTATATAAAAGTCTAGGTCTGCTTGATTTGAAGCAAAATCAACTTCTAGAAATGGATTTTGAACTTTGGCATCAAGATAACCATTTTCAAAATATAATTCTTGAATTCTTCTACTATCATATTGCAATTCTTCAGCTTTTAATTCACCATCATTAAATATTGGCAACCAAGATAACATCTCTTGTTCTTTATTTGCAGTAACTTTTTCAAATTGACTTGATTCTAGATTTTTAGAACCAAAATAATTTACTTTTTTGATAACTATCTCATCACCTTTGTTTACATTAAAAGTAACAGAAACAGCATCTTCACTTAAGTTTTCAATATCAACTTCAACAACTGAATTAATATATCCTTCTTTTTCTAACTCTTTTAAAAGAGCTTCTTTAGAATCTTTTATTAGTTTTGTAGAATACATTCTACCTTTTTTAATACCAATTTGATTTTTTAGTACTTCAATATCATCTTCTCTTTGTTTATACCCTGTTATATCTACATTAGCAATGGAAGGTTTTTCTTTGAAAAGGATTTTTAGTTTTCCATTATCAATTGATGCCGTAATATCATCAAAGTAGTTGTATTTATAAAACTCTTTTATTGCCTTATTAACTTTGTTTGGGTCTAATTCTTCCCCAATTCTAACTCCTAAAGTGTCATTTGCAATACTAGTAGAGATTTTTGTTAGGTTTACATATTCGATTGAAGTAATTTGCTCAGCTTGAAGCAGTGAAGCTAAAGCCATTGAAAATAAGATACTTTTTCTTTTCACAGTTATCCTTATTATGCTAAATATTTTAAGCATAAATGTATCTAAATAAACTTTATAGGATGGTTAAGATATAATCTCATCTCAAAAAAAATTATTTATAAGGTATGAAATTTGAATATTGGTATTATAGGTTTAGGTTTAATGGGAGGTTCTTTTTCAAAGGCTCTTAAAAAATATTCTATCTGTGACAAGGTATATGGATACGCAAGAACACCAAAAACAATAGAAAAAATTTTAGAATTAGATTTAGTAGATAGATTATTACCCCTTGATGAATTAAAAAAAGAGTGTGATATTATTGTTTTAGCTATTCCAGTTGATTCAATAATTGGTTTAATGGATGATTTGAAAGATGTTGATGATAATACTACAATAATAGATATGGGATCAACAAAAGAAATCATCGTAAAAAATATTCCTCAAGAAATAAGAAAAAATTTTGTTGCTGCTCACCCTATGACAGGAACGGAAAAATTTGGACCTGAGGCTGCAATAGATTATTTATATGAAGGTAAAGCAGTTGTTTTATGTGATTTAGAAGAAAATGATGAATTACATAAACAAAGAGCAATAGATATATTTCAACAAATTGGAATGAGAATTATATATATGAATTCAAAAGATCATGATATCCATGCTTGTTATATGTCTCATCTTCCTCACGCTATTTCATACTCCCTTGCAAATACAGTTATGAATCATGAAGACCCAAGATCAATTATAGCTTTAGCGGCAGGTGGATTTAAAGATATGAGTAGAATTGCAAAATCAAGCCCAGATATGTGGACTGATATTTTCAGACAAAATAGAAATAATCTTTTGAAATCGATTGATTTATTTGAAGAAAACATGAAAGATGTTAGGCAAATGATTGAGAAAGAGGATTATAAAAGTTTAAAAGAATGGATGAAAAAAGCTAACACACTACATGAAATACTGTAATTTATTACAGTATTTCAGCACTATTTATTGCTTCAAAAACCTTTATAGCTTGGTAATGCTCTTTTACATCATGACATCTAATAATAGATGCTTCATTTTTAATAGATTCAAGATGGATTGCCAAGGTACCAGGTAATCTTTCTTCTATTGAAGTAGGGCAAATCATATTAATCATAGATTTTCTACTTGCTCCTACTAATAATTCATAACCAAAATGTTTGAAATATTTTAGATTTTTTATTAGTTGTAAGTTATGATCAAGTGTTTTCCCAAAACCAATACCCACATCAAGAACAATATCTTTTATACCAAATTGTTTTGCTTTTTCAATTCTTTCTTTAAAAAAATCTTCAATATCTAAAATAACATTTTTATATTCAGGATTTTTTTGCATATTTAAAGGGTCATTTTGCATATGCATTATTACTGCTGTTGCATTGTATTTCGCAGTTATTTTACAAACTTCATCATTTTGAAGTCCCGTAATATCATTTACAATTTTAAAACCTCTATCTAAAGCATACTCTAAAACTTTTGGTTCATATGAATCTAAAGAAAATAATACTTTTTCATAAAGTTTTTGTTCATAGACTAAATCAATTATTGGTTTTACCCGTGATAGTTCTTCTTTTATAGATACAGGTGCAGAACCTGGTCTACTAGAAACACCACCTAAATCTATTATTTTTGCCTTATCTTCAATCATCTGTTCTATTCTAATAATGGCATTTTTACCTTCAAACCTACTATTTTGAAAAAATGAGTCTTCATTTGCATTTATGACACCCATTATTTTTGTTTTTGTATAATTCATCTAAAATCTTTTTCTCTATTTAAAAGCATTAAAAGTAAAGTTGTTAAAACATTTATAGGTCTTGAGTTCAAATCTAATAGTTTAATTGATTTAGAAAATAATTCAAGTTCTTTTTGACTTAATTTAATTTTTTGAGAATTAACTTTAAATAAGATTGTTTCAACAATTTTTTTTGCATCATTTTTGTTAATTCTTTGATTCTCTTTTAAAAAAGCATATAATTCTTTTAAATCTAATCTAGAAATATCCATATCAATTTCATTTCTTAATACACTTCTTTTTAAAAATTTATGGGGAATTCTCGAAAAAATAGTTGGTAAAATTGAAGATTTAGAATTTGTAATTATTATAAATACAATATTATTAGGTGGTTCTTCTAAAACTTTTAATAAAGAGTTTTGAGCTTCACTTCTAAAAGTTTTACCACAAAGAATTATATATTTCTTTTCATTTGATGAGATATAGGCTTCTTTAACAGCTAAATTTGCTTGAGCTAATAAGAATTCATCCTTTTCTTCATTTCTAATAATTCTAACTTGATGTTTAGGATAATGACTAACTAAAGAGTTTAAAGTCTCTTCAATATCATTAACTATTAAAATATGTGGAGTTTCAATTCTATTTTCTATCATTAATGCTCTACGTTAATTTCTGCAAAAAGTGCAGCATTTAAAGTTTTATCAAATAATCTAAACATTTGCAATAGTTTCATATCTAAAGCTTCATCACTTGTTTTTAAATTAAAAGCATCTTGTATCTCTTCATCAAAAATCCAAAGAAATGAGTTTTTTGAAAATTTAGGTAAATTAGCTCTTATATCATTACTTTTACCAATATACCAAAAACAATAGCCATTTGGAAAAGAGATATTTAACATATCTTTTATAAAACTAATATCATCTTCAGTTTTTAAATCATCTAAATCTTTATAGAATGATTTAAAATTGTAAAAGGGCAAAAATGGTCTATTTTTTCTATTTGAATTTAGATTAGTTAAAATATATTTTAAGAACCAATCTCTTTCACTATCTGTAATAATAAGAACAGAACACCCTTTTTCAAATATATTTATTATAGATTTAGAAACTAGAGGAACCCATTCATATTTTTTTTCCTCTAGCCAAGGGGAGATAAGTCTATCTTCCCTAATAGTATCCACTGTCCAATTTAAAAACTCTTGCACTATTTACTACCTATTTATCCAAGTTATATGCGTCATGTAAAACTCTAACCGCTAACTCAGCATATTTTTCCTCAATAATTACAGAGATTTTAATTTCAGAAGTAGAAATTATTCTAATATTAATATTTTCATTTGCTAGTGCAGTAAAAGCTTTTGATGCAACACCTGTATGTGATTTCATACCAACACCAACAATTGAAACTTTACAAATTTTGTCATTATAGTCGATATTTCCAACTTCACCTTTAAAAGTTTCCATAACTTCTTTACAAATTTCCCAATCAGTAGTAGGGATAGTGAAATCTAAATCAGTTTTACCGTCAACACCAACTGTTTGTACAATCATATCAACGTTGATTTTTGCATCTGCAAGAGCAGTAAAGATAGTTGAAGCAATACCCGGTCTATCTGTTACTCCATACATACCAACTCTTACTTGGTTTTTATCTAATGCAATACCACTTACTACTGGTTTTTCCATAATATTTTCTTCCTTAGTTATTAATGTTCCTTCAACCTCAGGGGTGAAGCTACTCCTTGAAACTAAATTTACATTTAGTTTTTTTGCCATTTCAACAGATCTGTTTTGTAGAACTTTTGCACCAGCACTTGCTAATTCTAACATCTCATCATATGAGATTTGTGTAAGTTTTTTTGCCTTAGGTTCTATTCTAGGATCAGTTGTATAAATCCCATCAACATCAGTATAGATTTCACAAACATCAGCTTCAATTGCTCCAGCAATTGCAACTGCAGTTAAGTCACTTCCTCCACGTCCTAGTGTTGATACTCTATTTGTATCCATTGTAACACCTTGAAAACCTGCTACAATAATTATTTTACCATCATCAATAGCTTTTTTCATATTCGCAGTATCAATAGATTCAATTCTAGCTTTCATATGTGCATTATCTGTAACAATACCAGCTTCTCTACCACTCATTGAAGTAGTTTTGTAGCCTTGTTCATTTAATGCAATTGAAAGTAGTGCAGAGGTAACTCTTTCCCCTGAACTTAAAAGCATATCAACTTCATCTGCCTTAGGAGTTTTTGAATAATACTCAGCATATTCAATTAACTTATTTGTTTCACCACTCATTGCAGATACTACCGCAATAATATCATGACCTTCATCTCTAATTTTTTTGATTATTTCAGCGACATTTTGAATTCTTTCTAATGTCCCTACACTTGTTCCACCGAATTTTAAAACTTTTAACATCTACTTTTACTAACCTTTAAATATAACCTTCTTTTTTAAAGTACTTTAAAACTTGTTTATATACAGTCCTTTTAAAAAAAGTTATGTAATTATATATATTTTTTGTAGCTACAAATTTATATTCACTAAACTCAGGGATATGAGTATTAATGTTTATTTTTGCACCTTTTTTTAATTTAACTAAATAATACTTCTGAATTTGTCCATCAAATGGATACATTTTCTTTGCAATTGAAGGAGGAAAGTCATAACTAACCCATTGGGGGTATTCTGCAATTATTTCAATCTCTCTTGTTCCAATCTCTTCTTCAAGCTCTCTAAATAAAGCCTGCCTTGGTGATTCTCCATCATCAATCCCACCTTGGGGGAATTGCCATGCATTATCTACATCAGTTCTTGAAGCAATAAAAACTTCACATTTTTCAGGGTATTTTGCTGATAGTACTATTGCCGCTACATTTGGTCTATACTTTTTCTTATCTTTACTTAATTCGTCATTTTTTTTATCAGTCATAAATAATATTTCCCTTATAATTAGCCGCATATTATAATAAAACTAGGATTAAAAATTGCTTTTATACTTACACATTCCATTTTGCGATTCTAAATGCCACTATTGCGCATTTAACTCATATACAGATAGATTTCATTTGAAAAAAGAGTATATGAAAGCATTAGAAAAACAACTAAAATTTGAACTTGAAAAAAATATGGGCGAAAATCAATTTTTACAAACAGTATTTATTGGAGGAGGTACTCCAAGTACAGTTAAAATTGAAGATTATGAAAATATTTTCAAATTGATAAATAAATATAAAACAAAAGATACAGAGATAACAACAGAGTGTAATCCAAATTCAGCTTCTTTAAAATGGCTTCAAGGGATGAAAGATTATGGTGTCAATAGAATTAGTTTTGGAGTACAAAGTTTTGATGATAATAAGTTAAAAAAGTTAAATCGTGCGCATAATTCAAAAGGAGCAATATCTGCTATACAAAATGCATCTTGTATAGGTTTTAATAGAATTAACTGTGATATAATTTACGGAGTTGAAGGTGATAGTTTTGATTCTTTGAAAGATGATTTTGATACTATTTTCTCACTACCAATTAATCATATTAGTGCTTATTCTTTAACACTAGAAGAGGGTACAAAATTTTTTAATAAATCTGAAATAAAAATTGATGATGAAGAGTTGTCCTATAAAATTTTTAACTATTTAGAAGAGAATGGGTTTAGTCAATATGAAATTTCAAACTTTTCTAAGACAAAAGATGATGAATCAAAACATAATTTTGGTTATTGGCAACATAAAAACTATATTGGTGTTGGTGCCGGAGCTGTTGGTTGTGTTAATAAAGTTAGGTATTACCCAAATAAACTAATAGAGAAGTATATCTCGAATCCTTGTGAATATGAGATTGAACACTTAAGTGATGAGGATGTTATAATAGAAAAAGTACTTTTAGGTCTTAGATGTTCAAATGGTTTTAACATAAATATATTAGATGACAATCAAAAAATAAAAGTGAAAGATTTGATTGAAAATCAAAAACTAATAATAAAAGATGATAATATTTATAACAAAAATTTTCTTTTAGCAGATGAATTAGCCCTTTATATCCTAGAGTAATCTATTTTTGACTATAATTGCATCTTTTATAATAAGGTAAATATAAATGACTATAAAAGAGTGTGTTAGAAAGTATTCACAAGAATTAAAATTTGTAACTCATATTCCAGCAAAGGAGATTGAGATATTAATTGGATATTTACTTGATAAAAATCCAATTTGGTTACATCTTAATTATAATATAGAGTTTGAAAAAGAAAAAGAATTAAAAAAATTAGTCTCAAAAAGAGCAACAAACTATCCCATAGAATATTTAATAAAAAAAGCTTCATTTTATGGAGAGAATTTCATTGTTAGAGAAAATGTATTAATTCCTAGACCTGAAACTGAACTTTTAGTAGATAATGCCATTGAGATTTTAAAGGAACAAAAGTCAAAAGTTAAAGTTTTAGAAATAGGGACAGGTTCTGGAATTATTTCTGTAATGTTAGCAAAACTAATAGAAGATATTGAAATAATTGCAGTTGATATAAATGAAGATGCATTAACCCTTGCAAAAGAGAATGCAAAAAAACATAATGTTGAAGAAAAAATAGATTTTAGATTAAGTAATTTATATGAAAGTGTTGTTGAGAATGATATTTTTATGACAATTTCAAATCCTCCTTATATAGCAGATGATTACAAACTTCCAGAAAATGTAAAATATGAACCTAAGAATGCACTTTTTGGTGGAAAAATAGGGGATGAACTTTTAAAAAAGATTATAGATGAAACTTATAACAAAGATATTCTTTATCTTTTATGTGAAATGGGTTATGATCAAAAGGAGCCTTTAACGAAATATTTAAAATCGTTAAATCTAAGTGATTTTAATTTCTACAAAGATTATGAAGAGTTTGATAGAGGTTTCACTTTAAAATTAAAATAAATCAAAATAAAATAGGAGTAATAAAATGTTTAATGAATTTAATATAAGTAATTTAGAAAATGCAAAAAGTAATTTAGAAGTATTGTTAACAACAAGTAAAAATGAAATTGATGAACTTTTAAAAATTGAAAATAAAACATATGAAAATTTTGTAAAACCATATGAAGAAATAGGGGAGAGGGTAAATGAATTCCTAACACCAATTTTTCATATTGATTCTGTTAAAAATTCAGAAATAACGACAAAAGTTTATGAAGAGTGCCTTCCTTTAATCTCAGATTATGAAACTAACATATCTCAAAATGATAATATTTATAGGTCTTTAAAAGATATACAAGATAACTATAGTACCTCTTTAAATGATATACAAAAAAAAGTACTTGAAAATGAAATTAGGGATTTTAAATTAAGTGGATGTCATTTAAATAATGAAAAGAAAGACAGACTTAAAGAGTTAAATTTAAAACTTAGTGAACTATCTCATAAGTTTTCGCAAAATCTTTTAAATGCAACAAATAGTTATGAGATGATTATTGATAACTATGAAGATGTTAAAGAATTACCACAATCAGATTTAGCTTTAGCTAAGTTTGAAGAGGATGGAAAAACTAAATATAAATTTACTCTTCAAATGCCATCTTATTTGGCTTATATAACTTATGGTTCAAATAGAGAAAAAAGAGAAGAGATTTATAAAGCTTATTGCACAAGGGCACCAGAAAATGGAAAAATTATTGAAGAGATATTAAAACTAAAATATGAAAAAGTTAATATTTTAGGTTTTGATAATTATGCACAATATTCACTTTCTACAAAAATGGCTAAAACAGAAGAAGAAGTTGTTAGATTTTTAGAAGAATTAGCATTAAAAGGGAAAGATAAAGCAAAAGAGGAACTTAAAGAATTAGAAGAATATGCAAAAGAAGATAATATTACAAATCTTAAAAGTTATGATTTAGCATATTACAGCGAAAAGCTTAAAAAAGCTAAATATGATATTGACCAAGAATACTATAGACCATTTTTTGAACAAAACTCAGTATTAAATGGTTTTTTCAATTTTTTAAATGAAGTATTTAACATAAAATTTACTCTTACAGATGCAAAAGCATGGGATACTACTGTTAATGTATATGATATAAGTGAAGATGGAAAAACTATTGCTAGAATTTATATAGACTTACAATCAAGAAAAGACAAAAGAGGGGGTGCATGGATGAATAATTGGCACTCTTACTATATAAACTCAAAGGGTAAAGAACAATTACCAACTGCATATATTGTTGGTAATTTCCCCCCAGCAAAAGATGATACACCATCATTACTAAGACATGATGATGTTGTTACACTATTTCATGAAATGGGACATGCTCTACACCATCTTTTAAGTAAAGTTCCGGAAGCACTTGTTAGTGGTATTTCTGGTGTTGCTTGGGATGTTGTTGAATTCCCATCACAATTTTTAGAATACTTTGCATATGATAAAGAGGTTCTAAAATTATTTGCAAAACACTATGAAACAGGTGAAGTTTTAAGTGATGAAGCTATTGATAGAATAATAAATGCAAAGAATTTTCAATCATCTTTAGGAATGTTAAGACAAGTTGAATTTGCATTATTCGATTTTAAATTACATCAAAAATTATATGAAACAGAATATGAAGTACAAAAAGTATTAGATAGTGTAAGAGATAAAGTATCAGTAATGAATCCACCTAAATATAATAAATTTCAAAATGGTTTTAGCCATATTTTTGCAGGTGGATATGCAGCTGGATATTATTCATATAAATGGGCTGAAGTATTAAGTGCAGATGCTTTTTTTATGTTTATTGATTCAGGTAAAGTTTTAAATAAAGAGTTAGCTGTTAAATATAAAAATATAATTTTAAAAAATGGAGGTTCAAAAGATATGGACAAACTTTTCTTTGAACTAACAAATAGAGAGCCAAGTGTAGATTCTTTATTAAAAATTGATGGAATTATTAGTTAATTTTTGTAATAATATGGCTTTTAAATCATATGAAAAATTATAAGGAATATCTAAATGACAAATGCTGAGACTATCGCTAAATTAAATGACGCTTTAGAGAAACTGATTAAAGGTTATGAAGAGTTACAAAACTCTTATGAACAACTGCAAGATGAGAATAATAAATTAAATAGTGAAGTTAGCAATTTGAAAGATAAAATAGCAGATCTTGAAGAAAGTAAAAGAGTATTAGAAGATAATGTAAATGAACTTCAAGATAATACAGAAAAAGATTCATCAAATATTAGCTCTATGCTAGATAAAATTGAAGGTTTATTAAGTAAAAAAAACCATCCTGCTGCACCAAACTATTCTAAAAAAGAGGAAGAGGGTAATAATTCAACTTCTTCTAATATTTTAGATATTAATTCTTCTGAAACTCCTAAAAAAGATATAAAAGAATCTTTTGGTGAAATAATAGTAGAAGATAAAAAAGAAGAGTCCTCAGATAAAATAGATTTAAATAGAATGGCATCACTTCTTAATGGTTTTAATAAATAGTATATGATTTTACTTTTAAATAAGATTTCTTTATTTTCAACTTTTGGTGTTGATTCCTTTGATTCCTTAGATGCTAGTATTAACACAATGGCACCTTCAATGGTTGAATACTATTTGTCTGATCTTTCTTCTGGAAATGATGACACTTATTTGAATAAAAGAAATATTCAAAATAGTATCAATATTGGTGAATATTCTATTTATTTAGATTATGATGATGAGATATATTTAGAAATAGAGGATAATCAAGAAGATGACTATGAAACAGCTTCTTTATGGTAGAAGCTGTTAAAAAATATCTGTAGTCTTTTTCAATTTATCTTTATCAAAATGGGTATAAATTCTAGATGTATTTATATCTGCATGACCTAATGATTCTTGAACTAGTATCAGATCTTTACTTTTTTGATAAAGCATAGTTGCAAATGTATGTCTTAACATATGAGCACCATTTTTCTCTTTTCTAATTCCTACGCTTAAAAGTATTTTTTCAACTATACTACTAATATATGCTTGACTTAAAGGTTTTCCTTTTTGATTACAAAAGAGTAGGTTATTTTCACAACATTTAATATCCATCCAAGAGCTAAGATCTTTTTTTATAATAGATTCTTTTATCATTACAACTCTAGGTTTATTACCCTTACCTCGAACTTGTATTATATAAGCATCTTCATCTTTATTAAAATCTTTTAAATCAATATTAATTGCCTCACTAACTCTTATGCCTGTATATAGTATTATTTTTATTATAAGTCTATTTCTAGCGGCAATTTTTACACTAAATGAGTATAAATCAATACCTTCAATAAATCTTTGAACTTCTTCTTTTTGCATAAAAGAGGGCAGTTTTGTACCACTTTTTCCAGATAATCCACCCCAGTTTTTTAATTCAATACCATATCTATATACAAATCCATTAGATTCTTCGTTTTGTTTATCAATATAACCAAAAAAAGTTGTAAGGGCAATTCTGTAGTTCTTTTTAGTTGCATCTGATAATGTACTTGTTTCAGTTGCCAAGAAATCACTTAATAATTCTTCATCTATCTCTTTCATAGAAGAAGCACCATAATTGTCTAAAAAATTAAATAGTTTTGAAAGGGGTATAAAATAGACATGAATACTATTGATTCCAATATTTCTAACTTCTTTTACAATATCTTTTAATAATTCAATTGAGTCAAAGCCTTTAACTAATTGTTGTAATATTTTTGCTAAACGCTCTTTATCTTTAACTTGTCTATTTGACAATGAAGTGATTTTATTTCTAATAAACCGTGATAACCAGAATAAATAAGTTTTATTAAAAGATGATTTAAAATCTAGTGGATATTTCAAAATAGGCCTTTATAATATATTTTACTTTTGGAAACTATAATTTCCAAATTATAATATATCCTACCTTAATACTCCTATCTTTTCTTACCTGAACTAAAATCAATTATATACTGTGCAATTTCATTTAAATGTACAATATCTTTTACTGCACCTTTTTGTATAGCTTTTGCAGGCATACCAAATACTACGCAACTTTCTTCATTTTGTGCAATTGTGTATGCACCATTGTCATATAGTTCTTTCATTGCAATTGAACCATCATCACCCATACCTGTCATCATAATAGCCATAGTTGAACCACCACCAACAACATTGTTGATTGATCTAAACATTACATCAACACTTGGTCTATGATGACTTACTTTTACAGTATCAAGTAATTTAGTTTTGTAAACACTACCAACTTTCTCAATGGTTAAGTGCATATTCCCAGGAGACAAATAAGCATGCCCCTCTTCTAGTATCATCCCATCAGTTGCCTCGTGAACTGTTAAGCATGAATTGTCATTTAATCTATCAGCAAAAGATTTAGAAAATCCATAAGGTATATGTTGCGTTATTAAAATGGGAGGAAGATTGTTTGTTAAACTCTTAAAGACCTTTAAAAGTGATTCAACCCCACCTGTTGATGAACCAATTGCAATAAGTTTTTTTGCTCCAAAACTACTTCTTGCCGGAGTTGATCTAATAACTTCATCCGGATGTATTTTTCTTTCTACATCCATATGTTTTTTTGATATAACTTTCTTTTTTGGGGTTGGTTTTTTTAATGTGTATCTTTTAAGAAGAAAAGTTAGGTTTAATAAACTTTCTTTGATTCTTTTTGCAAATGCAGCCATAGATTCACCAGAATCAGGCTTTGGAATAAATCCAACAGCTCCATCATCAAAAATATCATTTCCCCTAACAGATTCACCTGAAATAACAACAGCTGGCATAGGGTGTAAACGCATAAGGTTCCTTAAGAATGTAACACCATTCATTTTTGGCATATTAATATCAATAGTTACTAAATCAGGTTCATACTCTTTTATCTTTTCCCTAGCATCATATGCATCATATGCATCAGCAATTACTTCAAACTCATCAATACTATTAATCATATCTTTTATAATTCTTCTCATTGATGGAGAATCATCAATAACCAAAACTGTATACATACTTACCCTATCCTCTTATTAGAATAATTCAATTTCCATCTCTGGTTGAGCAGCTTTTATAGTTGTATCATTACCAAATAGGTCAACTCCTCCAACATACTCTTTAATAACTGGTGCTTTTGTAATTTCTGTTTGAAGAGCTTTTTCTTCATTAAGAATTTTATTATCTGTTTCACTTTTTTGAGTAACTTTAATGAAAGTTTGAAAGGTATCAGTTAGAAGAATTAATCTTCCGTGTTCACCTCTTGTATGTTCACTTATAAGTTTAAACCCTTCTGATTTACAAAAATCTTTTGCAAATTCAACATTTCTGTGCCCTATTGATATGCTACTAACATTAATTTGCATAATGTCAGCCCCGCCAGATATCTTTGCAGTCATATTTTGTTTACTACAACCAAGTTTATACATTTCATTAAGCATTGCTTCAACAGAGTAAAGTCCATATTTCATATCATCATTTGTACTATTTGTAGTTGGAAGTAAGAAATGATTCATCCCTTTTATTTTTTGTACAGTATCATAGAACATAATTGCGACACATGAACCAAGAAGTGTTTTAAATGCAATATTATCTTCATCTCTACCCACTGCAAACTCACCTCCAATAATAGTATGAGTTAAGAAACCTTTTGTTCTTTGAGTAAATCTTGCATTTGAAGCTTTTTCTATACTTCCATCTTTATGTCCAATTATAATCAAGTTAATTCCTTTGTTTTAATGAAAATATTTTGCCCTATTCTTTGAACAAAATTTATCAAATCGTGGGGATTTTCTGAATGTCCTAAATATAAAGTCCCCCCTATTTTTAAATGATTAAACAATTTTCTTAATATTTTATTTTGATCAACTGTAGAAAAATAGATTAATACATTTCTACAAAATATTACATCAAATTGATTTTTTTCATATGGATAAGAGGGATCATTTAAATTCATTACTTGAAAGGTACACATTTTCTGCAATTCAGGTTTTACTTTTATTAAAACTTCTTCTGATGCAAGATTTTTTTGAACTCTTCTTTTAAAATATTTTTGGGGTTTAATCCACGAAGGAAACTCTTTAGAGGATTTAGAATACCTATAAACACCATTTGCAGCATATTGAAGTACATTTGTATCAATGTCTGTAGCTAAAATTGTTGCTTTTATATTTTTATTTAATTCTTCTGCAGTTTCTAGAACTGTCATTGCCATTGAATAAGGCTCTTCACCAGTAGAAGATGCAGAACAATACATTTTTATAGTCTCTCCACTTTTTGCAAATTGAGGTAAAACTCTATCTTTTAAATCTGTAAAGTGGAAATCTTCTCTAAAAAAATGTGTTTTATTTGTAGTAAAAGAGTTTATAAATTCTTTTTGATAATTACCTTCTGTTTCAATAGTCTTTAATAACTCTTCTATATCACCAGTGTATTTTGTGTCTCTTTTTAATTTATGAAGTCTGTTTGCAATCATAATATCTTTATTCTCTGAGAGGGTAATCCCAGTCAAAGAATAAAGTATTTTTTTTACTCTATCATGTAAAGCATTATTATCTAGCATACTTGTTAAGATGCTCTTTGAGCAATATTCATATCTTTTTCAATTTTTATTTGAGCATTAATTATTCCTAATACATCTAGAATTAATCCAATACTTCCATCACCTCTAACTGTTGCAGCTCCAATACCTTCAACACTTCTAAAATTTTTGTCAAGTGGTTTTACAACTACTTGGTGTTGGTTTAAAAATTCATCAATAGAGATTGCAACTTTTTGATTTCCTGATTTAACAACGATTAACATACCATCTTCTAGTTTATCAAAAGTTGGTTCAACTCCAAATAGATTATGTAATCTTACAACAGGAATAAACTCTTCTCTAAGCATTAATAAGTCCTGAGAACCATCTCCAATTTTTTTGATCATATCTGAAGTTGGTTGTAAAGATTCAACAATTGAACTTAATGGTAAGATATATTTTTGATCTCCAACAGCAATATCAAGACCATCTAAAATCGCAAGTGTAAGTGGTAACATAATAGTAATTACAGTACCTTTCCCAAGTTCTGTATCTAGTTTAATTGCTCCACCAAGTTTTTGAATATTTGTTTTAACAACATCCATTCCTACACCACGACCTGAAATGTCAGTTACTTTATCTGCAGTTGAAACACCTGCTCCAAATACTAACATTGCTTTTTCATTGTCACTCATTGATTTATATTGATTTTCATCAATTTGACCTTGATCTAAAGCTTTTTGAGCAACTTTTTCAATATCAATACCTTTTCCATCATCTTCAATGGTAATAATCATCTGACCATTAGCTTGCTCAGCAGAAATAGTAATAGCACCTGTTTCTTCTTTATCATTAGCAACTCTTACATCTGGTGTTTCTAATCCATGGTCAAGAGAATTTCTAATAATATGCATTAATGGATCAGTTAATCCTTCAATCATAGCTTTATCAATCTCAACACCATCACCATAGTGTTTGAATTCAACTTTTTTACCAAGTTTTTTAGAGATATCCCTAACAACTTTTGGAAATTTTGAATAAATTGATTCCATTGGTACCATTCTGATACTCATAATTGAATCTTGCATATCTCTAATGTGTCTTTCAAGAAGTTCAAGTCTTTCTAATACTGCATTTCTTGTTTTTGTTTCTTCAATTGATGTAGAAAACTGAGTTAGCATTGCATTTGTAATAACTAAGTCACCTACATTATTCATAAGTAAATCAATTTTATCAAGATTTACTCTAATATTTGAAGATGAAGATTTTTTTGATGATTCTTTTTCAACTTCTCTTGAAGGTCTTGCTTTTCTTTCTGTTCTTGCAGTAGGGGTAGCTGCTTTTACAGGAGTTTCTGTCATTTCAGGAGTTGCAATTTTTACTTCTTCTTTAATGTTACTAATTTCCACTGGTTTTTCTAATTCCTCTTTTTGATCTTCATTATTAGCTATAATTTCAGAATCAGGAGAAAGGTCTGGCATATCATCAAAGAATCCAAAGTCATCATTATCTTCATGTATAATTTCAGGTGCTATATAAGTTTCTGATTTTTTATCTAATTCTTCATCAAAGAACCCATATTTACCATCTTCTGTCTCAAAGTCTTCTTCTTTGAAAAATCCATATGAAACATTAAATTTATCATCATTAATTTCTTGTTCATAAAAACCAAAGTTTTCATTTTTTTCAGTCTCTACTACAGTATTAGAAGAAGTAGCAGATTCAGGAATTTTCCCACTAATATATGCTCTAATGTCTTCAAGTAATGAAGCTGTCATATCTTCAAAAGTTGCTCTATCAAGTGTACCTGATACTTCTAAATCTAAAAGCTCTTTCATTACATCTAAACCATCAATTAAAGTTCCAGCCATTTCAGGAATAAACTCAATTTCATGGTTTCTTAATTTATCCATCATATTCTCAACATCATGGGTAAATTCAGCAAATAAAGTCAATTCTACAGATGCACCACTTCCTTTTAACGTGTGTACATCTCTAAAAAGTTGACTCATCTCCTCATCAGTTAGAGTTCCGTTGTTTTCTGCTTCTAATAATACATTATCCGCAGATTCGAAAAGCTCTTCAGCTTCCTCAACAAACATCTCTCTGTATTTAGAAATATCAAATCCAGACATAATTTAACCTTTTTTTATCTACTTAGTACAATATTAACTGCTTTTAACAATTGTTCTGGAACAAATGGCTTAACAATCCAACCTGTTGCTCCTGCAGCTTTACCTTTTGCTTTCATTTCATCACTTCTTTCAGTTGTTAAAACTAAAATTGGTTTACTTGAATAAGCAGAAAGCTTTCTTAATTCTCCAATAAGTGTCAAACCATCCATATTTGGCATATTTACATCTGTTATAATAAGATCAAAAGTTTGAGACTTTGCCTTTTCTAGTCCATCAACACCATCAACTGCCTCTACAACATCAGTGTAACCACCTTCATTTAATGCATAATTAAGCATATCTCTCAACATTGTAGAATCATCAACAATTAAAAGCTTAGCCATAAAAACCCCTTGTTTTTTAATGAAAAAATATTATTTTTACTATATTAACTAAAGAAATATTAATTTAAGTTTAGTAATTCAATCTATTTATTATGAAATGGAAATTGTTGCTATTATAGGAGTCAGGGGTATTTATTAATTAATAATTAATGGAAAAAGAAATAAGTTTTAATAAATACATTAAAATTATTAGTGAGGTAAAATAAAAGCTGAATAGAGTATTCAGCTTTTATTCTTTTATAAAGAACTAGATGCTAATTCTATTCTGTCTTTTTTTACTTTTAATACTTTTATTTCAACAGAGTCATCAACATTTAAAACATCTTCAACTTTCTTAACTCTTTGTTTAGAGATTTTAGAAATATGTAATAACCCTTCACCACCTTTTGGTAATTCTACAAAGGCACCAAAGTCTGCAAGTCTAACTACTTTACCAGTTAAAACTTCATCTATTTGATATAACTTTTCAAAGTCTATATTTTTCTTTGGATTGTCTTTTCTCGAGCTTGCATTATTTGAAATAGTTTTTATATGTTCACAAGCATCTAAAACATTTTGTTTATTATCTCCACTTACTTTTACATTACCTGTATCTCTATCTAAATCAATTGATACTGAGAATCTTTCAATTATCTCTTTTATTGTTGCTCCAGCTTTTCCAATTATTACCATAAATTTACTAGGATCAATTGCAAATTGTTCAATTAAAGGTAAAGCTTCACTTGGTACAATTTCTAAAGATGCTTCTTCCATTAATCCTAAAATATGCTCTCTACCCTCTTTTGCTTGTAATAATGCTTCTTTTAAAACTGATAATTCAATTCCACCAAGTTTTATATCCATTTGTAAAGCAGTGATTCCTTCTTTTGTTCCAGCAACTTTAAAATCCATATCTCCATCATGATCTTCTAATCCCATAATATCTGTTAAAACTGAATAATTATCACCTTCAACAACCATACCCATTGCTACACCAGCAACTAGGTTAGAAATAGGAACTCCTGCTGCTTTTAGGGCTAAAGAACCACCACAAACAGTAGCCATAGATGAAGAACCATTAGATTCTAAAATTTCAGAAACAAGTCTTACTGTCTCATCATAATCTTTATCAATAGTAGCCTCTAAAGCTTTTTTAGCTAGATTTCCATGACCTAATTCACGTCTTCCTACACCAAACATAGGTTTTGCTTCACCAACTGAAAAACCAGGGAAGTTATAATGAACCATGAAATTTTCTACATTTGTAGATTTTTCTGTTAAAATCTCATACATTTGACCATCTTTTGGTCCAGCTAAAGTTCCAACTACTAAAGCTTGTGTTTCACCTCTTGTAAATAAACAAGATGAGTGAGTAGATGGTAAAATATTTGTATCAATAGTAATAGGTCTTACATCTCTTAACCCTCTTCCATCAGCTCTAACTTTATCATTTACAATCATTGCTCTAACTGCTTCTCTTTTTACAATAGATACAGCTTCATATACAGTTGAGAATTCAATCTCATTTGAAACACAAAAATCATCTTTTGCTATTAATTTTGCAACATCTTTAAGCTCTGTGGCTCTTTCACTTTTTGCTAATTTTTTTAATGCTTCTTTAACGTTAGAGATATAGTTGTCTCTTACATAGTTAATTACTTTTTCATCAATTGTAAATTCAACTAATTCAACTTCACAAATCTCTTTACAAACAGATTCAAAAGCTTTTTCATAAGTCTCGTTTGACTCTTTTAAAGCCTCTTGTGCAACTGCAATTGCTTCAACTAACTGATCTTCATTCATTTCATTTGTTTTGTGAATTTTAGAAAATGCCTCAATATCAACTTCAACCATCTCTTCAGATGAAATAGCTTTCATCTCAATCATCAATAGTTCCTCTTTTGAACCTGCAACATAAAGATCTAAAGTTGAATCTTCTAATTGTGAACTTGAAGGATTAACAACATATTCACCTTCAATTTTAGCAATTCTAACACCTGAAATTGATTTTTTAATTGGAAGGTTAGAAGTATAAAGGGCAGCACTTGCAGCATTTAAAGCTAAAACTTGTAAATCAACATCTTTATCTGCACTTAGAACAATTACGGTAATTGTAGTTGGATATACATAACCCTTTGGGAAAAGTGGTCTTAAACTTCTATCAATAACTCTCGATGTTAAAGTTTCAAATTCACTTGGTTTTGCTTCCCTTTTTATAAAACCACCTGGCAATTTTGCAGCGGCATATGTTTTTTCTACATACTGAACAGTTAAAGGAGTAAAATCTTCTTCAACTGGATTATCAAATTCACTTACAACCGTAGCTAGAACAACAGCATTTCCTAATTTTGCTAATACAGATCCATTAGCTTGTTTGGCAACCTTCCCAAACTCAAATATTTCTTGTTTTCCATTCAACTCAAACTCACACACTGTTGACATCTAATTTCCTTTTTCTCTATATTTTTTTACATCATCGTAAGTTAACATTTCCAACTCATCATAATAAAAATCGATACTAATAAAATGATCAAGATTTTTTACATAATAAAGGTCATCTGCAATTGATTCTATTGTAGGAATACTAGCAGTTGGTAAAATTGGTATTGCCACTGAAACTGACTTTGCTCCAAGATGAATTGCAGTTTTAATGCAAGCCATCATAGTTAAACTTGTATTTAAACCTTCATCTATTAGTAAAACGTTTTTGTTTTCTAAATCTTTTAATTTGTTACCTTTTCTAAACTTGTTTACACAAGAAGATAGTTCATTATCAAAGATATATCTAGATTTTGAAAAAACAAAATCTAAACTAATATTAAAAGCTTTTACTAATTCTTCATGAATTACAACTTCCTCAGTTTCAGTCACAATAGCAATTTCACACTCATCATTATTAGGTGAAAATATTTTCCTCGAAAACATTATATCAAGTTTTGCATTTAATTCATTGGCAATAATCTCTGCAATTGGGTATCCATTATATGAACTTGCAATAACTGTCCAATCTTCTAGTTTCATTTTATTAATTGGAAGAATATCAATAAGTCTATATGCAGCCACATCTCTATTTTTAAAATATATTTTATCTGGCGTCATGTTTTAATTATCCTTATTTATTTCATACTCTTGCATTACACCACCTAAGGGTTTTAAAAATAGTTCTATATATACAATATCTTGTTCAATTCTTCCTAGATTATTGTTTGTAGATGCAGCAGTAATCTCATTTTTATATTTTAGATTTAAATCCCAACAACTATCGTTTATAGAAAATTTAAAGGTTTGGTTTGTTCTTAAATTTTCTTCTATATTATATCTTGTACTATACCCTATAGAATATCTATTTGATAACTTATATCTAGAATCTATTGTATATGATTCTAAATTTTCATCAAAACCTGCATTAGCCGATTGTCTAGCCAAATAATGTCCAAGTTTTAAATAAAAATTATTATAATTTAATGAAAAAGAAGTTGAACTTTCTACAAATTTTTTATCTTGTTGATTATATATAAATTTATTTTTCATAGAACCAAGAATATAATTATAAACAATCTCATTTTCTAAATTTTGTAACTTTGGATTATCCTCTTCGTATAAAATAGTTTGTTTAATCTTATGTTTTATTATCTCTTCTAAACTGTTTTTATCATAAAAAGAATGATTTAAACCAAAAGCTATAGTATCTTGACTTTTTGCAACAGGAAAAGAACTGAGCTCATCATATCTTTGATTATTATTTAAATCATTTGTGGAAATAGGATTGTCAATTTTAATTAGATTAACACCAATTAAATCTCCATTTTCTTTTATTGTGTTAGCTTTATTAAAATCTGTAAATAGGTTTACAGAATGGATATAATCATCATATGGTTTTATTAAATCACTATTTAAAGATAAAGTTGTATTTGTTTCAGCAAAAGTTCCATCTTCATATTTAGTTGTTGAAAAATTACTATAGTTAAATCTATTTAAAGATAATGAATGTTTAATCTCAAAATTTAAGTAATCATCAAGCAGTGAAAAAGAGTATGATAATGGAGCATTAAGTTCATATTGATTAGCACTTATTCCATCACGTCTAAAATGATTTGTAACTTTCAAATCGGCTGAATACAATAGTTTATCTAAAAATAAAGGTCTTGAATAGCTATGTAATTGAACCTTTGGTAACTCTTGTAATGTAGTAGCATTTGAATCTTTTGTAGTATCAATGTAATATCGAAAATAAGAACCTAAAAAATAGTTTGGTGTGTTATAAATATAGTTAATTCTAGATTCAATTTTACTCTCTACATCATCTCTATATTTTTCATCTTCTAAGGTTTTATATTCAATATCATTTAAATAGTTTAAATCAACATAAATACCATCTGTTGTATCAAGTTTTTTACCATTGAATAGATTATATCTTTCGTATTTTAAATCAAAACCATAGTGGTCTGTATTTCTTAAATTGTACTCTTTAACATAGTCACTTTTTTCTTTAAAATATCCACTACTTAATTCAAAAATTGAATCTGGTGAATCAGCATATCTAAAATATGTGTATAAACCTAAACCCCTAGCTGATCTAATTTGTGGTATAAACTCTATATCATAGTTTTTCGCAGGTGCAAAATAGATTGGTTGAGAGAAAAAAGTCCCTTCTGAAGAAGATAAACCAAAACTAGGCATTAATAATCCTGTTCTTCTTGATTTATCAGTAGAAAAACCTAAATAAGGAGAATAAAATAAAGGGATATCTTTCATATATATTCTTGGATTATAGATATTAATCCATTTATCTTCAGTATCATAATCAGCACTTGAAGATCTTATACTCCAGTCAGGGTCAATACAATCACAACTCGAAACAATAGAATCTTCTATATAAATTTTTTCTTTTTTCTTATCTGACTCATTTGAACTAATCCAAACTGATGTTGATTCATCATAATACATTGTTGGTTTTTGATAAATTCCATCATTTTTCATATCTAAAAAAGCATAGTCACTTTTTGATTGAACGTTATTATTCCTTAGAATCATAACATCATCAAACAATTCAAAAGTTTCTTTTTCTTTATCATAGATTATTTTTTGTGCAGTGATATAATAGGTTTTAGAATATATTACTACATTACCAGTTGCAACAACTACATTGTTTTCTCTTGTTTTAACATCATTAGCAATAATCTCAAACTTTTCATCTTGTGCATGTAAAGAAGCAACTAAAATTACTGTAGCAATAAATTTTCTAAGCATTAACGACTAAAGTCCTTCCAATTTTGTCATGAAATGTTTGTCTTCCATCATTAAAAAAAGCAAAAATAAATCCAATATAAAAGAACATCTCACTGATAATTCTAAGAATAGATCTAGTCATTGCTGTAAATATTGAAACTCTACCAAAATGGTTATAATCAATAACTCTGATTTTAGCTACTATCTTACCAATAGTTGCTCCATAGTACCATACAAAAAAAGTTTGATATATAAATTTTAAAAATAAAACTTGCCATACAAATTCATTCATTATTAGTAAAAGGGTTGCTAAATCATCACCTGTACTTGATATACTATTCCAATACATTGCAATAACAATAAAAGTGATAAGAAAATCATCAATAACAAATGCTAAAGTTCTTGAACGTATTGTTGCTAATTCTAGATTATCAGTGTTATTCATCTAAAACAAATCTCTTATTTTAGTGCCTGATATGCAATATCAGTTCTGCATTTTTTCCCAGCAAAATGTACTTGCCCACAAAGTTTATATGCTCTATCTCTTGCTTGTTTGATTGTTTCACCAAAACCGACACAAAGAAGAACTCTTCCACCAGTAGCAAAAAGTTTACCATCCTCTTTACTAACACCAGCATAAGAAATATGTGTATTATTTAAAATCTCTTCATCAACTATTTCATCAACTATTATTTCTGAAGCTGGGCTAGAACCATAAGGATAGTTTCCACTTGCCATTACAACGGCAACTCCATATTCATTTTTTATTTTAATATCTAATTTATCAAGTTGTTTAGTTGCACCTTTGTAAAAAAGTTCTGAAACAGGAGTTTCAAGTAAAGGCATTAAAATTTCACACTCTGGATCACCAAATCTAACATTGTATTCTAAAATAATTGGTTCACCATTTACTACCATAACACCAATAAATAATACACCTTCAAAAGGAGCACCCTCTTTTTTCATACCCTCTAGTGTTGGTTTAATAACTCTCTCTTCAACTTTTTTATAAATATCATCATTTACTAATGGAGTTGGAGCATATGCACCCATACCACCTGTATTTGGTCCAGTATCTCCATCCCCTACTCTTTTATGATCTTGAGCAGCAGGTAAAACTTTATAGTTGTCACCATCACAAATTGCAAAAATAGATAGTTCATAACCGTCTAAATATTCTTCAACAACAATTGAAGTTCCAGCATCTCCAAAAGATTCTCCACTTAACATATCAGAGGCTGCTTTTTTAGCTTCTTCTTTACTTTGAGCTATAATTACACCTTTACCTGCACATAAGCCATCTGCTTTTACAACTATAGGTTCATTCATTGTATCAATGAAGTCATGAGCTTCTTCTACAGAAGTAGTTTCTATAAACGCTGCTGTTGGTATGTTATACTTTTTAAGAATATTTTTCATATACACTTTTGAGCCTTCAAGCTGAGCTGCAGCTTTACTTGGACCAAATACTGTTAAACCATTTTCTTTAAATATATCAACAACACCATCTACTAATGGAGCTTCAGGACCTACTATTGTTAAATCAATTGTATTTTCTTTTGCCCATTGTGCTAATTCGTTATAATCTTTAATATTTATATTTGTACCTAAATTGTCAGTTGCCCCATTTCCTGGCATAAAAAATAAGTTATGATTTTCCTCTTCTTTAGAAATAGCTAGTCCAATAGAGTATTCTCTACCACCAGAACCAAGTATTAAAATGTTCACTAGATTGTCCTTAATAATGAGTAATAAATTAATCCAAGCAGCCGTTAACCATCAAAATGGCCCACAAAAGCCAACGTTAGCAGACAAGAATTATACTTTAGGAACGAGAATACAAAAGCAAACGTTCAACACCGTATAAATTACAATCATCCACAAAAATATAGTAACGGACCCTCAACAATGGAAATCCCGCACTACTTAGATTATAATAATTTTAGCTAATTTCGTTTAAATAAAAGATTAAAAAGTAACCATTTGAGATAGTTTTATACACTCTTCAACTGATGTAACAGGGCTTATTTTAAAATTGACATAATTAGGTAAACATTTAGAAGTGGTTTTACCTATAACAATTGCATTAAAACTTTTATCCCAAGAATAGTTTTTAAAAAAACAATTAACTGATGATGGGGAGGTAAATATTATAGTTGAATTTTTTTCTAATTCTATATTTAATTTATCATTGCAAACAGTTTCATATGTAATTAATTCATCAATATCGGTATTAGACTCTTTTAATATATTTACTAAATTTGAAGCAACCTCTTTAGCTCTTACATAAAGAACTTTTTTATTCGCCAGTTTATCTTTTAATTCTTTAGCAAAATCATTACCATGTCCACTAGAACCTGTATATTCTACTATCCCGCCATTTTTTAATATAATATCAGCAGTTTTTTTAGCTATTGCATAACAAGGTACTTTTATCCAATCATCATTAAAACTATTTAAAGAATAAATAGCATTTTTTGAAGTTATAATTAAGGCATCATATTTTTTTAAATCAAAACTAGATGGAATATATTTTATTTTAAAAACTTCTAAATTTATAACACCATCAAATTTTTGATTATTTAAAAGGTATGTTTTAGCCATTAACAATCTCTTTATGCTGTACATAATTTATAGCATCATCAATATTAGTAAATATTTTTATTTTTTTAAATATATCATCTTGATCTAATTGCATTATAGTTTTTCTATGTCTATATTTTGAAATAAAGATTACATTCATTCCTCTTTTTTTCAATTTGTCAATTATATTTTCTAAAATAAAAATTGCAGATAAGTCCAATGAAAAGGCATTTTTAAAATCAATTATAATTGTTTTAATATTATCATCAATTCTATCAATTTTTTCATCTAAGATTGATGCAGTACCAAAAAATAACTCACCATTAATCTTAATAGTATAAATAGAGTTGTTATCTATATCAATATCAAAAGATGATTTTTTTATATTTCTAACAGTTTTTATTTGAGTACCCTTTGATACTTTATATATTGCCATTATAGAAGCAATTGTTATACCCACTCCAACTGCCATAATTAAATCTACAAAAATTGTTAAAAGTAATACTGTAACCATTACAAGTAAATCTCTCTTATTTACTTTTTTAATAATCTTAATAAATTTATAATCTAGAATATCAAATCCAACTTTTATCAAAATACCTGAAAGTACAGCCAATGGTATTTGCGATGCTAATGGAGCAAGAAATAAAACAATAAGTAATAGTGTAAAAGAATGAACCATTCCAGAAATTTTTGTAGTTCCTCCACTATTAATATTTATAACTGTTCTCATAGTTGCACCTGCTCCAGGGATTGCTCCAAAAAGTGAGCATATAGAGTTACCAATACCTTGTCCAATTAATTCTTGATTTGGTCTATGTTTTGTTTTTGTCATATTATCGGCAACTAAAGAGGTTAATAACGAGTCAATAGAGCCTAATAAAGCTAAAGTAATAGATAATGTAATTATCTCTTTTAGATTTACAAAACTAAAGTTTATAGGTAATGTAATCTCTGGTAATCCTGTAGGAATTTCACCAATCTTAGGTACATTTAAATTTAAATAAAATGATAAATATGTTACTGCAATTAATGCAATTAGTGCAGGAGGAATAATTTGTCTAACTTTTTTAGGAGTTAAAAACATAATTCCTAGTGTAATAGAAGCAATTATCAGTGCATCTTTATTAGTTTGTGATATTGTATCCATAAAGTTTAATACAGTTAACAGTATTGAAGGTTGCGAATCTACCCCTAAAAAAGGATTTATTTGTAAGATAATAATAATAACACCTACTCCACTCATAAACCCTGAGATAACAGGATATGGAATAAACTGAATCCATTTACCAATTTTTATAACAGCAAAAGAGATTTGAATCAACCCTGATAGAAATATTATTGTCATAACAGTGTTAATATCACCAGGAAAAGCAGCAATTGCCGTTGCTGTTACAACTGTCATTGGTCCAGTTGGTCCTGATATTTGTGTTGAAGTACCACCAAACAGTGCAGCGAAAAAACCTAAAATGATTGCACCATATATACCTGCAATTGCACCAGCACCACTTGCAACACCAAATGCTAAAGCTAAAGGTAATGCAACAACGGCTGCTGTGATACCACCAAGAACATCATTTTTTAAATTGTTAATGCTAATCATTCAAAACTCTCCCACTAAATGAGTTTTTAAAAGTCTTCTAACTCTTCCTCACTCTCTTCTCTTTGTCCTTTTCCTCTTGCTACAAGATGAATAGGTGTACCTTCAAAGTTTATATTATCCCTTAAAAAGTTTATTAAATATCTTTTATATGAAAAATGTAAAAGTTTAGGTTTATTCATAATAAGTGCAATTCTTGGAGGTTTTGTTTCAAACTGTGTAGAATAATAAATTCTAAGAAAATTACCTGCAGGACTTGGAAGAGCATGTCTCATTACCGCTGTTTCAATTGCCTTATTTAGTGTTGAGGTTGGAACTCTTTGACTATAGTTTTCATAAATCTCAACTAATTTGTCTTTTAATCTATCGATACTTCTACCTGTTTTTGCTGAAACGGCAATTATAGGTGCATAATATAAAAATTTAAATTTTCTTCGCACCTTTTCTTCAAACTCTTTAAAATCTTCTCTATTTTCATCCCATTTATTTAAAACAATAATAGTCCCTAAACCATATTGATCAACTAAACCTGCAATTTTTTCATCTAAATCATATAGTTCTTCTGAGGCATCTAAAACAACTAAAGCAAGATTTGCAATTTCAAGCATCTCTTTTGTTCTCATTAAAGCAAATTTTTCAATTCCTTCAATCTTACCTCTTCTTCTTAGACCTGCTGTATCAACGAAGGTAATATTTTTATCTTTATACTCAAAAGATTCATCAACTGGGTCAATAGTTGTTCCTGCAATTGGAGAAACAACTGATCTTTCTGCTCCAACAAGTGCATTTAGAATTGAAGATTTTCCAACATTTGTTCTACCTATAATGGCAACTCTTATCTCACCATCATCTTGGAAATCAGCTGACTCATTTATATCTTCAACTGGAGCTAAAAAATCTTCTAAGTAGTCATCATCATCTACTTCGTAGTTTATAACTTCTTCTTCAACTCTTGGTGGTAATTTTTCCCAAATCCATTCAAATAAAGATTTTGTTCCTCTATTATGTGAAACTGAAATACCAAAAAGATTTTCTTCATCAATACCAAATTCAAAGAAAGCCCAAAGTCTTTCATCTTTTTCTTTGTCGTTATCTATTTTATTTACCACTAAAGCTAATTTTTTACCTAGAGTTTGAAGCTCATAAAATAATTCTTTATCCTTTTCATCTGGTATCTTTTTACCATCGACCATAAAAAGTATTATATCAGCCTCTTTAGCACACTCTACTGCTTTTCTTTTTACATTAGAAAATATAGCATCGTTTGTATCATCTATACCCCCTGTGTCAAGCATAAGTGCATCTCTATCAAGGATTTCAACCTCATGCTTTCTAATATCCCTAGTTGTACCAGCCATATCAGAAACAATAGCAATTCTTTTTTTTGCAATTCTATTAAATAATGATGATTTTCCAACATTAGGTTGTCCAATCAATGCAATTTTTTTCAGTTCGTTTGTCATGTAAACTTTTTCCTTTAAAATAAAAAAGGTATTAGCCTTAAGCTAATACCTTTAAGAAACATTAGATTATATCTTAATATAATCCAAATTTTCCTTCATCTTTTGATTTGTATAATACTCTCATATTATCATCTTTGTCAAAGAATACTTTAAATTGAGCATCAGAACCTTTTAAATCATCTAATGCCTCTTGAATATCCATTGGTTTATAAGAAGTAAGTCTTACTGGGAAGATTTCATCTTCAAATTTCTCTAATTCGTTAGCTATTTGATCTTCAATCTCTGCAGCTGCAACTTCTGTTAATTTTGTAGCTTTATGACCCGTGATTTTATCATGGTGTCTTCTTAAAACTTTTGAAACTCTATCTACAGCGATATCAATTGCTGAATATAAATCTTTATCTTTTTGTTTTACAACAACAGTATCTAAATGTGCGATATTTAACGTAAATTCAAAAGTAAATGCTTTTCTTCCATTTTTTTCTTCTTGGTCAATAATTGCGTTTACAGATATAATATCTAAATTATATTTTTTGAAAATCTCAATTGAACTATTAACATAATCTTTAATAGGTTCGGTTAATTCTATGTGTCTTCCTACAATACTTGTATTCATAACATACTCCTTTTGCTTATATAGTAATATTATTTTAACATACTAATTATTAATTATAACTACTATTTTGAAAAAAGCTTTAATAATACATAGTAATTAGTTCAAGTTGTATATTTAAATCATTAATTTTCAAATCCAATTCTCTCATTTTTTTAGTATTTGATAACACTTCCACATCTTCTATTGCTTTATAACCTGCATTGTATTCATCTTTTACTGTTTGTAGTAGTTCTTCATATAATATAATATCTTTATTTGCTATATTTTTTAAATTTTCATAGGTTTCAATATTTTGTATTAGTTTTTCGTATTCCATTGATTCATCTATGATTTTTTGTTCTTTTTCATTTTTTGATAAAAGGTATTCAAGTTTTGATTTTTCAATATCATTTAAGGTTGAAAAACTAATTGGTATTGTTAGGTTTACACCATAGTTATATGTTTCATCCTCTGTATTTTCATAATTTTTGTTATAACTTGATGAAAAAGATATTGTTGGCATATAGTCAGTCTTTTTGATTTTATAAGTACTTTTTGCAATCTCTTCACTATAAACAGATAAATTTACATCTTTTGAATTTTTTATAAAATCATCTAATTTTTTAATTTTCAAATTTGGTATATCAATATTTTGATAATCTTTATTTGTATATTGTTTTAAACTAAGAAGATATTGTTTTTTTGATTTAAATAGATTAATCAACTCCTCTTCTAATGTATTCTTTTCCATAATTGTATCATTTAAATCAGAGATTCCAACCTCACCTGCACTATATTCACTTTTTAAAATTGCTAAGTCTATCTCTTTGTTTAAAATTGTTAATTTTTGTTTTTCAATACTTAGATCTGTTATCTTTGCATTTAATGTGTTTGAATATATATTGTTTAAATATTCACTGAAGGTTATTTTTAAATCAAGCAAATCATACTGTTCTTGTATTTTTGCTAAATCTATTGTTTCAAAAATTCCACCAAATTTAAATATATCTTGTTCGTATGATAGACTCATACTTTTAGAAGTATTGCCATTATTGTCTTCAGAAATATTCGAACTTATATTAATATCTGATAGCCAACTTTTTTGATTTAACTTTTTATCCTCATTAATGATTTTTTCTTTTGTTTCTATAATAGATTTTTGTGTAGGAGAGAATAAGTTTATCTCTTCATTGGCAGTTAAAGATGAACAAAAAACTAAACTTGTAATTAATATTTTATTATTCATCTTTAAACTCAACTTTCATAATTTGTCCAAATTCATTATTATCTAAAGTTAAAACTACTTTATGGGCCGATACATATGTTTTATCTAGTGTTTTATCTATTTTTTTTATTTTTGCAAGACCTTTTTCATCATTAATATAAACTTTCTTTTTTGATATGTTTTCATAATCATCTTTACTAACATAAACTACTAGTTTAGATTTAGATATATTCATTGCAGTGGCCAATTGTGTACCAGTTGAAACATAATCATTTTTATCTACATCAAATTGCTTGATATATAACTTATTTACTTTTATACTCTTTTTTGAGATTGTATCTTTTAATGAGGCAATTGATAATTTTATAGAATCAATATTTATTTTTAAATCTAAAATATCATAATACTTGTCATCTTTATCAGATTGACTTTTACCTCTAATATTTATAAATTTTTCATAATTACTTTGGGCAATTGATAATTTTTTGTTGTATAACTTTAATTGGTTTTGATAAATTTTTAACTCTTTTTGTTCTAAAGAATCATCAATTCTGATAAGTTCCTTTGTTACAATTTTTGTTTCATCATTTTTGTCTAGTTTAATAATTTGTCCTGAGGCTTGAGCATAAATAATAAACTCTTCATATGGTTCAATTTTGGCCATATAAGTTTGTGAATATAAAAATAGTGGTAATAATAAAAATATAAGTTTTTTCATAGTTAAATCCTTTTAGTCTTTTATTTTGAATATTGTTGCATATAATGCTGGTACATAAATTAAATTTAAAATCGTACCCCAAGCTATACCAAATCCTAAAGATATGGCAATTGGTTGAAGCATAACTGATTCTCCTGTTGGGAAGAATATCAATGTAGATAAACCTAAGATAGTTGTAATTGATGTAATTAATATAGGTCTTACCCTTTGTTTAGCTTTTTTATAAAACTCTGATTTATTTTTAGTTCCATGTAAAAAGTCTAACATAATAATACCATCATTAATAACAACTCCTGCAAGGCCTAACATACCTATAAATGATTGGGAATTTAAATTTATTCCCATTATGGTATGTCCTAATACAGCACCAAAAACTGTAAAAGGAATAACTGAAAGAATAATAAAAGCACTTTTAAAAGATGGGAAGTTTATTAATAAGGTTAAGAAAATTAAAAATAAACCAACTAAAAAAGCTTTTAACATATCACTAGCCATTTGAGCACTTTTTTCACGCTCTCCCCCATAAAAAATCTTCATATTAGTATTAGAAATCTCTTTTAAAAGTGGATCAATTTGAGCTAATACTTCATTTGAACTTGTTACACTTTTTTCTATATTTGCATAGATTTTCTTTTGTATTTCACCATCTTCTTTTTCTATTTTTTCAAAGTTTCTTTCAATCTTGAAATCAACTAACTCTTGTAGCTCAATTTTTTTGTCATCTATATTAATTAAGAAGTGTTTCATCTCATCAATACTATCTTTATAAATTGATTGAGTTATAATATCAATTACTCCGTCATTGTTAAAAGTATTAGCTTGATCTTTTTCCATAAAGAAATTTGCAACTTGTGTTGCAATTGTACTATCTGTAAGCCCTAAAGATTGTGCATAAGAATTTAATGAAAACTTGTACTCACTTTCACCTAATTGGGTATTATCTGTTACATCCTTTACACCATCTATATTTGATAATTCTTTTTTTATTTTATCGATACTTTTAAGAAGTAAACTTTTATCATCGCTACTTAAATTTAGTTCAATATCAGTTTTTACAATACCTATTCTTCTTGTAACAATATTAAATTCAACTGCTTTATCTTCTTTTACTAAAGGATTAATCAACTCTCTTATTTGATTCATTGCTGTTTGTGTGTCAATAGTTCGAATTTTATCCTTTCTTTCGAAATCAAAACTAAGACTTAAAACGGGATTTACATATTTTTCTAAAAAATTATCCTCTTTAAAATCTTCAAGTTCAATATTTAAATTAAATCCATTTTCAATAGTTTCACTATCACTTGCTATATTTGAAAACCTACCTACGGTGGTGTCAATATTTTTAATAAAAATCTCATTTTTATTTTCTAGTAATAGTTTTTCATATTTTTTAACTACTTCATTTGTTTCTTTTAATCCTAAAGATTCATCTAATTTTACTGATACAGTAATACTTCCAAAATCTAAATCAGGCATCATTTGAAATCTACTATTTGTAATAAGTAAATAAGTTAAAGCAGGAACAATGATAAAAAAAGACAAAAGAAATATCTTTTTAAAATGTATTATTTTATGTAAAATATTTTCGTAAAAGTTGTAAGCTTTTGTCCAGTCAAGCATTTTATCTTTTCTTTTTAAAATATGCTTTGCATGAAGTGGAAGAAAAATAAATGACTCAATTAATGATGCAAAAATAAGTACTGATATTACAATTGGAACAAGCTTCATAAGATTACCTAATTCACCACTTATTAGAAGCATAGGTAAAAAAGCAAATATTGTAGTAAAAGCAGCAATTAAAACAGGTGCAATCATCTCTTTTGCACCAATTAAAACTGCATCATTGAGCTTTTTACCTTCATCAAGATGTCTTTGTATGTTTTCACTTACAATAATTGCATCATCAACTACGATACCTAAAGATATCAACATTGCCATTAATGAAATCATATTTAAACTAAAGCCGAATTGTTCAATTACTAATAAGGCTAAAATAAATGAAAAAGGAATCCCCATTACAATTACTATTGATAACCTTGGGCTAATTAATAAGTGCATACATAAACCAACTAGTATAAGACCTAAGGTGATATTTGCAATAATAGTTTTAATTCTATCATCAACAGGTTCACTACTATCTCTAGTAATTTCCATAGTTAAATCTTCTGTTTCTTGTTCATAATTAGCTAAAATATTTTTAACTTTTTTAGCTATAGCAATTGAATCACCAACATCATCTTTATATATGTTAAATGAGATTGTTGTTTGTCCATTTAATCTAGAGATAGTCTCATCTATTGGATAATCAATTGAAATATTTGCAATATCTTTTAAATAGACTGCTTTAGAGTCAACTTTTAATATAGTATTTTCCCAAGTGGTTTTATTAAACTTATTATTGTTTGCACTTAAATATACATGATTACCTGTTTGTTCTATTTGTGCTACAGGATATATATAGGATAAATTACCAATAGCACTAATAACAGAAGAGCTTTCTAATCCATACATATCAATTTTTTTATGGTCTAGTAAAATATCAATTTGAAGTTCACTATCACCATATATTTGAATCTCACTAATATTTGAAACTGAAAGCAGTTTTGTTTTTAAGTCTTTTGAGATATCAAGAAGTTCTTTTTTTGATCTATTTTGAGAAAGAATTGAGACGTTCATCAATGACATTTGTCTTTGAACAGAACTAACTGTTGGTTCTGTCATATCACTTGGGAAATATTTTTTAGCTGAACTAACAGCATCTTTTACTTCATCTTGAATCTCTTTTTTATCTACTCCATCTTGTAGTTCAATTTTAATTGAAAAACTACCATTTGTAATAGTTGAGCTTACCTCTTCTATACCAGAAATAGTATCTATTTGATTTTCTAACTCTACAACAGCAAAATTATTTAAACTACTTGCACTAGCACCACTATAACTTCCATTTACTTGTATACTTTCTAATGTGACAGTTGGAAACATCTCTTTTGGTATTTTGTAATATCCAAAGATTCCCATTATCAAGATAAAAAGTAAAAGTGTATGATTTAACCTTGAATTTTCAAGAAAATATTCTATTATTTTATTCATTTTAACTTTCTTTTTAAATTAATTGTATATACAATTATATCTGATGAATATTAACGGTATGTTACTAAAAAGTAATAGCTACGCTTTTCTAAACGTAGCTAAATAACGAACTTGAAGTAGATTTTGAAAGATAAGAATTTAATTCACTATTATTATTTTGAGTATTGATGATTTTCATCATTCCACTGAAACTATCTTGGTCAATAGGATCATCAGAATTTGATTTTAATGCTTCCATAAGCATTTTAATGTTTTGAAGACTATTATCATTAGCTGTTTCAGTACTTTCATCTTCACTTGAATTATTGCTAATACCATAATATGCTTCTAATTCTTCCCTTGATATAACCCCATCTTCATTTGTGTCAATCTCAGAGTAAGTTTCTTCATCTTCGCTTTCACTACTAGCTGAAGATTCTCCTCCTCCCATTGGAGCTCCACCAGCTGGTGGTGGTGTAGTACCACTTGCTACTTTATTTATGGCAGATGTTAATTCTTCTGTTGATATTGACCCATCGCTATCAGTATCTAATGAAGAAAATTCCTCTTGGCTTAACAAAGAAACCTCTTCACTTGTAAGAAGTGAATCCCCATCAGTATCATATGCTGACATTAATTCTGCAGCAAAATCACCACTCATAGAGTCTGTGTTATTACTTGGTTTTTCAGGAGGTTCTGGTATCTCTAAGCCTAAGTCTGAAAGTAAAGAAGAAAATTCTTCTGGACTAGGCATTGAACCTCCATATTCAGAAAGTTTACTTTCTATTGCAGAACTTAATTCTGCTTGTGTTGCATAACCATCTGAGTCACTATCTAAGGTATTAAAAAGTTCTTCATCAATACCTAATTCTTCTAAACTTAATGCTGAATCTGAATCAGTATCTGTTTGAGATATTATATCTTTTGAAATATTACTAACCGATGGCATCATTGATGTCAAACCAATTGAAGATATGTTCATAATAGGCTCCTTTTAATTTAAATAGTTTTTCTATTATTGAAAGTTTATACCTTTAAAGTAAATAATTGGTAACAATTAATTTTCTAATCATCATCTCCATTAATAATCATTTCTAATGAAGCAAAAGCATTTTCCATTTCAGTAATAATTACTGTATATGCAGCAAATTGTTCAGCCATTTGTGAATATTTTTCATCAAGTCTTTCTGATTCTTCTTCATATTCTTCTTCTAAAGTTTCAAGTTTATTATCTAACTTATCTTCATATGTAGTTAAAGCACCATCTAAAGAATCTAAATCATCAAGATAATTACTTAATGTTGTAGCTAAACCTTCTTTTTCTGCATATCCTACAAATAGTTCTTTTAAATCATCATAATTATTTGCTAAAGCATCAGCCAACTCGTCAGAATCAACTTCCATATAACCATCTTCATCAAAAGAAATTCCATAAAAAAACGCTGATTCTTCATCCTCTAATCCATATGATTCATAGAATATATTCTTTATTTCACTCATAATAGATCTAATTGAACTTGTATCTTGTATAACTCCTGTTTCATCATCGTCACCATCTGTATATGTAGAAACTAAATCAACAAGTTCATTATAGATTGTAGCTAAACTTTCAATTGCCTCAATAACATAACTATCATCATTAGTTATTGTTATTGATGAATTTCCTTCATCAACTGCACTAATAATTAATCCACTACTTAATGTAACTTTATTAGATGAAATATCATAATCAACTCCATCAATTGTTGCAATTAAATTTTGTGAAGTTAATACATGATTTTCTTCTTCCTCAAAACCTAAATCTAAATCATCCCCTTGACTTATTGTTACTGAATTAGCTAGACCACTTTCTGCACTTTTAATAACTAATCTATACGAGTTATCACCAACTTCTTCTAAAGATGCCTCTAAGGAACTAATATAATTTATTTCAGTCACTAAATCTTCATATGTCATACCTGATGTATCAAAAGTATATGATTCGTCACCTACATCAATAGTTAAATCAGAATCTATTAATTCTTCTTCAATATCAGTTATAAGATTTGATTGATAAACATCTTTTTTTGCCAATTGTTCAACTGAAACAGTAACTGTACCTGGGTTTAAATCACTTGAATCTGCGGCATCAAAAGAAACTGAATCTCCTGATGTATTTGCTGTCATTTCATCAAACACATTAGTATCACTAGTATATAAATCAAAATATTGTACTACTTCATATAATTCATCAATTTTTAAAGCAATTGTATCAATGGCTTCAATTTCTAATTCAGTCTCTTCTATATCTTCAGTAATTGGATCTAAATATGCAGTATCCTCTGCTGCCCTTAATTTTTCTAATAGTTCTGAATTTAATTCTAAACTACCAGAACTTCCTAATCCTAATATTCCGTCAGCCATCTTATCCTCCTACATATCTAAAATTGTTTGTAGCATTTCATCTACAACAGTTATAACTTTTGCATTAGCTTCATATGCTGCTTGATACTGTATTAAGTTAATCATCTCTTCATCACTATCTACACTAGTTTCTTCTTCATATTTGGACTTTAAAGATTGAACAACTGCTTCTTGAGTTTCTAGTATAAATGCATTATCTTCTACAGAAGAAGATATGCCCACTAGAAAATCTTGATAGTATTCTGTAAAGGAACCAGAAAAATCACCAATTGAGTAACCTTCTCCCCATTGTATTTGTGCAATATTTTCTAAATCATCACTACTTAAACTATCTATTACACCATCAACTAATTCCATATTGCTAACGGAATCTCCACTAAAAATTGTTGTTGAACTAGCACTATTAAATTCAGTAATTAAAGCCGAAGCAAAATCATCTAAACTTTCCATAGCTTCATATATTGCAGAATCAGATGATAAATTTTGTGTTAAAGATTTTAATGACCCACTAGACATTTCAAGTTCATTATTATAAATGGTTAAGGATGTATCACCATCTTCTTCTACAATTGAAACTTCATGCAAATTTGTGCCATTAAATATAGCTGTTACTCCACCAATTTTTAAATCATAATTATCATTTGAAGTATCAACTTCAATATCAACATATTGAGCAAGTTCAAATTCTAGTTGGTCTTGTTTATCAAGTAAGTCATTTCTAGATTCACTACTATTTTGAATTTGTTCATTTATATAAACAATATCTTCTAATATAGTATTTACTTCTGAAACTTCATCTTCTAATTGAGATGAAATAGAATCTTCTAAATCTTCTAAATCACTATATAGACCTTGTAATGAAGTAATTAATAACTCTGTATTACTTTCAACTTCACTGGCATAAATTGAATCAGTTGGGTCACTTCTTAAACTCTCAATTGAATTAAAAAAATCACTTAATGTAGTTGATAGACCACTTGTATCTGTTTCTTGAAAAATAATTTCAATTTGTGATAAAGTAGTATCTTGTTGTTCATAATAAGACTGTTTACTTGATTGATTTAGTATTTGGGTATAAAGATATTGATTTGTAGTTCTACTAACACTATCAAAAGATACACCATTACCAATATTATCTTCTAATGAATCAACTTCACTTGTATCACTTACTCTTTTTTTATAACCTTCTGTATTTTCATTAGCAATATTATTAGAAGTTACATCAATTTGAGACCTAGAAGTAAACAGTCCTGATTGAGCTGTATACAAAGAATTTATCATAATAAATCCTTTAGTATACTCTTGTTACTTTAGAAAAATTAATATATGACAATTCATTATCTAAGATATATTTTTTGTCAATATTATCAAATCCTACTACTTCATGACAAATAAGATTTACTTTATCATCATTTGTAATTTGTAGTGATGAAACATTGTATTGTTTGTTTTCACCATTTCTATTTTTTCTACCATCTTCAACAACTCTATCTATCATATTAACAAGATTAGTTATTGTCATTCTAACCATAACATTTTTTAAATCTCTAATTTTTGCTTCTAAATCATCAAAGTTAGTAGTTTTATGATTATCCATAAAATACGAATAACACTCCAATACTTGAGATTCTAAACCAATTAAATTTACTGTATTCTTCATTTTTTACTCCTAACTTAAATAATTAACTAATGAAAGACTGTTTACTCTATTTATTGTTGAATAAAGCGCCGTATAAGTGTTTTCTAGTGATTGTGCTTCAACAGCTAGTGATGTTAAATCTGCACTTGCAAACTCTTTTTCTAGTATTGTTAGATTTGTAATTTTTGAATCTATAATTTCTTGATAACGTTCAATTGTATTTGTTCTAGTACCAACTAATGCATGGGCAATATTTTGTGAATCATATGCAGTATTAATTTCATCAATTAATGAACTTAAAATATTACCACCTTCATCTTCCGTTATAGAATTACCATCACTATCTACTAAATTTAGTGTATTTATCATTTCATCTAATAAATCAAATACTGAATTCATTGATGTTAATGAACTTAATGTACTATTTGTAAAAGTATATGTATCATCTAAATTATCTGTAACAGAAATTGAAGTTGATGATAGGTCTCCATCTAAATATAAACCATCAATTGATCCATCATTATTTGAATCCATTAGTTGCCATTGATTTCCACTATTATCTAAAATAATTTGATTTTCACTAATAGTTATTGATTCACCATTACTAGCAGTTGAATCTTCATAATAAAAAGCTTCAATACCATTAACACCTTGATTTGCATATGTACCTTTTTCAACATTTAATGTTTTAGTTGAATTGTCACTTACATATGCTACTTTTTTTGTAGTTTCATCCATTACAAAAGGTTGTGTGTCAGTATTTAAACCAGAAAATATATATTGATTGTCTATAGAAGTATTTGCTAAAGAATAAAGTGTTTCTTTATATCCTTCAATTACATCTGCTATAGTTTGTTTATCTGTCCAAGAAGTTGTGTCTGTATTTGCTTGTAGTAATCCAGCAATTATAGATTCTGTTGCACTTTTAACTGAACTCATTGAAGAATCACTAGATGAATTATAAGAACTACTATAAGAAATTAGTTCTGATATACCATTATATGAATCTAAGCTATTTTGTATAGTTAAGATTTGGTTATATAGAATACTATCATCACTGCCATTTTGTATAGCATTTCCACTGCTAAGGCTATAAGTAACCTTAGCATTTTTTTCATTTAACAATTCAAGATTGTACATTATAGAATTAATAGAACTAACCATAATAAATCCTTTAATCTATCTTTTCATCTGAATTAATGTTGTTAAAATATCATCTGCAGTTGTAATTGATTTTGAGTTTGCTTCAAATGCCCTTTGAAAAACCATTAGATTTACAAGACTCTCACTTAAATCAGCTGTACTTAGCTCTAGTGTTTCACCTTCTACAGTTGTAGAGTTTTCATTGTTAATAGTATATATAGCTTCACCACTTGAATTTGTACTAGCAAGCAAATTGTCTCCAACTGATTCAAGACCAATATTGTTGTTAAATTGGGCAATTGCAACTTGACCAATTGCATAATCAACTCCATCTTGAGTCATAGTAATAACACCATTATCATCTACAGAGAACTCTCCAAATGCAGAGTCTGTTAATCCAAGTGATTCAAGACTTAATTGTAAAGATGATTGAGAAGTTGTTTGATCAATAGTTGAAATAATTTGCATAAACTCAGCTCCTGCTCCAGTACTTCCACTTAAGTCTAAATTTTTCTCTTTTTCATAAGTAGTTGAAGTAGAAGAATCTGTAAAACTTAATACTCCTGAAAACTCTTCACCACTTTCTTTTGATTCTATTACTAAGTTTCCATTAATGTTTATTGCCTGAATTTCAGTTTGCATATCTGATGCATTGATTTTAGTTATTAAATCTTCCATAGCTTCCGCATAAGTTGTTAATGTATTAGCACTTGTAACTGTTACATCAACCCCATTTACATTTAATGTATATGATAATGTATCTCCTGTAGCCCATGTAATAGCTGTACCATCATCATCTGATAAAACATCTGTATCTTGATAAATATCTTGTTGGCTTCCTGTAACAGCATCTTTTAATGCTTCCATAATAGATTCAACTTTACCCTCCCCTGAACCATCCACAGATTCAGTAATAGTAGTACTTGTACCAGCTGTCTCAATTGAACCGTTTACTTCTGATACATCTCCTACAGTAAATGCTTCACCTGGAATAATTGAATCAATTTTTATAATTCCTTCTAAAACATCACTTGAATCAGTACTTTGGGCATAAATAGTATCTGTAGATGTAGTGGTTTCACTTACTGTATAAGCATTTAGTCCAGTAACATTTGATATTTCATCTGCTAAAGCTTTATATGTAGCTATTCTACTAGCAGCAATATTCTGATCATCACTATCTACAGTACCATCACCATCTAAATCTGTAGATGTTAATGTTTCTGTTGTGGTAACACTTATATAATCTTGTGTAATTTTATCTCCATTAATATATACATAAATTTGATCACCTTCACTATTTAAAGATGAGTCTGTACCCTCTGGAAAATCTATAACTGTTTGTTGAGCAATTGCAGGTGATGAGGTAACATCAGGATCTAAGGCATACTCTTCAAGTGCAGCTTCATATTCAGAAATCAACGCTTCAACATCAGAGATTTTAGTTGACATTGTTTTAACTCCAGAACCAGACAATTCTTCAGAATCACTAGTAGCTGTAGATGTATAGTCTGTTGTTTTGGCTGTAAATGTTTGAATTTTATTTGAAAATTGGATAATTTGATTTCCGGCAATACTTGTAAAATCACTTGTAAATGATGTTAAGTTAGAGTTTGTTGAAACTACATCATTTTCAGTATCAATAGTACTCATTGCCCAACCTTGTACTTCATTTCCAGAAGCATCTTGCAAAGTACCATTATCACCCATTCTAAAGTTACCAGCTCTTGTATAATATGTTTCAGAAGTTCCAGTTGTACTAACATCTTTTACAACAAAAAATCCATCTCCATTTAATGCCATATCATATGATGAACCTGTTAAGTTTAAACTTCCTTGAGTATATTGTTTCTCTGCACTTGTTACAGTTGAACCTTTACCAATACTATCTTGATACATCAAATCAGCGAATGAAACTCTAGAAGCTTTATATCCTACAGTATTAACATTTGCAATATTATTTGATTCGTTGTCAAGGGCAACTTGTTGAGAAGCTAATCCCGAAATTCCAGTCCATAATGCACCAATCATAATTAATCCTTTATAATGAAAATTCATTTGGTATAAATATATTAGGGGATTAGAGTAAACTTGGGGTGCCAGTTAAATAACTATATTACACCCCAATTAAATAAAAAGTAACAAAGAATGAGTTTTGTAACATTAGTAAATTCTAGTTACATTTGTATATAAAAGTGTTTCTGCCTCAGAATTATATGAAGTTGCATTTTCTAATGAATATCCAAAATCAACATCTGATGAAGATAAAGAACTTCCACCACCACTTACAGTCATAACTAATTGATAAGTTCCGTCACTAGTTTCACTTAAAGTAGCATTTATTCCATCAATAGTATTTAACTCTTCAGCGAGTTCTTCATAAGTTTTACCATAAGTAGATATTTCATATTCATTACCTGAACTATTTGTTACTGTTAACGTTGCATCTTCACTCTCTGAATCAGTTACAGTTGAAGTTGAATCAACTTCGGTAAAACTATAAATATCATAATAATCTTCAATTGCATAAGCTGTTAGATAAATTGTTCCATCTGTGCTTGCCACAGAAGAAACTCTATATTGAACTGTATTACCAGAATCATCAGTTTCACTAGTTTCAACAATATTACCAATTAATGAAGCAGAATCAGAAAGTGCTGATTGAGCAAATGAAGTTGCTAAAGATTCCATTGATTCGGTTAACGTAATATTTGTTTCAAGAGTTTGAAGTGCAAGTTGGTCATCAAGCATAGAACTTGAATCAACAGGTTCAGTAGGATCTTGCATGGATAGTTCAGTTAACATTAAAGTAATGAAATCTTCACTTGCAAGAGCATCATTTCCACTTATTGCTGTAGTATATGTATTTCCATAGGCATCGGTAGAACTAGTAGATGTAATACCATCAATTGCTGTAGACATTTTAAACTCCTTTTAAAGTTTTCTTAACTTTATCAGGATAAAAAAAATAAGTGGTAATTAATTAGTTACGAAAGTAAATGGAAGTTAATCCTTAGGTATCACAAATTGAATTTTGAAAATATGATATCCTTTTGAAAATTGATAATAAAGTTTGAACCCATGACTCTCAATTACACTATTCGTAATATACAGTCCTAATCCTAAACCTTTATCTATTGATTCATATTCTCTGTTAAACGGTTTTAAGTACTCTTCAAAAGGTTTTTTTAAAGCATCTCCTTGGTTTTTAATAATCAAACAATCCTCTTTAATAAATATCTCTGGATTACCATTAGTGTTATATCTTGTTGAATTATCTATAAGATTTTTTAAAGCTATTGAAAAAAGTTCAAAATCAACTAGCACTTTTGTTCCATTTGGATAGATATCAACCTTTAATCTATCTATTAATAGTAAATCCAATGATTGGTCAAGTAAATCAATTACTCTATATTCTTTTTTAACAAGATTCATTTTACCTGAAGTCAGTTGCTCTAGTTTAACAAACTCTTCAAGTAAAAATTCTAATCTTATAAATGCTCTTTGCAGTACATTTTTCTTCTTGCCATTTTCTAATGTATCTGATACTAGTTTACCTTTTGTAATAGGAGTTTTTAATTCATGTAAAATATTTCTTAAAAACAGTTTTCTTGAATCATCTAAATCTTTTATCTTTTTAATTGCATTATTAAATTCGTTTGAAACCTGTGCGATTTCATCCTTACCTTTAATTTGAGTATTGATATCTAAACTACCTTTTGAAAATTTTTCAATCTCTTTTTTTAAGTTATGTAAAGGAATTAATTTTTTATATAAAAAGTAATAAAACCATACTAAAAGTAAATCAATTATAAAAAGAATTCCAAACCAAAAAGTTATAATATAGCTATCTTTTAAATTGTCTATAAATAATATATCTTCATCTTTTACAAAGTTTTTATCAAATTTTTCAGGTTTAGGTGGTTCAAATTTTGGAATAAACTTTGGCTTTTTTGGATTGATATATTTTTTATCTTTGTAGATGTAAATATCAATTGGATGATCAGTTAGTTTTTGTTTTTGTCCATATTTTTTTACTGTATCTAAGTCAATATTAGCAAGTTGAGTATAATAAACTTTTAATTTTTCTTCTATTTGTTTTTTAGTTAAATTTTCATGTTTACTATCTTTTATAATTCTAACAGATTGAAAATATCTTTTCATATTCATCATGTCATTTGAATTATCATTAATAAAAAGTTGTATCAAGACAATTAAATTAATCACTAGAAATATAGTAATAAAAAATAGTGTAATTTGAAAAAGAATTGAATTCTTTTTACTCATTAACCAGTTTATATCCCACTCCTCTAATTGAAAGAATATATTTAGGCTTCCTAGTGTTTAATTCTATCTTACTTCTTACTCTTCCTATTAATACATCAATACTCTTATAAGTACTTTCATATTTAATAGAATCTACATTTGAAAGGAGTTCTTCCCTAGAAATTACAAAACCAGCTTTAGAAATCATATATGCTAAAATATGGTATTCTGCATTTGTTAGATCTAAAAGCTCTCCTTCTTTTAAGATCTCCATCTTATCTTGAACATGGGTAAAAATAGACTTTTTCTGAGATTCAGGTGTTGATGGAATATCAAAATTACATCTTCTCAAAATAGATTTTATTCTAAAAATCAATTCTTGTGTATCATATGGTTTTGGCATAAAATCATCAGCACCATATGAGAAACACGCAATTTTATCACCTATATTAGATCTGGCACTTGAGATTATAATTGGAATATTATGATTGTCTCTAATCATTCTACAAACTTCTATACCATCAATTTCAGGTAAAGATAAATCCAAAATTATTAAATCAAATTTTTTTATTCTTAATGCAGAAATACCAAGTTCTGGTGATTCGTAATTTGTAACTTTTATATTATATTGGTCTAAATAGTCTATGAGGATATCTGCAAGTTCTAAATCATCCTCTATCATAAGTATATTTATCAAATACTACTCCTTAAAAAACATAGTAATTATAATAAATAAAAGTAAATGGCATGTAACAAAAGGCTTATAGAAGGATTTCTCTATTACCTTTTGCATTAGCTTCACTTAAAACTCCAGTTTGTTCAAGCTGTTCTACAATTGTTGCGGCTCGGTTATAACCTATTCTAAGTTTTCTTTGTATATAAGAGATTGAAGTTTTTTTATCTGTTAATACAACCTCTTTAGCATCTTCATAAAGTTCATCTAATTCACCTAAATCTAAAGAATCTCCAGCTCCAGAAAGACTAGAGTTTTCTTTATCTTTTACAAAGTTCATATCATATTCAACTTCTCTCTGGTCTTTTAAGAAATCAACTACACTTTCAATTTCTGTTTCAAGTGACCAAGGGGCATGAAGTCTTACAAGCCCAGACATTCCAGGAGGTGTAAATAACATATCTCCACGTCCAAGTAATGATTCTGCGCCTAAAGAATCAAGAATAATTTTAGAATCAACCTTTTGCCCTACTTTATAAGATAATCTACTTGGCAAGTTTGCTTTTATAAGTCCTGTAACAACATCAACTGATGGTCTTTGTGTTGCAACTATTAAGTGAATACCAGAAGCCCTTGCCATTTGCGCAAGTCTAGCAATAGATAGTTCAACATCTTTACCGCTTGTCATCATTAAATCTGCTAACTCATCAATTACAACTACAATATAAGGAATTGTTTCATAACCTTGTTTTTTTGCTTTTTCATTATAAGATTCAATGTTTTTAGTTTTTGTTTTAGACATTAAAGTGTATCTTCTTTCCATCTCTGAAACCATATTTGATAAAGCATTAATTGCATCAGTTGGTTTAGTTATTACTGGAGTTAAAAGATGTGGAATATCATTATACATCGAAAATTCAAGCATTTTTGGGTCAATCATTACAAGTCTTAAATTATCCGGTGAGTTTTTGTATAAAAGCGATAAAATCATTGCATTAATACCAACAGACTTACCTGAACCTGTAGTTCCGGCTATTAATAGGTGAGGAAGCTTTTTAAGATCTGTAACAAAAGGTTTACCAACAATATCTTTACCTAAAATCATTGTAAGTGGTGATTTAGAGTTTTGAAAAATCTCACTTTCTAATAATTCTCTTATGAATATAGTTTGCATATCATCATTTGGAACTTCAATCCCAACAACATCTTTCCCTGGTATTGGAGCTTGAATTCTTATAGTTTGAGCTTTTAAAGCCATTGCTAAATCATCTTGTAAATTTAGTATTTTAGATACTTTTACATTTGGAGCTGGTTTAAACTCAAAAGTAGTTACGACAGGACCTGTGTAAGTTCTTACAACATCACCTTCAATTTTAAACATAAGTAATTTTTCTAATAAGTCACGAATTTTTTTATCAATTTCAGCTTCAGATACTTTTGATTTTTTCTCTTTTGGTGGCTCTTGAAAAAATTTAGTTGATGGCAATTCAAAATCTTTAGGTTTTTCTGTAACCCCTAATTCTATCTCTTCTTGAAGTTTTTTATTCTCTTCTAATTCATCAACAATAACTGCATGAGGATGTTCATCTTCAGAAGTTATTTTTATCTCTTCAATATCTATTTCATCTTCAAAAAGTGAAGGTTGATTTGTATTTATATTTTTATGAATTTCATCAAGTGGAATGATGTTTAAATCATCTGTCTTAATCCCCGAAACACTCTCATCTACTTCTTCAATAACTATTTGAGCAACATCACCCTCTTCTTTTATAGAAACAGACTCTTTTGCAGGTGGCATTGTTTTAACTCTTTTTTCCCTTTTTTTACTCTCTATTCTTTTTGGTTTAACACTAGTATCAATTCTTTTAATAGTTGGCATTTTAGGTATAAACTTTTTAGGGTTGATATTTATTTCTGTATCATCTAAAAGAATCAAACATGAGATAATAAAAGAGATTAAAACAAAGAACCAAAGTCCAGCAAGTCCGATAAATGGGAATATTGAATCAATGATATAATTACCAATATCACCACTATAAAGTCCTTTTTCAACCACTAAAGATTGAAAGGTAAGTAACGAGATTAATAATAATACTACAGAAGAAACCTTGATTGAAAACTCTTGCCAATCAAAATTTTCTTTAAAGTTTAAAATATATAATGGATATAAGAATAATAATAAATAGATATATGATAAAAATCCAAAATATCTATGTGAAAAATTGGAAAATAAAGTTCCAACAGTTCCTACACTAGTTTTATCTCCAATAAAAGTAGCATATTCAAAATAAACAATGACAAAAAGAAAAATTAGTGATAATATTTTTTTAACTATTTTGAAGCCTTTTATTTTAATAATTTTGCAATTTTTCCTTGGAGTCTAAGCCAAATTCTATGTTCCATTATAGGGAAGCCTGCCCATTGTTTTTTAGGTTCAGTAATAGATTTTGTAACTCCACCTCGCGCTGAAATAGTTGTAAATGGTGCAATTTCTAAGTGACCAGTTGTAGCACTTTGACCACCCATTACAACATATTCATTTAAAATAGTTGAACCTGATAGACCAACTTGAGTAACTAATATTGAACCACGCCCTACTTTACAGTTGTGGGCAATATGAACAAGATTATCAATTCTTACTCCATCTTCAATAATTGTTGATTGAAAAACAGCTCTATCGATTGTACAATTAGCACCAATTTCTACATCATTACCAACAATAACATTACCATTTTGATAGATTTTTATATATTTTCCATCTTTTCTATTTGCAAATCCAAAACCATCACTACCAATAACAGTACCCGCGTGGATTATTGAATCACTACCTACTTTACAATCTCTATAAACTGTAACATTTGGATAGATAATAGTATTATCTCCAATAGTAACATTGTCACCAATAAAAGCACCTGCCATAATAGTACAATTTGAACCAATAATTGAACCTTTACCTAAATAAACATTTGGCATAATAGTTGTATTTTCACCAACAATACAATCTTCGCCATTAGTTTCAACTACTTTTGGTGCAAAAAGTTTTGAAATATAAGCTAAAGATAAATATGGTTCATCACAAACTAATGCTGTTGTTCCTTTTGGAACTTTTAAAGCAAATTCCTCTTTTACTAATACCGCAGCTGCTTTTGTTTTTTCTAAATCATTTACATATTTTTTATTTTCTAAGAAAGTTAATTGATTCTCGTTTGAATCAAGAAGCGTATTAAGACCTAAGATTTCGATATCTTTATCACATTGTATATTTAAAGTTTCAGCTATTTTATTTAGTTTCATTTAAATCCTTAAAAAAGATAAGAGAAAACTCTTATCTTTCCATTGCAACTACACCACTTTTTACTACTTCAAGTGGTCTAAATTTATTCATAATATTTGTAAAATTTGCAATTCTACTTGGTGCATCTGTAGCAGAGATTACAATAGCTTCATCTGTAACATTTTGAATATGTCCATTATAAGCTCTTGCAATTACTTCTATATCACTAAGTGGCTGATCAATTGGTATTTTAATTAATACAGTCTCTTTTTCTATAACATTTTGATGTTCGTTAACTTTTAATACTGGTATTAACTTATTCAATTGTTTAACAATCTGATCAATAACTCTTTTATCTCCAGTTGTAACAATTGTCATTCTTGAATATTCACTTCCTGTAATTGGTGCTACAGTTAAAGAATCGATATTATATCCCCTTGCAGAGAATAGTCCAACAATTCTTGATAAAACGTTGTGTTCGTTCATTACAATTACTGAGATAACTTGTCTTATTGTAGTTGAGTCATAATAGTGGTTAAAATTATTCATTGTTATCTCCTATAAGTGTCATTTCATTTAATGCATGTCCATTTGGTACCATAGGCAATACAATTTCATCCCTTGCTACTACTACATCAATCATTGCTGGTTTTTTCTTTTCAATTGCATCTTTTAATGCTTCATCAAACTCTTTTTTAGTTGTAACTCTATAACCAACTCCACCAAATGATTCAACAAGCATTTTAAAATCTGGTTGCATAGAAAGATCTGTTTCAGATAATCTATTTTCATAAAATAATGTTTGCCATTGTCTTACCATACCAAGATAGTTGTTATTTAAAATAATATTTATAACTGGTAAATCATATTCTACACAAGTCATTAACTCTTGGATATTCATTAAAATTGAACCATCTCCAGTGAAGTTAATAGAAACTTTATCAGGATTACCTCTAGCAACACCCATTGCTCCTGGAAGTCCAAATCCCATAGTTCCTAAACCACCAGAAGTATTCCATTGTCTTGGATAGTTAAATGGATAAAATTGAGCTGACCACATTTGGTGTTGACCAACATCTGTAGAGATTATTGCTTTATCCCCTAAAACTTCACCAACTCTTTGGATAACCCATTGAGGTTTAACCACAGAATCTGAATCTATGAATCTTAAAGGTTCTTTCTCTTTATACTCTTTTAAAAGAGCAACCCAATTATCATATTTGTTAAACTCCATTTCACGTGCTGATTCAATCATACCTTCAACAGTTACTTTTAAATCCCCAACAATTGGATAATTAGTATGTACTAATTTTGCAATTGATGCTGGGTCAATATCAACATGAATTACCTTTGCTTTTTTAGCAAATTCATCAAGTCTTCCTGTTACCCTATCATCAAATCTTGCTCCAAGTGATATAATACAGTCTGTATCGTGAGCTGCCATATTTGCAGCAAATTCACCATGCATTCCAAGCATACCAATTAATAAATCATGTTTATGCCCCATTACACCTCTTGCCATTAGTGTTTCAACTACAGGGATATTAGTAAGCTCTGCAAATTCTCTAATTTCATATGAACAATTTGATAAAATTGCTCCACCACCAACATAAAGTAAAGGTTTTTTAGATTTTGCAATCGCTTCCATCGCTTTTTTCAACTGTCTTTTATTGTAATTAACAGTTGGTTTATATGTAGGTAAATTAACACTCTTTGGATATTTGAATTCTGAAACTTCAGCTGTAATATCCTTTGGAATATCAACGTGTACAGGCCCCGGTCTTCCTGTTTTTGCTATATGAAATGCCTCTTTAATAATTCTAGGTAAATCTTTAATATCATTAACTAAATAATTGTGCTTAGTACAAGGTCTACTTATACCAACTGCATCAATCTCTTGAAATCCATCAGTACCTATAATTGTAGTAGGAACCTGCCCAGAAATAACAACTAATGGAATTGAATCCATATAAGCATCAGCTAGACCTGTGACTGCATTAGTAAAACCTGGTCCAGAAGTTACGATTGCAACACCAACTTTTCCAGTTGATTTTGCATACCCTTCTGCGGCATGTATAGCAGCTTGTTCGTGTCTAGTTAAAATGTGTTGAAAAAAACTCTGTTTGTAAATTTCATCATAGACATTCATAATAGCGCCACCAGGGTAACCAAATACTACATCTACCCCTTCTTCTCTTAATGATTCAGTAACCATTTTTGCGCCAGTTATTCTCATTGTCTCTCCTGTCATAAATTAGTCAGATATTCTACAAAAATTATTATTAATAGTATCTTTAATGCCCACTACATAATATTTCAGGTTAATATTAAATTAATCTTAAGTTTAGTAAAATGGACTAATAATATTTAAAAAGAGGAGAAAATATGGATATTAATAGTATTAATAATAATTTAACAAGCTCCTTAAATAATGTTCCTAATCAACAAATTGGGGCATCTAACAAAACAGAAAGTGTTAGTAAAAGTGAAGATTCTTTTTCCCTTTCAATTAATGAATATAACAAAAAAAGAGATGAATTATCAGCTTCTTTACAGACTTTCAATGAAGGTATTGGTATTGCAATTACTGCTCAAAGTGGTATTGAAAAACAAAAAGAAACTTTAGAAAAAATCAGCGAAAAGTTAAGTTTTAGAGAAGAAGATTTACAAAATAATGTTGATAAAAATCAAGTTAAAAATGAAATAAATCAAGAACTGTTAAATTTTAGAGAAATTGCATTTGAAACAACTTATAAAAGAGAAAATTTATTATATGTTGATCAATACGATGAAACAACTTCAATTGATATCTCTACAAAAGAAGCTTATTTTTCAATGGATAAACCAAATACTCCTGAAGTAGCTATTGCAGTTGGAAATGCGATTAGTAAAAATGATTTAAACAATCAAGAGCAATTAAATGAAACAATTGAGATTGTAAAAGAGAGTATTAAAGCACTTGATGATGTTCATTCACAGTTTCAAGATTTAAGAACAAATCTTGTGGAAAGTGCTAGAGAATCAATTCAAGAACAAAAAGATTTAACTAATCAAAATAGAATTACAAAACAATATGACTTCCCTAAAGAGGTTACAGATTTTACTAAATCAAATGTTATAGCAAATGCTGGATATTTAGCTGCTTCACAAGCAAATATTGTACAAGAGCAAAGCGTTAAACTAGTTGGTGTTAGATAGATTTATTTAAACAATAATCTATTGCAACACCTTCTCTTAAACCATCATCCAAAACAATCGATTCATTTTTTTCTAAAACTTCAAAAATAGCTTTGTATATATAAATACCAACTTCGATAAACTCTACTCTACCTCGTCCAACTAATTTTGTAATAGTTTCATTATTTGAATTTTTAAACATCTCTAAAGATTCATCTAAATCTTTTAAATTTACTATTGTTCCATTAACTTCATCTTTATCATAATGGAAAAAGTCTTGTCCTAGTTTAATTGCAGCAATTGTTGTAGGTGTTCCAGCAGTTGCTACAAAGGTAAAATCTTCTAAATTAATATCTAGTTCATCTAAAAAAAGGTTTATCTCTTTTTTCCAATTATCTAATTCTTCAATTAGTTTATTACTTGTAAGATATTTTTGTGTAAGTGTTACAATGCCAAAATTAAAACTTTTTGAATTAAAATTATCACCCTCATTAAGAATAATTTCTGTCGACCCACCGCCAATATCTAATAATATAAATTTAGAAGAATCTATTCTTTCCCTTTTTAATGCATACTTAACAGCTAAAAGTGTTAATCTAGCTTCCTCTTTTCCATCTATTATTTTAAACCTTGCACCAGTAGTTTTTTCAAAATATTTTAATACGTCATTACTATTTGAAGCTAATCTCATTGCGGCAGTTGTTACGCAAACTGCACTTTTAGGGTCATATTCTAAACTTTTTGATGAACGCATAATTGCATCAACTACTCTCTCTTGGGCTTCAAGAGAGATATTACCAGTTTCATTTAAACCATCAGCCATACCAACAACTTCATTGTATTCGTTGATAATTTTGTGATTTAAACAATCATAAATTAAGACTCTAAATGAATTAGAGCCTAAATCAATAGTAGTAACTTTATTCATTCAAATACTAAGGGTGTGGAATTTTAATTTTAGAATTTAATGACCATCCAATTAAAATCATTAAAATAAGTACAATATTTTCATTTATAATCCCAGTTAACCATACAAGATAAACTACCCATAATAAAATTGCACCTAGTGGAGTAGGAACCCCAGTGAAATATTTTTCTACACTTCCCTCTTCGGCATTTATATTAAACTGAATTAATCTTCTAAGACCTGAAATTACATAATAAATAAAAGCAAATGCAACAAGTGGAGTAAAAAGCATCAGCTCCTTAGTGTCTATAATTGCAAAATAGATAAACATGGTTGGAACTATTACAAAAGATAAAAAATCAGCAAAAGAGTCTAATTGAATACCAAACTCAGTTGATAGATTATATTTTCTTGCAATTTTCCCATCAACAATATCAAATCCTCCTGCTAACCATGCAAAAAGTGCTGCAGCAAAAAACTCATTATGTGTTAAAAAATATATGGCCATAATACCTGCAGAGATGTTAAAAAAAGTTGCCAAATTAGCTAAATTAAAATGGCTATTTTTATTAAAAAGAAATGTCATTAGTTCCCTTCGTTTTCATAAATTGTATACTGATTTCTACCGTTTTGTTTTGACAGATAAAGTGATTCATCAGCAATCTTGTATAATCTATTACAAGATACATAAGAGTTTGCTTCGTAAATAACAGCTCCTATTGATATTGTAACAATGTTTGATATTTTACTATTTTTATGCTCAATATTTAATGATTCAATAGTTTTGTTTACATCTTTTAAGCACTCTTCTAATGTTTCTTTATCTATATCAAATAAAATTACCCCGAACTCTTCACCACCTAATCTAAAAACATACTCATAATCTTTGTTAAAATATGTCTTTAAAGAATTAGCCACTGCTTTTAATGTTATATCACCCATATCATGGCCATAGGTATCATTATACTGTTTGAAAAAATCTATATCTAACATAACAAAGGCAGTGTTCCATTTATTTGCATTAGATATAAATGGCATATTGTCAAATATTTGATCAAAATATTTTCTGTTGTAAAGGGATGTCATTGCATCAGTGATTGATTCTATTTTATATTTTTTTGTTAAAATTTTAAGTTGATTATCTTTTTTTACAATAGAATAAATAATTAATGCAATAAATAAAAATGATATAAACACTAAAATAACCATATTATAAAAAAGATACTCTTTCATTGAAGTGTACTCTTTCAAAAAAGCTTTACGTTTTTTATAGGCAACATTTTTTTCATGTTGTTTTAAAAAATTTATCTTTTTTATTACATCTTTATATTGAGCTATTTTTGCTTTATAGTTCAAAGAGTTGTTTACTTCAATACTTATCTTGTCAACTACAATTCTCTCTTCATTACCTTTAAATGCATTGTCATAATAGTTCCATTCTTTTTTAATTTCTTTAAAAAAGGGGTCTCTATCACATTTTTTATATGTTCTCATGCAAGTAATTAGATTCTCAAAGTTATCTTCAAGTGTATGAAGTTTTAGTACTGGGATGTAATTGCCAAAGTAGATATAATCAATTCTTTTTTTTAATTTATCAATTTGAGAATTAAACATAAAACTAGAAGTAAGTAATGAAGCTAAGATTATAAAACTTAAAATAGCTAGTTTAAAAATAGTACTTTTATAAAATTCTTTATTAATTTTCATGGGCAAATTATATCAAATAATTTATTATAACTGATTATTTTTAACTTAACTTGTGCTTAATAATCTATTAGATATAATCGCGACTTTCAAAGAAAGGTATTAATTTGTTAAATATTAAAAATACATTTATAGGTCAATCTGTAAAAAGTGATGTACTATCCGGAATTGTTGTTGCAATTGCTTTAGTTCCTGAAGCAATTGCATTTTCAATTATTGCTGGAGTTTCTCCATTAGTTGGGTTGTATACGGCATTTATTTTAGGTTTAATTACAGCTTTAGTTGGTGGAAAAGCTGGAATGATTAGTGGAGCGACAGGAGCTATTGCCGTTGTTCTTGTTGGACTTGGGATTGAAGTTAAAGAGTCTTTATCTCCTGAAATGTTACAGCAATTAAGTACAAATGGTGAACTATCAACTTATATATTACAATATATTCTTGTGGCAACAATAATAGCAGGTATAATTCAAGTTTCAATTGGTGTTTTTAAATTAGGAAAACTAATAAGACTTGTTCCTCAACCAGCTATGTATGGATTTGTAAATGGACTTGCAATTGTAATTGCAATGGCTCAATTTCCATTATTTGAAGGTGAAAATTGGATTATGTATGTTCTTGTAGCTGCAACAATGATTATAGTTAAGTTTTTTCCTAAAATCTCAACTGCAATTCCATCAGGTCTTGTTGCTATTATTGTTATTTCAGCAGTAGTTATTAGTATGGATTTAGATACAAAAAGAGTTGGTGATTTAGCTAATATTTCAGGGAACCTTCCAAGTTTTGGAATTCCAACTTTACATATAACAATGGAATCAATTATTACTGTATTACCATATTCAATTTTAGTTGCATTAGTTGGTTTAATTGAATCACTTTTGACACTTTCAGTTTTAGATGAAATGGGTGGTAAAAGAGGAAGTGGAAACCAAGAATGTATTGCCCAAGGTAGTGGAAATATTGTTTGTGGTTTCTTCGGAGGAATGGCAGGTTGTGCTATGATTGGACAATCTATTATTAACTTTTCAAACGGTGGTTGGGGAAGATTATCAGGTGTAACTGCAGCCTTACTTTTAATCTCTTTTGTTGTTTCATTATCTTCTTATATTGCCATGATTCCTGTTGCTGTTTTAGTTGGAATTATGTTTATGGTTTCAATTGGTACTTTTGAATGGGAAAGTGGTAATAGAATTAGATTTATGCCAAATTCTGATAAATTTGTATTAGTTGCTGTTACTGTAATCACAATATTTGCAGACTTAGCAATTGCAGTAATTACTGGTATTATAATCTCAGCACTTGTATTTGCATGGAATCACTCTAAAGTTAGGTCAAGAACTTATAGAGAAAATGAAAATACAAAGGTATATGAGTTTGATGGACCTTTATTTTTTGGTTCAACAACTTCATTTTTTGAACTTTTTGATACAAAACATGATCCAGAAAATATTGTATTAGACTTTAAAAATGCGAGAGTAATGGATATTTCAGGTGTTGAAGCAATTGATAATATAACAAAAAAATATGCCGATATGGGTAAAAAACTTGTTATTAGACACTTAAGTAAAGATTGTAAACAAATTCTTAAAGATGCAGGTCCTTTTTGTACTTACGAAGAAGATGATCCAAACTATAAAGTTGCTATTGACTACTAAAATTTTTGGGATAAAATTAGTTTTATCCCTTTCTTTACTTTTATTTTTTTCTTTGATATAATCACATAAATATACAAAAATGAGTTCATTATGGAAATAAATAATAATTTATCAAGTTCTTCTTCAATATATATGCAATTGGCTCAAAAAAGAGCGCAATTATCAAGTATTGATAGACAAGAGATAAGTAAATCAACTCAAGATTCATATGATAAATTAAATGAATCTAACTCTACCTATGATAAACAAGAGTATCAAGGAAGTTTAGATGTATCAAATTCTGTAAATGAATTAGGTTCTGCAGATGCCCAAATATCAAGAAGTGCAAATTTAAATAGAATGTTACTTCAAAGTATTGGAGAAAATTATGAGAATTGATAATAACTTAAATGGTATGCTAGCAGTACAAATGCAAGTAAATCAAAATGCACAAACAATTGCAAGTACAACAAAAAGTTCAACTGATATTGAAAATCAAGAGAACTTACCCTTAAATACACAAGATTTTACAAATGCAATGGTTGATATGATTCCTCAAACAATAGCTTATGAAGCAAATGCTAATGGGATTAGAACAAAAGATGAGATGATGTCTACCATTTTAGATATAAAGGCTTAAAATGGATAAAATTAATATAGTTTGTCCTCACTGCAAAAAAATTAATTCAATACCAAAAAAAGATTCTTATTTAAAAGCAAATTGTGGTTCATGTAAAAATTCGTTACTTGATACAACACCAATTGACTTGGATGAAAGTAATTTTGACCATGTTGTGGTTAATTCAGAAATTCCTGTTGTAGTTGATTTTTGGGCACCTTGGTGTGGACCTTGTAAAATGTTTGCTCCAATATACAATGAAACATCTCAAAAATTCCCTTTAAAAGCATTATTTGCAAAAGTAAATACAGAAGAGCAACAAAATCTAGGTGCAAAATATGGTATTAGATCAATTCCAACACTTGTAGTTTATAAAAACGGTATTGAAGTAAAAAGAGTAAGTGGAGCACTTGACCCATTAAGATTAGCTAATTTAGTTAATGAATTTATATAAATTATTTTCTTAAAACCAAAATACCTGGAGTTTTTTTAACATAATCAACAAATAATTCATCTACAACTTTTCTGTTTGATTTTTTACTTGAAGCATGTCTAAAAAAGGTTTTGCCATCTTTTTTTATAATTATTCCAGTGTGAGTTACATCTAGACCTTTTAAGTTAGTATAGATACCTATATAATCTCCATTTTTCAACTTCTGTAAAAAGTTTTTATCTACAAACTGTGGCTCAAGATATTCAAACTCTCTTTTATTTATATTAATACCTTTTAGATATAAATTTTTATCATCTTTTTTATTTAGATATTTAGTTGTTTTTTTACTATTTTGTGATAGTTTTGAAGTGATATTTTTAAAACCATTTTGAGTAATCCAATCAGTAAAAAAATGGTTTCTATTTTCATAAGTGATTTGTGATTTTTTATATCGAATTTTTACAAGATTTTCTTTAAACTCTTTATAATTTTTTGATTCTTTGATTGCTTCAACATAATCAATATAAGTAAAACAATCTAAATTTACAAAATCTATAACTAATTCCTCTTTTTTATTATATGAACCTATTAAAACATTTGCTTTATAGGGTGTATTTAAAAAAGAAGCTGATATTTCATTTATTGATTTTTCTTTTTTTAAGAAGGTATCGAAGCTTTCTTGATTCCACTTTCCTAAATCTATCTGCGAAGAAAAAATACTTGAGATAAAAATAGAAAGTAGAATTAAATATTTCATTTTTTATTTTCTTTTAGATATCTAAAAAACTCTTTCATTTGGGTTTCATTGAAAACTGTTACACCATTTTCAATAAGTAGTTTTGCAGTCATACCTTGCCCCTCAACTAGATTTGAAGTAAAAGTACCATCATAGATTTGAGTATTTCCACATGAAGGGGAGTTTGACTTTAGAAGTGCAACTTTTATATTTTCACTTTTACATAAATCAAGAGTATTTTTTGCCCCTAATAAAAAGTTTATTGTTACATCTTTCCCCTCTTTATCTTTTACAATAAAAGGTTTTTCTCTAGAAACGATTTCCGCAGGAGTTCTTGGGGTTGATAAACCTCCACTAACTTCTGGACAAAATGAATAAATTTCATTAGAACAAAGCATATCCATAAAACGCTCTTTTTGAGAAAAGGTAAAAGAAGAATTATAAGCTATTGATGAATTATCTCCATCATATCTAACATTTTCACCTAAAAGGCAAGAAGAGATTAATATTTTCATTAATCTCTATCCAATAACTCTTTATCAAAAAAAGTTGACGTTTGGATATTGTTAAATGCTGCTTTCATTGAGATAAACATTTGAGGATTCTCTTCTTCCATTTTTTCTAAAAGCTCTTTTGTTTTAGCTCTTGCATATGGCATTTTAATATCAAATCTCATTGCAGGACATGCTTCATCACCAATAACCATAATCTCATTTGTTTGAGCAAAAGCTCTTAATTGTCTTTCTCTACAAAATATAAGTGGTCTAATAACCTCTAAACCATTTTCAGCCTTATAAACTGGTGGCATAGATCTTAAAGCACCATTATAAAGAAAATTCATAAAAAACGATTCCATTGCATCATCAAGGTGATGTCCAAGAGCAAGTTTATTGTAACCTTGTTCTAGTGCAGTAGAATATAAATACCCTCTTCTCATTCTAGAAAAGAATGAACAAAATGAAGAATTCTTTCTAATTTTTTCTTTTGATAATTCAAAGATTTCAGTATCAATAATCTCATGCTCAATTCCATGTTCTTTGCAGTGATCTGCTAAAAATTGAACTTGTTCACCCATACCATATGTAACTGTTACAGCTTTGAATTCAAAGTTAAATGGTGTAACTCTTTTTAAATGATTTAAAGCATGAATAAGCGTTGTTGAATCTTTTCCACCTGAAAATCCAACTAATACTTTATCACCCTCTTTTATAAGTCCATACTCTGCGTTTGTTTTACCTACTACTTTTGAAATTTTTTTACTTAACTCTACCAAAATAAATATTTCCTATAATTTTTTCGCGATTATAACATAATTTACTCAAATTTTAATTATGATAAAAACTTAGGGATAAATTAACTATTATTTTAGGTAATTTTATTATAATTTGAGTCCAAGTTTAAAAAAAAGAATTAATATATGACTCAAGAAGAGATACAAGAATTTAAAGAAACAATCGCTAAAAATATTATGCCACTAGTGCAGAACATGACTGAAGAACAAATTAAAAATACTATTATGAATGTTGAAAAAAATAATCCTGATTTACCAAAAGGATTTGGGAATATGCTTTTTGAACAGATAATGATTTTAAAATTTATTAGAAAAAGTCAACAGTAGTTAGAAAGAAAAAGTTTAACATTAAAGAAGCAGACAAATATAATCTATTAAGGAGTGGGAGTAGGAATATAAAGCTATAGTTGCCTGTTCTTTATTGTTAAAGAATGATAACAATTAAAAGTGTCTAAAAAGTAGTGAAATTAGATTTTTTTTCTAAAATATTAGAATTTTTATCGTAATTTCTCCCTTTTTATATTATATCAATAAATTTTTTCTTATTTGTGTTTGAAACCACATTTTGAGCTATATCTTTTACATCTTTTGCTACATCATTTGCTCCTGAAGCAGACATAGCATTTTGTTGAGTTACTTGATCTAATTGATTAATAGTTTCATTGATTTGTTCCATTGCTATTGATTGTTCTTTTGACGAGGAAGAAACCTCTGTTATTAAGGATAAAGTATTTTGAATATTGTTATTTAACTTTTCATAACCTTTAATCATCTGTGCTGAAATCTCTTTACCCTCAAAAGCTTTTTGTGTTGCATTTTCAACTAAATCTTTTATTTCTTTTGCAGCTTCTGCACTTCTACTAGCTAGATTTCTAACCTCTTGAGCAACAACAGCAAAACCTTTTCCTGCTTCACCAGCAGTTGCTGCTTCAACTGCTGCATTAAGAGATAAGATATTTGTTTGAAAAGAGATTTGGTCAATTACTGTAATTGCTTCTGCAATAGCTTGAGTTTGTTCATTAATCTCATCCATTGATAATGTAGTTTTAGTTGCTAAATCTTCCCCTTGTACAACTGATGTTGATACATCATTTGCATAAGATGTCATTTGGGCAATATTTTTTGAACTATTTTGCATTTTCGCAGTAATCTCTTCAATTGATGCTGCTGTCTCTTCCAATGAAGCTGCTTGATTATTTGCTGCATTTGTTAAATCATTTACATTTTTTGATAAATTTTCTGCACTTAAAGAAAGTCTTTGTCCAACATCTCTATTCTCAACCAACATTGAGCAAACAGCATCTCCTAAACTATTAATATCATTACTAAAAGCTTTTAAATCACCCTCTAATGAACTAGTATCAACCCTTTGTGTATAATCATATTGTGTATATGTTGATATAACTTCCATAGATTTTTTAATATTATTTTCAATCTCTTCTAACATTTGATTTATTTCATTTTTTAATTGATTTAACATAGGGTTTGAACTATTTACTTCTATTCTAACATCCAAGTATCCTTGCTTAGCTTTTGTTGTAGTTTGAATAGTACTATCTAAAAGTTTTCTATCCTCTTCAATTTTTTCTTTACTTCTTTCTATATTGGAATTGATTAATGCTGCCATTTTTCCTAATTCATCTTTAGAATCAATCGCAATTTTATCTACAGTTGTTTTTTCAAGATTTAAATAACTAAAAAATTCCAATAAACCTTTTTCAAACATTTTTAAAGGAGTTTTAATATTTTTTGTCACTATAAATGTAATTAAAATAGATAAAAATAAAGCAACAGCGATTAAAATGTACATAACACTTATTGTTAAATCAATACCCTCTAAGTTTTTATTATAAATATCAGTATTTATTTTTTTTGTATTATTATTTATTTCATTAAGTTCTTTTTTTATTGTTTCAAAATAAACCTCTGCTTCTATTATTCTATCAAAGGTGATATTCATTACATCATTCATAGAATCGTTTATTGAACTATTATAGGCTGTAAGATTTTTTTCAAGTTCTTTTATATTCTTTAATAATTTATTATTACTTTTTGCTAAAGTTTTTAATTTTTTTAAATCTTTATTTAAATCTTTTTGCATTTTTGCAATTAAATCAATTTGTTCATAAATCTCTTTTTCTTCATATACATTCATAACAAAATTAAAAACTTTATATACGATGATATTATATTCTCTAATATCAATTAGAAATTTATTTCCTATGTTTAATAATTCAATTTTTTCTTCTACTATGTTTTTAAAATTAGCCTTACTATTTTTAAAAGTATCAATAGAATAAAGAGATAACATTACTAAAAATAACATTACAACTAATGGAGATATAAGTATTTTACTACTTATTCCTAAATTTTTTAAATTAAACATAGTTTTCCTTTTTTATCATTCTAGACAAAAGTTAATTTATTTTTGTATTTTGAGTACTATTGAATATTCTTCTTTCAAATAAACTATCCATATCATCATGGATAATAGAATCTCTGTCTAAGAAGATTAGTTTCTCTTTATCTAACTCTTTTACATTCTTTAATCCCATAACTGCTAATAAACTTTTCATACTTTTAAGAATATTGTTATGGTAGTTTTTTATGTAATCTGAGTGTTTCTTTACAAAATAGTGTTTTCTTTTTTTAATATCTTGAGTAGCAAGTCCAACAGGACATTGGTGTTTACTAGCCCCAGAACAATATCTAGCTCTAATACAACCAGCACTCATCATAAAACCTCTTGCTATTTGTATAAAATCAGCACCAATACATAAAGTAATAATTACATCATCA
>NZ_VANU01000008.1:0-39730 GCF_005771535.1 Arcobacter arenosus
CTTGCCAAAGTCAAGATGATTGGTTATAATCCTACAGAGTCACAAGATACGGCGTCATGAAATAACTGACAAAAAATTTCAGGAGAAATTGTGCTGTGTCAGGTCAAGTCTAGTTTTGTACAGATTATAAGGTTCATAAATAATTTTATTTATAATATTTTACCTGAGATATTTTTAAACCAATCAGTACAATCATATAGTTTTTTCCAAAAAATCAATTCAAAATTATTAATACTAGATTCACTTAATTCAATAATTCTTTCATTAATATAAGATTGACATTCTTTTATATCTAAAATATTAATTTGCCTTTGATTTTTATTGTCAATATTTTTAAATCTTACAAAAAATTTATCCAATAAATCATTTCTTACTAAATGTTCATATCTATCAGCTAGATTCAAAGTATTTAAATGGTTATCTGCTATTGTATATAAATAACCATGTGTATTTTGAATATCTTCATTAACTTTAAATTCTATAACTAACAATGTATCATCTACTTCAATATCACAATCTAAAATTTGTAATGTTGATAGTTCTTGATCAAAATAAGGATTTAAAAACATTCTATGCTTATTAGTATCTAAAAATTCACTTTTTTTAAAATCTTGATTACAAGTTTCACAAATGAAAATTAAATTGTATGTTAAAATCGAAAATTCTGGATATTTACTTCTAGGCATAAAATGATCTAGATCGTGTAGAGATTGTCGGCTAATTCCACAATAAGGACAGACTAATCCATTTTTTGTGAGAGGATTTTTTATTGTTAGATCTTTAATATCACTTTTTATTTTTTTTACTTTATCAGATTTTGAATCATATAAATAGTATAGTGTTTCATGAATGTTATCTATAGTATACTTTGGAATAGTATTAGATAAAGGTACTATTGTTTCAATTGTAGGAACTTTGTTAATGTAATCATTAACTTGGATAGATAGAGTATTATAATGAGGAAATATTTTATCCATATTTTTTTTAGGTTTATTTGTTGCTGTTTTAATTAGATACTCATAACTAGTATCCTCTTCAAAACTTATATATCTCAAATTAAACATTATACATTCTTGAATATTTTCTTTGCTTCTAGCAATAGCTCATAACTTAAAAATTCAGAATAATCATTTTTGAAATCTTCAAAATCTTTAAAGTATCCAAGATATTCTTTTCCAATAGTATCTTTTAACCAATCACTATAATATTTATTGCTTGAAAAAATATCATCGAAAATATAATTTGTAATATCTGTAGTGCTTGCACCAAAAGTTTTCATTACTGGTTTTTGTACTTCTATTACATCATCTTTTTCTACAATAATATTTATAAACTGTGAAGGTACTTCTCTAGCTACTATAGTCGAATGTGTTGCTATAATTGCAAATGAGTTATACTCTTCAAGGATTTTATTTAATATATTAATAAAACCTATTTCAAAATTTGGATGTAATGTATTTTCAGGCTCATCAATAACTATAAGAGAATTTTCTTTTATCTTAGCAATAAAGTTGATGATTAAATGTGTATAAACTTTTTGACCTGAGCTTAAAGGAATAACTTCATCATTTACATCTAGAAAATATATCTCTTTATGAAATTCATTTTCATCTATTTTAATCCAAGAGTAAATATCTTCATAAATTACTTTTTCACCATTTAATTTTATAAGAGAAAGATTTTCTACTTTGTCAATACTTGAAGAAATATAATGAATTATCTGCTCAATTGCAGGAGTTTTTTTGCTGTATTTAGATCTTTTTTCATCTTTAATTACCAGCTCCAAAATTGATTTAAATGATAACTTATCATTATTTGTAAAGTCACTTGTAATTTTATTAAAAATTACTTTACATATATCTATTGCTTGAGAAATAATATTTTTATTAAAATGATGTATATTGTGAATCATATCTACAAAAGTATTTAATTCTTTTTGTTGTTCTACTTGTTCTAAACTATTAATAAATAATATCTTATCATACTGTTCTTTTGTATTTAATATATTTAAAACTTCAATTATTTCATAATTGTTAATTGATCTTATATCAATGCCATCATCTATATTTTTATATCTCCGAAATCCTAAATATTGATATTCAATAGATATATTGTCATAATTTTTATAGATATAAAAATCATCATAAGGATTATAGGAAAATACTATTAAGTTTGATAAAAATAAAGGTTCTTTTTGTAATATAATATTTGATTCTTGAGGATTAACTAAATATTTAACTATTTCTTCTAATGTTTTTGTTTTACCTACACCATTTTTTCCTATTAAAACATTAATTCTATTTGGTAACTTATCATGCCTAAAATCAAATAAATATTTATAATCTCTTTCTCCAAGTTTATAATTAAAGTCAAAAAAATAATTATCACTGTTAGCTAGTGCATTACTTACAATACTATTATAGCCTTCATTATAGAGCTTTTTATGATATTGATCTCTTAACAATGAAACTTCAAATATATCCTCAGTTGTAATATCTATTAAATTACTTACGCTATCAAATTCTTTTAAATATAAAATATCATTGATCGTCTTCAAAATATAATTAAATTCCGATGGATTTTCAAATATTTCTTTTAACTCTTCATAGTGATCTGATATTGAAATAAATTCGTGAGATTCGATAATTTCTTCAAAATTAAGCAATCCTTGTGCTGATTCTCCTAATATGGAATTAAGAACATCACTAGAAGACATATTAGAAGTTTGATTTTTAAATGCAAGTTTTAGTCTAAAATCATCGTGTATATCATTGTTTTTGATAATTTTTACATTGAATGTTGTAATATACCCATAATCATTCCAATTATCTGGCATTAGGATATAATAGTTAAATTCATCATTTTGAAGTCTATCAATTAATTCATAATGTGTAGTATAGATTACTTTGATATTCATTTTTTACACCAATCCTTCTTTTTATTTTTTCCATTTTAAACTGATGTAAGCATGTCAATTATTACATCACCAAACTTTTGTTTTGCAAATAAATTTAATTATAAAATTACAAATAGACAAATTTTAATCATAAATAATCTCACAAATAATAGGCATATGATCACTAGACTCAAGCCATTTATCTGTATTCCCAATGTTTAGAGTTGTATTTTGTGTAATAAAATATTTACTTAAAAATACATAATCAATATGATAGGGCTTTTCTATTTTTCTTTGTAGATAGAATGTAGGTTTAGTTTCACTTCCTTGTTTTTCATTTGAAATATAATGGTATAAACTCTTAATTCCTAGCTCTTCAAATTCATTTACAACATCACTATGATTCCACCATCTATCCCATTTATCCCAAATAACATTACTGTTAAAATCACCTGCAATGATTACTTTTTTATCCTTTAATTTTTCTTTGTGTAGTTGTAAGTATTTCCACATTTGACCTATGTATCCAAATACTTCTGAATTAGCTTTTTTAGTCCACACAGCTATTAGAATAATCTCATCATTAACTAAGCAAGGTAAAAAAGATTCTAGTTGTTCATTTTTGTAGTTAGAATTAATATCACTCCAGTCAAGTTTTTCTAGTTTAATATTTTCTTTACAAAATACTCCTAAACCTTTGTTTTTATTGTTTCCAATCCATAGATGATTTTTTGCCCAATCTTCATAATGTTTAGTAGATTGTAAAGGATTCTCACATTCTTGAATTATCAGAATATCATAGTCATCTTCATCAAACAAATGATTTTTATTTCTAAATGCACCATTACAGTTCCAAGTAATTAACTTCATAAACTAACCTATTGGAATATAGTTTTTAAAATAATTTCTTAGGTTTTCATCACAACAATAAACATAAGTACCTTTTATCCCTCTATACATTATAGTTTTATAAATGTTAAGGATATAGTCATGTAGCTGTTCTTCTGAAATACCAACTTTCCCATTTCTATCAAAGTAGTTTTCTTTTAATACTTCTATTCTTTGAGTCTCTTCATTGTAAGTAATATCTGTCCCAAAGATAATTCCTGAGTAGTTTAAGTCATAACCTTGAGTTGTATGAATACATCCCATTTCAGTCATTTGTTTTGCAGAGTTAATCCAATCTTGACTTGTTCTATTCCAATATAGATTAACTCCATCAATAGTTACATCTGGAATATCATTTTTATTGGATACCCATTTCCAAGAATAACCTGATATAGTTCTACAAAGTCCATGTTCTTTTTCTTTATTTTCTAATTCTTTAATCATTTGGGGCATTGAAGTAAATAATTTTAATTCATAGTTTGAGGATTGCCAAGGTTTTATGTTATCACAATTTGTAAGAAGTTTGTCTACAAATTCAATATAATCTTCACCACCTTGAACTCTCATTTGTGATTTTAGTTTAATTATTGAAGATGAACTTTTAATTTTTTCAAATTTAGCTTTTTCAATATCAGTAGGTCTTATAGATTGCTTTTCATCATAAAAGAATAATTGATTATTACTTGACAGCATAATCCAATCAAGTTCGTTACCTTCATTATCTAAACCAAAGTGTTTATTTGTTTTATCAAATTCTGCATATCCTGTAATATTTTTTCTTCTTTTTAATCTATGAGCTTCATCTACGATTAGTAAATCATAGTAATCATTTTTCACTTCATTAGGACCAATTACCATGTTCTTAGATAGTCCATGAATACTTTTAAATACATTTTGAAGTGTTTTTCTAAGAGATGTCATTGGAACTACTAAAGCAATTTTCAGTTCATCTTTTTCTTTCATTAATTTTGATTTTACATCTTGTGCTAGTTCAATTAAAGGAGTTACTTCAAAGTTATCTTCTAAATCATCTTCATCAATATTGTTAAGTAATAGTTTTACTAAATAAACTGCAAGAATAGTTTTTCCAGTTCCTGCACTTCCTTGTATAAAAGTTGATGTTTTTTCTTTTGAATCATTAAGAATAAATAAATATTCTCTAATAGCATTATATTGGTCTTCAGAAAGTGATTTATATGGTGAATATTTAAATAAATCAGAGTTTTGTATATCTAATAAATCATGTTTAACTAATTTCTCAAATTGTAAGTTCTTCCAAATGTCTTTAAATGTATTTTCATATTCAATCTTTTGATAATAATGATGATTTGAAATACCATCATTCCCATTTAAAAGTTTAAATTGGTTATCAGCTAACATATTTTGAATAAGGTTTGATTCAATATCTAAAACAGAAGATTTATTGAAATATGGACTAAATATTACTTTCACATTTTTTAATTGATTCTTATCTGAGTTTTTTAAATGTTGATTTAATCTATTTAAAATATTAGTTGTTTCACCAATATATGCTCTTTTAGTATTTTTACAATAAATAATATATACAGATGGAAATATATAATAAGTTGGTGCTTCTTGTTTTATTTGTTCAAAAGCAGTGTGGTCAAAAATAAAATCTTTAGTTAAATATTCAAATGACATTTATAGTTCCGTATACTTTTTAGCAGAACCTTTAACTTTATCTACTGGGTATTTTTCTTCATTCTTTTTCATTTTTTCTAATATTGCTTCTTCTAAATCAATATCTAATTTCATACAAATTCTAAGTAAATAGATCGCGATATCAGCTATTTCTTCTTTTGTGTGTTGTTTTTTTGAATCAGTAAGATTATAAGATTGTTCTTCGGTTAGCCATTGAAATATTTCAACAAGTTCTGAAGCTTCTACAGATAAAGCCATTGATAGATTTTTAGGAGAATGAAACTGCTCCCAATCTCTTTCTTGAGAAAAGTTTTTTAAAATATTTTTAATTTTATTTATATCCATTTTTTATAACACACTTTGTAATAGTTTTATAAAGTATATCCAAAAGTAATTAACATAAATATTATTTTAGTAAATATCCAATTCATAAAAATATTTACTTTTTATACAGAAATACATTTCTGTAATTGAAATTTATTTATTAACAATTTAATCAAGTTTTTTGATTTTAAAACCTGCACTTGCTAAGTAGTTTGGAATATATAAAATAGAATAAATATCATATAAAACTGTTATTTGCAAATGTTTTTCTTTAAATTCATTTAATAGTTTTAAGCAATCATGGACTTTAATATTTTTATTTTTTATCTCATCATATTCCCAACCATTTAAATAATGATAAGAGTTCCATCTTTCATGTTCTATTTCTATAAGTTTTTCAAATAATGTTTTAAATTCTGTTGGCATATAAATAACTTCATAATTCTTATTATCCCAAAATTTAGGTAGCTCTTGTGATGCTACTTTTAATCTATTTATTGAAATATTAGATTCCTTTAATACTGGTTCAATTATTGAATAAAATTCCTTTTTGTTAAGTTCTAGCAGTTTTACTTTTGACAACTCTTTTTCATCAATTTTTTCTTTTTTTAATCCTAATATTTGAAGTTTTGTATTTAAGTGTTTTGCTTGGGCTATATTGGATAGTTTATCACTAAATTTTGTATTATTAAACCACTTCTTATCTAATTCACTTTTATCTAAAAGCAATTTATTTTCATCAAAGATGTCTCCATATCCATGGTGAATCATTTTAGCAATAATATAGTCCTCCTCATCAAGGAGTTTTTCTTTTGAAAAAATATCATTAAAATTACCAAAAGTAAAAAATCTTTCAAATGTATTTTTATTTTCATTTATCAAATGACTTAATTGATATTCTGAAAATATTCCAAAATGAATTTTTGTTTTTGAACTAGTGAACTTTGTATATATTCTATTTTTTAGCTCCATTGCTAAATTTACATTGTTTTCTTCATCATCATAACAAATATAAATATTCAATAAATCTTTGTCCGTAAAAATATTTTCTTTATAAAAGTTAGGGCTTTTCCAATTGCTTTCAATTATCTCAAATTCTACAGTTGGAAATTTTTTTTGATCATAGTATGTTTCTAGTTTTATATTCTCAAAAAACTCTTTTGAATTTTGATCAATTAGAGTAATCACATGTTTGTTTTTATTTGGAAAGTTTGATAAAAGTAAGATATCTTTTATAATTGAGAGTGCTAAATTACCATTACCTAAAACTACACTTTTGAAAGAATCATTAGTCGATAAATACTCTGATTGCATTAAATTGTTATTCTCAAATAAATCTTTTGAACATTCATCATAAAAAGAAAAAGTTTTTATATCTATTTGAATCTTATCATCTTGAACTGGAAGTATAAATTCTTGATGAAATATTTCTCTCAACTCATTATTTGAAATATGTACAATTAACCTTGTAGGAGTATTTATTTGTTCATCTTTTATTTTATTAATTATTTTGATTGCCAACTCTATGTTAATTCTATCATTACCTAAAGCAATTAAAGCATAATCCATTGTTTCATAATTTAAAAGTTCAAGTTGTGTTGAACTTAATGCATCTCCAACAATAACACCAAAGCCTTGTTGTCTATATTCATCTATATAACTATTTGTTGAATCAGAATCTATAATAACTGTCATTAAATCACTATTTTTACTTTCTTTACTATCTTTTGTTTTATCATCATTTAAAATACTATTTAAAAAGGCTCTATTTATTTCACCAAGACCGAAAACAGCGATATGATTTTTTGCAATAATTCTTTTTGCAATAAATCTATTAATAAATTCTTGAAAAAAAGCAAATAATGCAGCAGAAAAAAGTGTAATACAAATAAATATTGTAGATAGTAATAAAAAAATATTTGTTTCATCATAACTATCTGGAGTATTTAAAGCAAATAAAGCAAATGTATTAGTCATACTTTCTAAGAGATGTTTCCCTTCATATAAAAATCCTATTACACCAAATATAAACCCAAGAAAGGCCGATACTCCTCCAAGAAGAATTTTATACTTATTCAAAAAATAGAATATACTTTTTGATTCTTCGTAATTTATTTTAAATTCTTCTAAATATTCTTTTATTTTTTTAATCATTTTTAGTTTCTTTCTTTTTATTTTAACTCTTGAATCTTTTGATAAACTATCTTTTCATCACCTAAATCGATAAAACCTAATTCGTTTAATTCTTTTTTGGATAGTCTTCTAAATAAAAAGTATTTTTCAATATCAAAAGTATTATAATTTAAATCTTCCTCTACACTTTCTTCTAACATCTCAATATACTCACGAACTTCCAGATAATTATCAAACAAAGAATCATCATATCTTTCATAATTAGAATCAATAACTACATATTTTTCAACAATAACTTCTTTATAAAAATGCTCATCTTTTGAAAAGTTTGATTTATGCATATAAGATAAAACTGAAGTTTCATCTTCAAACTCATTTATGTAAGATGCATTATAAATATCAATATTTTGAATATCATGTTTAGAAATTAAATCAATAGTATCCCATGATTTTAATTTTATATTTTCTAAAAGATCATCTTTTAGTATATGTATTAGTTTAAGCCTATTATCTTGTATCTTTTTTTCTATAAATTTATCTATGATTAGATTTTCAACTTCATTAAAAATTTTTTTATGATATCGTTTATTTGTTTTAGTATTTAAGACAACTATTTCTCTTTCTTTTTCGTAGTGACTTACATCATAAATATAGTATTCATCATCTTTTAAATCATCAAGTTCTAAAATCTTTTGTTGATACTCTTTTTCTACTTTTATTGATTCTTCTTTATTTATAAAATTAGGAATTGCTCTATAAACATTTTTATCATACTCTTTTGTGTATTCAAAAGTTTCAAAATCACCTGTATCAGGAAAAAAAGTATTGCTATCAGTTGAGTATAAAGAACTTCTAAAAGCATACTTTTGGGCAATATTTATGGATATTTGTTGCCAATCTTCTGTTGAACCAAATTTACTGATAAGTTGAAGTTCACTTTGTACTGCCATTACTACATCTACTTTTGAGCTTCTTAAAACATCAAGGGGTATCTCTTTGTTGATAAGTCTTTGTGCTTCATCTATAAATATTGAAGTTGGGTGTCTATTCTCTTCACTTTTAATATTTAAATCAATTAGTTGTTCAAATACTTGTTCTAAAAGTATTTCTAAAATAGAATCAGGGATTACTCTAACATTTATTATAACAATCTTATTGTTTTGAAGTTCATTTACAATATTTACTGCATCATCTGAAGAAGAGATATATTTAGCTGAAGAACTAACCATAAATCCAAAAGCTTCATTCAAAGTAGTGATTACAGAAGGTAATGATGCATCAAATTTACTTCTATCCTCTCTATCTTTTTTTTCTACATAATAAGGTCTTAGTTTTAAAAAAAGTTTTTTTAAAGAATCTAAATTTAGTATCAAATTTTTATAAAGATTTTTATTTCCATTAAAATATAAATCATCTCTTGAATCAATAGTTTTTTCTACTTTTTCTATAAAATCATTTAACTTATCAAGAAATTCGTATAATGTATCAATATCAATTGAAGCCTTATAAATATCAAGTAAGCTAAACTTTTGATTATCCAAAAAAGAGATATCGATTTCTACTTCTTTAAACTCTTTTATTAGTATTTCACAAGTTCTAAGAGTAGAATATAAAGTAAGACCCAATGAAAGTGCTGCATTATAAAAATAAGCATTTGAACCAGCACCATTTTTCCCAACATTTAAAATAGCTTTTAAAAGTTGAGTCATTTTAGTTTCATTCATCTCACTTAGGATATTTACATTTTTACCCCAAGGCTTACCTATTTCTATAATATCTTCTAATCTATTAGCTTTTTTAGCTATTGTTTTTACAGCTAAGTGTTCACTTCCTTTTATATCAAAAAGTAAGATTCCATGATTTGATTCCATTCGTTTTAAAAGGTTGGGATAGATAAACCCTGTTGTTTTACCACTACCTGTTTGTCCTATACAAAGGGAATGGGTAAACTTTATATCTAGAAATGGAATTTCTTTTTTAATATCGTTATTTTTTATTAGTCCTAGTTTCACTTTAACACCTTAAAAACCATAAACTGTTTTTGAAAAGTCTGTTTTATCTTCCCGAATCTTTTCTTTATCAATTAATTCAATTAATATCAATCTTTCAAAACTTTTTTTATCTTCATTTTCTATGATTTCATCTAAAGAATAAATATCTAATTTAAACTTTTTCATTAATTCTACAGCAAGTGTTTTATCAATTTTATGTGGATATTTTTGCAAAATTAAATCAATACATTTGAAACTATCATTATCCATTAACAAGGTCAATAAAAGTGATATATCAGTTTTTTCATCACTTTTAAGTAGTTCTTTTAATGCTTTATCTTCATCATTTATTATAATTTTATTTATATCGTGACTCATTATTTCCCTTCATATCTCTTAAAAAAGTCCAAGAAACTTTTTTCTTAATAACTTAATAGCTTCATCAAAGTTATCTACTTTTGCATAATCTAAAGCTGTTTTACCATTAATATCAAGAATTTCTTTATTTACATTATTCTCCACTAGAACTTTTACAGCATCTATATCTTTTTCATGAACTGCATAATGCAGTGGTGTTTTATTATTCTGATCTTGTAAATTAAGATTTACATTGTTTTTTATAAGAACCTTTAACATATCAAGATTTTTATATTTAACAGCATAATGTAATGGTGTTACACCTTTATTATCTTGAGCATTTATATTTACTTTATTTTCAATAAGTAATTTTAAAATACTTATATCTTTAAACATTGTTGCATAATGTATAGGCTTTCTACCTTCTTTGTCTGATTTATCTAAATCTATTTTTTCTACAAAATGATCTATTATGAAATAACTTCCATTTTCAATTGCAAGAAAAATTAAAGATTTATCTTGATATGTTTCTTCTAAAAAGTTCATACCTTTTTCTATCAGTTTCTTAGCAATATTATGTTGATCATTTTTTACAATTAGGTAAAAAGGTGTGATTCCTTCATTATTTTTTATATCAATACATGCATTTTTATCTAAAAGTATATTTACAAGGTTAAATCTACTTTCTATAAGTGCTTTTAGTAGAGGTGTCTCCCCTTTATTATTCTTATGTTCAATATTTATATTGTTATTTAGAAAAAAAGTAAAAAATTCTTCATCCCATTCATAGGTAGGAACTGGAGTTAAAATTTCTCTTGAAGATAGTTTTCTCCATGACCTATCAATAATTTTATGTAGATAGTTATTTCCATGTTTATCTGCATGATTTATAGATAAGCCTTCCTTTAAAAGAATATCAGTAAAATTAAAATTAATCTTTAAAGTTTTTCCATAATCTAACTTTTCACCGAATCTTCCCCTATTATATAATTTTTCGTATGATTCATCTTGTTTTTTATCATTTTCCAATGTTATAAAGTCATCCTTATATTCTTCATAAGACATTTCAATTGCTAAATCTAATAAGGTTTTTCCCTCATCATTTACAACATCTTTATTGGTGAGAAGTTTTAATTTTTCTGATACTAATTTATAGTTTTTTTCACTAGCAGCAAGAAACAATTCAACTGTGATTTTTTCTTGATTTTTTAAATTTATTTTTTCTACGAACTTAAGAAAATCATCTTTAGTTGAGTTATCCAGTTCTTTAGACTGAATTCTTTTTTCTAGCTCACTTAAATTATAGTCTTCAAAATCCATATTTTCTCTAATGTATTTAAATATAAACTCTATAAAAATGTTTTTGAAATTACCTATATTATTACTTTCTAAGAATATAAATGCATTATTAATATCATTTTGTATTAGGGATAAAATAGATTTTTTTAAAACTTCATTTTCAAAAGTAAATCTTTCATGTAAATTTAATTTTATTTGAAACTTTTCAAGGTAGTTTAAAAATATTGGTTTAAACTCTTTAAAATCAATTTCTTTACTAAGAGATTTTTCTACTAAATCTACATATTCTAAGACTTGCAAAACAGTATCATTAATAAAATATTTTTTAAAATATTTATTATTCCAAATATATTTATTTTTTAGAATGATAATTTCATGGAATTTTTGCTCCCTAATACTATTGAAAAGTCTTTCGATTTCATTACTTTCATACTTATATTTAAAAACTTTTAATTTTCCATTATCAATTAACTTAAAAAATTCTACTATCGCAGTTAAATTTAATTCTAAATCATGTAGATGATAAAACATGATTTTTGAAAAATGTTCAAGAAAAGAATCTAAAATTTTTTCATAGTGATTTTCTATACTTTCTTTCATAATTTCACTATGAGGAGTATTTATATCTTTTATTAATGATTTTAGAAAACAATACTCATACCTTTCATCAGTGTAGTTAAAATATTTATATATATGGTAAATATCATTTGATTTTATCTCTTCTAAAGTTAAAGAACTCGTTTCATATTCTATTTTGTATTGTAATTCTAAATATTTTATTTTATTTTCTTGAGCACTTGATTTAAAAAATTCATTTTTTTCATACTCTATTTCCTGTAAAAGTTTTTTCTTACGCTTTTCATTTAACTTACGCTCAGATATCATTTCATATTCTTCTAGTTTTCTTTTTTTTTCAACTATATCTACAACAGAAGATGGCTTTGGTGATGTGTAAGTACTTGATATACTTGGTTTGGGTATACTTCTTCTTAATTCAATTAAATTTATTAAGTTATTTTTATATAAATCAAACTCTTTATTTTCAATTCTTAAAAGTTTATTTTGGATGTTTTTAATAATTTCATCTTCATCTTCAACATAGTCTTTACAATAAGTAAGATAATTGAATGCATAAAAAATATAAAGTTCATTATTAAAATCATCAAATTTTTCAATAGCATTTTTAATAAAAATAAAATCATTATCAAATTTTTTTAATGTTTTTAACAAAAGAGTCTCTATTCTAGGATCATAATCAGGGTACATATTTAAAATTAGATTTTTAATTAGTTTTAGACAATTCTCATTTTTATAGTTATATGTATATTTAGTTGCTTTTTCTATATGATCAAGTAAAGTTTGTCTACTGCTAGACCAAAATTTAGAAGAATTTTTATCAATAAATTCTATAATATTTTCTGCTTGCTTATACTGATTGTTTTCTAATATTTCATAATATAACTTAAACAAAATATCAACCACTTCTTCATCATAAATTTTTAAGTTTAAAAAGTAAGTTAATCTATCATTTAAATTTAACCTATTGATTTCCTCATAACTAAGATTAATACCTGATTTTTTATACTCAATAAGTTTATCAAAAAGAGTTTCTATCTCATATGAATAATGTTCCCTAGATAAAAACTCTGTAACTTTTTTTAAATAAATTGGCACGGGATTTTCTTTCATTAAAATGTCCTTTTCTTCTATTATTAAAGAGGGGTTTACTAAAAATAATTTTTCAAATATTTCTACTCTTTCTCTAATGAGATCATCATTGGTATTCTTTAAATTAAGAATTTTATCGCACACTATTTTTATATGATTATCATATTCTAATTCTAAATTTTCTTTGAAAAAAATAATCTTTTCTTTAATATAATCTTCTAGTTTAGTTAAATTAGACTCAGTATGAATAGCTGATTGATAATATTTTAAAAATGAATATGTAAACAAATCTAAATTCTTTTTTGTTTTAATTATTTTATAAACATTTAATATTGTAAAATACTCTTTAAAGTATTTATATGAATATTCAAATTCCTTATATCCTAATAATACACTCCCTAAATTATTCAGACTTGTCAAATATTCCATCATAAACTTTTCAGGATTTATCTTATAGAGCTTATTTTTAACCTCTATAAATCTATCAAATAATTCAAGAGACTCTAATCTTCTTTCTGTATTAATTAATAATAATGAAGCTAAATTGTCTAAGATAACAGAATGCTCTTCTGCCCATTTTTTTGAATTTTTTTCATAGATTTTATTTGAAACTAGTAAACATTCTTCATATATACCTATTGATTCATATATGTCGCCATTATCTTTTAATGTTTCTGCAAATTCAAATAAACATTGTGCAAAATTTTCTGGTTTATACCAAAAGGCTGATTTATATTTCTTTCTTCTTAAAGTAACCGCTTTCTGATAGGATTTTATCGATTTATCTATATCTCCATTAATTTTTAGATAAATTGCAAATTTTTGTAAGCTACTCGCATAATTATCTATCCAAGAATTTTCAATTTTATATAATTTTTCCCAAGTTTTCAAAGATTCTTCAGATAAAGTTATTGATTCAGATGTTCTTCCAATACTATTAAAAATATAAGCTAAGGTATCTAAGCGTTTAGTGTATGTTAATGTCCATAGTTTTATGTTATTTTTAGGAGATGATTTACTTACTTCTAAGTATTTTTGATAATGTTCAATTGTTTTATCTATATTTTTTATTTTATAATAATTTGATGCTAAGTTATCTAAATTTGATAAATAATCTTCTAGCCATCTTAATGGATTTTCTAGGTACAACTTATCTAGAATTTTTTTGCACTTATTACAATAATTCATTGAATCTGATATTTTTTCAATTTTACTTAAATAGTATCCTATTGAGTTTAATGTTTTTACATATTGTGCTGCCCATTGTGAAGAGTTTTCTTTATATAAATCTTTTAAAAAGTTTAAAGACTCTTCACAATACTTTATTGAATCTAATATTTCCCCTTTACTGTGATTAACAACTCCTAGATTTTGTAAAATAATAATATATGTTTCCAACCAATCTAATGGATTTTCAAAATAAAATTTTTTTACTATAGTTAACGATTCTTTCAATAGTTCATTTGCTTCTTTAAATTCAATATTCTGTATTAAAACACTTGCTAGATTATTTAAACTTTCTATATAGTTTTTTGCAAATTTTTTTTCATCTAATATATATAATTCTTTTCTTATCTTTAAAGATTCTTTGTTTAATTTGATTGATTCATTAAAATTTCCTAAACTAGAAAAGGATTGAGCCAAATAATTTATAACACTAGAATATTCTTGCCCCCATTTTGATAAGTTTTTATTATATTCTTTTTTTAAAATTTTAAAGGATTTTTCAAATAAGCTAATCGCATCTATTGATTTCCCAATAGTTCCTAATGAAATGCCCAAATTATTTAAACTCCTAGTGTAGATTTGTATTTGTATAGAATTATTAGGATCTTTCTTATATGGTATTTCTGTAATATAAAGGTTAAATTTAGTTAAACAGTTTTGTAATTTTGAATTATTAATTTTTTGATTTTGAATTATTAAATCATATATTTTATTCCATATTTCTAATTGATAATCTTTATTATTAAGATTACCAACAAAATCACCAGTCTCTTTCAATTTAGAATTCTTCTCAATCAGCCAATCAAATTCATATTCTAAATGATAATCCTTAACTATTTTAATATAAAGTTTTCCCCACCTATTAGAATCAAACTCTTCATTTTGATATTTAGTAATTAACTTTTGAAATAAATAAATTAAGTGTTCATGAATTATTTGAATATTATCTTGATTAGATATAACATTATTAAACTCTCTATGGAAAAAGCTCATAGTTGCTTGTTTATCTTTTTGTTCTAATTTTAGAAACTCTTTTATTTGAGTGTGTAACCTCACCCATATTACTGTAGGTAGTTCTTTTGTTATGTTGTCATGGTATGTATCAGGTGCAATTTTATTTATAAATTCTTCATCTATGGAAAGTAGTTCTAAAAGTTCTGATTCTGATAGTCCCTCAGTTAGATAAAGATAAGAAAAAACTCTTTTTATTAGTTCTTTATTGTGATGATATATAGTTGATAGATTTGAAATAAACTCTTCAATAATACTTTTTTGAGTATTTGCTAAAGTTTGGTTAATATCACTTGATTTCCAATGTCTTATTTCTTGAACTGCAACTGAAATATATAAAGGAGTATTAACTTGTTTATATATATTCAATAAATAGTTCATTTGAGTATCTGTAATAGTTCTATCATATTGATTGAGTAAGTTAAGAACTAAGCTTTTTGCTTCATTTTCTCTAAGTTCTTCTAACTTATATAAGCTTTCTGTTTTCTTTTTAAAGTTCTCAAAGTAATTACTATCCTCTTCATAGTTTTCATCTTCTAAAGCTGCAATTATAAATTTTACATTTGATGGTAAAACTTTCGATAACCAAAGAAACTCATCTTCATTGTTAACTTGATCTATAGCATCTATAAAAATCACCGTTTCATTTGAAATAGAGTTTAGATGTTCATATACTCTATAATAAAACTCTTCTATTTTTTCAGGCTCTTCTTGAAATGTTTGAGAATTTTTAACTTTTCTAATCTCTTCATTTATTCCTAATTCTTTTAATATTGAAATTAGTAAATCAGGTGATGAAGATAAATTTGCAGTTGAACCTACAAACCTATAAATCACTTTTCTATCTTGATATTTATCTAAACAATCATCTATAGCTTTTGCCATAAGAGAAGATTTACCCAGACCTGATTTTCCATATATTACTAAAGATTGATTTTCTTCTTTATTTGATTGTATATAATCATCTATTGTTTTTAAATCTTTACTTCTTGAATCTTTCAAAAAGTCTTTTAACTTATCATCTTTAAATCTTTTTTGTTCATATGATTCTAACTCTTCAGGAGTAACTTCAATAATATTTTCTAAATACTTATCAATAGAATTCTTTAAATAATCAACCATTGTCTTCGTAAAGCTACTTTTTAACTCTTCATACTCATAGTTTAAACTATTGTTTTTTTCATCTTGAGATACATTTGTAAGGTTTGTAGTTATTTCATATATATTTTTAGTATCAATAGATTTTTTTATTTCATCTTTAAATCTAGTTACTTCTGTTGAATCAATATCTTTAAATTTACCTTCTAAATTATCTATTGAATCTATATTTCTAACATAAGCATATACATTTTCATAATCTTTTTGTTCTAATGTTTCATCATTTTTACAAAGTTTATTTTGGAACTTTGTTTTATCTAGATATTTAAAAATTCCTTCAATTACTTCTGCTTCTGTTGCACTTGTAAAATATTTCTTTTTATCCTCTTTATTTAGATCTAATTTATCTACAGAATTTTGAAGAATAGTTCTTAAAGAGTTTTCTACTTCTTCCCAAGTTTTATAATCTTCATACTCACCACTTCTTTGTTTTAAGATATATGAAGCTGGTATTTGATTTAAATCTAATTCATACCAAGTTTGTAGAAGAGTTTTATCTTTATCATTTTCTATTTTTTCTAAAATATTTTCAAACTCTTTTTGTTCTAGCATATAAGGTAAAGGAACCCAACCATATCTATCACCTGCCATGATTAAGAAGTTTGGGTGAGGATTTAGTTTTGAAGATTTTACTTCATTTATACAAAGTTCTAAAGTTTTTTGGTCTAGTTGAGCTTCATTTGAAACTCCCCATCTTAAATCAATAGGCTGAAAGGTTAATCCATTTTCCGTACAATATTCTTTTATCTCAGGGAAAACTTCAGTTTGTAATAGTTTTCTCTCTTCATTAAAATCACTAAATGTTGAACTTACAAATAGTCTGAATGTTTTACTTTGCATTCTAGTAATTACCCTTTTATTAAATTAAAATTACAAATTACTAGATAACAATAGTTATTTGTTTCTAATAGGTTTTTCATTTTCACTTTAAAATAAATTTTAATCTAGAAATATTTAATAATAGTAGATAAAATTATTAATAAATCATAATATTATATATAATAATAGTAAATAAATATTTACAAAATGATTATTCATATATTTATTTTAATAAAAAAATAAAATTTAAACAGAAATATATTTCACTCAATCAAACAATATTAAATATAAAGGTTTTTATTGCCATCTTTCTAAAACTTGAACTTCATATGTAATTTCTCTAAGTCTTCTAGACAAGTGCTTACAAAATTCTAGTAATAAATCTTGAGCTACTAAAGGATATTCTTTCAGTAACTTATCAAATTTTACTCTTGTTAAGACATATGTAGAAATATCACAATCAGCAACTGCTTCAACACTTTGTTTTTTTTCTTCAAAGAATGCCATTTGTCCTACAACTACACCAGCAGAATATGTGACTCTTCTAGTTTTAGAAGTAGTTGAGTTTTCATAAAAATACTCTTCGTGTTCATCCCAAACTGTTACACTTCCATTTCGTAAAAAATATATACAATCTGATTCATCATTTTCTTTATAGAGGTATTCATCTTTTGAAAATTTTTTTTCATCCAAGTAACCTAATAAAATCTTTTGTTCATCTTTATTAAGATTTCTTGCTACACTCATAGAATCTAAATCAATAATTTGATTGTATTTACTCTCAACAATATCATTCTCTTTTAGAAGTCTATTCTCTGCAAATTCTAATGCTAAATCGGTATATTCGTACCAATTCTCAACTTCTGGCATAATAATATCTGCTGAACACAATGCTTCATATGTATCATCACCAAATCTAATATGACTAAAAATAAAACTTTTTTTTGAATCTATTTTATTCTCATCAATAACTTGCTTTATGATATCAGCCCCTGTTATATCAATTTCAGTAACTTTTTTAAAATCTAAGATTATATATTTTGAATCAATGCTATTTATTGTTTTTCTAAGAATATCAGCAGTACCAAAAAAGATTGAACCATCAAGTTCAATAATCGAAATTTCTTTACCATTTTTTTGTAAGAATTCTCTAGCTTTTGTAGTTCTTTCTCTTTTTGATTGAATCATTGTTCTATTTAAAATATTAAAGTTAGAGTTTTTCATTGTTTCATAGATAAAAAGTAAAGAGGCAAATGCAAATCCAAACACAATTGCAATTGTAATATCTGAAATAAAGGCAGTTATTAACATAACAAGAATTATCATAAATGAGTAAAATACATCTTTAATACAATTTTGTTTTTTAGTATTATTAGAGCAATTCTTATAAAGCTTTTTAACCATAAAAAATGTTGGCATAGACATAACAATTCCAGTAAAAATTAACATAGTAGAAAGTATTATCACCGGAATATATGTTAAGTAATCATTAAAAATAAATATAAATAAAAAAATTGTAATTACATTAACAACTACACTTAATCTGGTTCTACCACCTGCTTCAAAATTAACTAAAGATCTAGCTTCAGTTCCTGCACTTGGCATTCCACCAAATAAACCTGATAAAATATTTCCTAGACCTTGACCATACAATTCATATGAAGTATTATTTTTACTTGATTTTATTTCAGGTTTATTATTTAGAAGGTTTACACTTAATAATGAACTTAATGATGACATTAAAGCTATTGCAAATGATGTAAGAAATATCTCGGGTAGAAAAGCTTTTATTAAAGTTAAAGATTGCAAAAAAGATTCATAGTTATAATTCAAATTAGGTAATTCAACTTTAACATTACCAAGCATTAAATTAGAATTTGAACTGAATAGAAAAAATATTATTCCTCCTAAAATTGGCACAATTATTGGCAGATAAACAAATATATTGAAAGGAAGTCTTTTATTCACTAACTCTTTTATTGAATTAAAATTTTTCAGTAGTAGTAAACTTAACATAATAACTGTAATAAATATCAAGAGTGCTGTTTCAGAAATATTTTTACTTTCTACATTAAATACAATAGGAAGTTGTTTTACAATAATGATTATTCCAATAGTGGTACTAATACCTTTTGTAACCGAAGATGGTAAAAATTTAATTAAATTCCCGATTTTAAAATATGCAAAGATGAGTTGAATCAAACCAGTGACTATTACACAAACAAACATCAAGCTAAATATTAATGTTAATATATCTGGATTTAAAACTTGGATTTTACTAGAAACTGAAATTAAAAAGTCTGATAAAATTAGTGCTGTAACTACAAGAGGTCCACCTATTTGTAAAGAATGATTACTAATAAAAAGTGTTACTAGTGTTCCAATGATTGCTGTATAAAATGCTGCATTAATACCAAATTGTTGAAGTTCTGGAAAACCACTAAACAATAGTAATCCACAAGCAAGAGCTAATGGTAAAGAAACTAAAGCAGAAATGATACCACCTATGATATCACTTTTATAATGGTGTATACTCAATTTTTATCTTTTTCCTATAACTAATAAGTTTTCTATCCATCAAATTAAATATTTACGAAATCATAGAGAATTATATAGCTAATTTTATAATTACATTATAAATTATATATTATTAGTAAAGAATAAAAATATTAACTTTTTAACAAAGTCAATTTAAAATTATACTTCTACATTAGATCTTTGTTTGTAAAAAATCAGATATTTCTATATTAAAAATCTTTGACATTTTATAAATATGTTCCAGATTGAAGTGTTTTTTATTTTTGTATAATTCAGCAGCAGATACCAAACTAACAGATTTATATCCCATAGCATATGATAATTCTAGTTGAGTCATATTATTTAATTCTCTAAGTTGTTTTACTTTTTTGCCAACTTGTATATAAAAATCATCTATTTCATCTTTAGAAAAATTAAACTCAATCACACTAACCTACTATAGTAATATTTTTGATTAAGTGTACATATATTAAAATTCCATATCAAACTACTATGGTGGGTTACAAAATGAGACAAAGTAAATATAATGAAAATCAGATAATTACAATTTTAAAAAAGATTCATTCAGGTTCACCTGTGTTAAAAACTTGTAAGGATTATGAAATTTCAAAAGACACATATTATAGTTGGAAGAAAAAATATTCTACTGTTTTAAAATACTTTGATATTATAGATACATTAGAATATGAGAATAAACAACTTAAAAAAATGTTCGTTGATTTATCAATAGAAAAAAATGAATTATTAAGTAGAAACTCAAACTGATACTTCAACAACACATCTATAAGCATTTAATAAATCTAAAACTGCTTCTAGTTGTGTTTCACATCTCCCAAAATTGATTTTTGAGAATCAAAATAAGCTAAAAATCCACCACCATCTTGTTCATTTATTTTATCAACTTTTAGTCCTTTTAAAAATTTACTGAAATTAACTTCGTTAAAAGTATTTTTATTCATAAATTGAATCCTTTTATTTTGATATTTAGTAATTTTAACATTTTAAAAATTGAAATTTATATAAAAAAGTTTTTAATTATTTTTAATATGATATAGTTAATTTAATTGTACTAAATGAGTTAAAAATTAATTGTACTGATAAAAAATTAAAAATATTTAAATAGAGTTGAAGATATGGGTGTTCCAATTAATTGTACTAAAATTTTTTCAAATAAAACATTTAAAGTTTTTAAAAAAAGAAAAAGTGCTTTTACCTACTAAAAAAATTGCAAATGAATTTAACTCTTTTACTGAAAATTTATATAAAGAAATTGATTTATTGAGAGGTAAAAACCAAACCCTAAAACAAACAAGAGATTTACTACTACCTAGACTACTAAGTGGAAAATTAGATATTGAAAAGATTGATATAAACTAAAGGAAAAGCCATGGCAAGTGATATATTAAATACTAAAATCATAGAAGATATCAGAAATTTACTTATTCTCTCAAGGCAAAACCTTGCCCAAACAGTAAATAGTGCCATGGTTCAAACCTATTGGAATATAGGTCGTATTATAGTTGAAGATGAACAAGCAGGAGAACAAAGAGCCGCGTATGGAAAAAAGCAGTTAGAGTTTATATCTGATAAGCTTACAACAGAGTTTGGAAAAGGGTTTGATACAAGAAACTTACGAAATATGAGGCAGTTTTATACCATTTATCCAAATTGGAACGCAGTGAGTACCAAATTAAGCTGGACACACTATAGAACACTTTTTAGAATAGAAAAAGATGAAGTTAGACAATGGTATATGCAAGAGAGCATTGCAAACAATTGGAGTGCAAGAGCTTTAGATAGACAAATAAGCAGTCTATATTATGAAAGACTTATTTCAAGTAAAGAAAAAATACCAGTAGAAAATGAAGCAAAAGAAAAGACAAAAGAGTTACAACTAACTGCTAAAGATGTTTTAAGAGACCCTTATATCTTTGACTTTTTAAATCTTCCAAGTCAATCTTTATTAGAAACAGACATTGAACAAGCTTTGATAGATAATCTTCAAAAGTTTTTACTAGAACTTGGTCGTGGTTTTGCTTTTGTATCAAGACAAAAAAGACTAAGTGTAGAAGAGCAAGATTTTTATATCGATTTAGTATTTTATAACTATAAATTGAAGTGTTTTTTACTTATAGATTTGAAGCTTGGAAAATTAACTCATCAAGATGTGGGGCAAATGGATACTTATGTTCGTATTTATGACAAGTTTGAAAAAAGTGAAGATGATAATCCTACCATAGGACTTATACTTTGTAGTGAAAAATCACAAGCAGTAGCGAAGTATTCAGTGTTAAATGATAGCAAACAACTATTTAGTTCAAAATATCTACCATATTTACCAAGTGAAGAAGAGCTTAAACAAGAGTTGTTAAGAGAGAGAAGTATTTTACTTGAAGATTTAAAATAAAAGGTTTAAAATGGCATATATAAATGAAAGTCATATAGAAGATGCAGATATAAAATTTTTCTTAGAAAATCTAAAATATGATGAGCATATCAATGCTTGGAAAGATGAACTTATAGGAAGAGACTCTCTAAAAGAAGTAGTGCTAAAAAAAAGAGTTTTTAAAGCCATAGAAAAATTAAACCCAAATATCCCAAAAGAGTGTATGTATGATGCCATTGAACAACTAAGCAAATCAAGAGTAAGTCAAAGTGAGATAGAAGCCAATAGTGAGGTTTATGAGCTTTTAAAAGATGGATATTATACCACATACAAAAATGATGAGGGAAAAGATGAACCCGTTCAGATTAAGTTTATTGGCTTTGATAAAGATAGCATTCATAATGAGTTTTTAGTCGTATCTCAACTAACTATTGAAAAACTAAGCTCCACAGGAAAAAGAAGACCCGATATACTTCTATATGTAAATGGTTTGCCCTTAGTTATGATAGAACTTAAAAGACCTGATATTAAAGTAAAAACAGGATATGACAAAAATCTTCAAGACTATAGAGAGGATATTCCTCAACTTTTTTATTATAATCTTTTTGTAGGTATCTCAAATGGTTATCAAACAAGAGTTGGAAGTTTTAATGCCCCTTGGGAACATTTCTTTTCTTGGACAAAACTAAAAGATAATGTAGAAGATAAAACTCAAGACACACTTTTAGAACTTGAAAACAAAAGTATCCATGAAAAACCAAGACTATCTTTACAAACACTTTGTGAAGGATTATGCAGTAAAACAAACTTGATAGACTATTTTGAAAACTTTGTTTTATATCATAGAAAAAGAACAAAGATTATCGCAAAAAACCATCAGTTTTTAGGTGTAAATAGAGCAATAGAAAATCTAAAAAATAGCAACGATACAAAACTTGGGGTATTTTGGCATACCCAAGGAAGTGGAAAATCATACTCTATGATTTTTTTCTCTAAAAAAATAAATAGAAAAGTTGAGGGTAACTGGTCGTTTTTGATTATTACAGATAGAAATGATTTGGATGACCAAATCTTTAAAAACTTTGTTGATACACAAACCTTAAATCTATCAACCAATCAAAATATGAAAAACAATGAATACAGAGCCAAAGGAAACAAAAGTAGGGCTCAACTAGAAGAGGCACTCAGTCAAAATAAAAGTTTTTATTTTTCTACTATATTTAATTTTGGACTGGATAAGGGAAAAGTATATAAGAAGAAATCTGACAGAGATGATTGGATAGTCATAGTAGATGAAGCACACAGAAGTCAATATAAATCATTAGGTGAAAATATGAAAATAGCATTGCCAAACGCTAAGTTTATAGCTTTTACTGGAACACCTATTTTACAAAATGGCTTAACCGAACAATGGTTTGGAAACTATGTATCAGAGTATAACTTTGCCCAAAGTATAGAAGATGGAGCAACAGTTCCTTTGTATTATAGAAAAAGTGTTCCAAGTGTGGTTTTAGAAAATGAAGATTTAAGCGATGAAGCAATGGAGATTTTAAATCAATATGATTTAAATGAAGAGCAACTTGATAATCTAAACAGTGAATACACAACCCTTTTTCAAGCAGTAAAAAGAGATGATAGACTTGATGAAATAGCAAAACATATAGTAAAACACTTCCCACAAAGACTTGATGTAAGAGATGATGAAGGCAAAAGAAAACCAATGAAAGCTATGGTTATCTCTATTGATAAGTTTACAGCTGTAAAAATGTATGACAAAGTACAACTAGCACTAAAAGAGGAAACAAAAGAGCTCATAAGAGCAAAAAAGAAAGCTAAAGGGGAAGAAAAAGAGCTAATACAGAGAAAGCTTGACTTTATAAATGAAACAAAAATGGCAGTAGTAATATCTCAAGAAGGAACAGAAAAACAAGAGAGAGAAAAGTTTGCTGCACAGGGTCTTGATATTGTTCCACATAGAAAACTTATGAACAATGCTGACGAAGATGGTAGAGATATAGAGGACTATTTTAAAGATGCAAATAATCCTTACAGAATAGTTTTTGTGACTGCTATGTGGATGACAGGTTTTGATGCACCTAGTGTTTCAACTCTCTATTTAGATAAACCTATGAAAAATCATACTCTAATGCAAACAATAGCAAGAGCAAATAGAGTTTATGAAGCAAAGAAAAATGGAATGATAATCGACTACTTTGGAGTATTTAGAAATCTAAAAAAAGCACTTAGTGATTATGCTGAGGGAAATACAAGTAGTGAAGATGAAACCAATTTGCCAGTAAAAGAGTTTGGTATGTTAATAGAACTTTTACAAGAGTCTATAAATAAATGTAAAAGTTATCTAAAAGAGTTTGATATCGATGTAGATAAAATACATGCGATAGGTGAGAAAGGGTTTAAAGAGATAGAACTTTTCAAAGACTATGCAGATATTATACTTAAAAGTAATGATAGAAGAAAAGAGTTTAATCTTTTTGTTAATACAATTGTTTCGCTTTATGACTCGGCAAAACCTGAAATATACAATTATCCCGATATAAAACAAGAAAGAGATCTGTTTACATATTTAAAAGAGATTGTAAATAGAAAGCTTGATAGAGATGAAGAGATAAATAAAGCAAGACAAGAAATTGATGAACTTTTAGATAGAAGTGTATTAGGAAACAAAGATTTAGAAGATGATACAAAAATTACTATAACAGATTATAGGCAGATAAATTTAGGTGAAATAGATTTTGAAAAGTTACGAAAAGAGTTTCCTAAAAAAGCTCACAAAAGTATTGAGTTTACAGACTTAAAAGAGTTTATGGAAATAAAACTAAAACAGATGACAGCAAGAAATAAAACAAGAGGAAACTTTTTAGAAGATTTTGAAAAAATAATTGATGAATACAATAACGGAAGTGTAGAAGTAGAAGAAGCTTATGAGACTCTATTAAAACAGATAGAAAAACTAAATGAAGAGGAAAAAAGATATATAAAAGAAGGCTTTAGTAGTGAAGAAGAGCTTGAAATATTTGATTTACTCAAAAAAGATAAACTTACAAAAGATGAGATAAGTAAAGTAAAAAAGACAGCTAAAAATTTATTAAAGATTTTAAGTGATAAAAAGAGAGAACTATTTGTTTATAATTGGTATAAAGAGAGACAAAAGCAAAGTGAAGTAGAACACACAATAGGACAAGTATTAGATGAAGAGTTACCAGAGTCTTATGATGTAAAAATTTTTAGAGAGAAAAAAGAGATAGTTTTTGAACACATATATCATTTAGCTGAATTGGGTGATGAAAGATTTGTTTATGAGACAACAAACAATAGTGATTATTTATCAGAGCTTTATGAATCAGATTTAGTAGCCCAACCAAAGCCAGAGTACAATTAAAAGTATTACATTATGAAATATTTTTATAAAAATTTAAATCATCATGATATCATAAAATAAAAAAGTAAAACTATGGAAAATCAAAATATCCTAATCTATGAAAACCAGAATGGAAATATCAAAGTTGATGTAAGATTTGAAGATGAAAGCATATGGCTAAATCAAGCTCAAATATGTGAACTATATGGAAAAGCAAAGTCAACCATAAGTGAGCATATAAAAGCTATCTTTGAAGATGGGGAGTTAGATAGAGATTCAACTGTTCGGTATTACCGAACAGTTCAAATTGAAGGCTCACGAGAAGTTTCAAGAGATATTGAACATTATAATCTAGATATGATAATAGCCTTAGGTTTTAGGGTTCGTTCAAACACTGGTACAAAGTTTAGAATCTGGGCAAATCAAAAGCTAAAAGAGTACATCAGAAAAGGTTTTGTGCTAGATGATGATAGATTTAAAAATGGCAATCAAATGTCATATTTTGATGAGCTTCAAAACAGACTTAGAGAGATACGACTTAGTGAGAAATTTTTTTATCAAAAAATCAAAGATATCTATATGACAAGTATAGATTATGACCCAAAGGATAAAAAAACAATAGAGTTTTTTAAAATAGTTCAAAATAAACTTTTATGGGCTGTAGCATCTCAAACAGCTGCCGAACTTGTACATAATCGTGTCGATATGACAAAACCACTTTTAGGTATGAACTCATATGATGGTGAGAATATAAACATCACTAAAAAAGATGTAAGTATTGCAAAAAACTATCTAAATGAAGATGAAATAAAACTTCTAGGACTTTTAGTAGAACAATACTTAGCTTTCGCAGAAACGATGGCAAATCAACAAACACCTATGTATATGAAAGATTGGATTGAAAGACTTGATTTAATTTTATCTATGAATGGAAGAGAACTTTTGAAAAATGCTGGAAATATATCTCACCACATAGCAAAAGAAAAAAGTGAACTAGAGTATAAAAAATATAAGCAACAGCAAAAAAAATTGCAAATGAGTGAGAGTTTTAAAGAATTGGAAGAGGATATTAAAAAATTAAGATAATATCTATTAATTTACTCAACATTAAATCTTGACAAAAGTCAAACTATTTTAAACTAAATCTGCTATCATTATAAACATAGATATAAAAAATATACAACTAATTTACTAAGGATTATGCATGAGTGAGATTCATGAGTTTTTCAACAGACAAATAAAACTTTGGGGTGAGGAAACACAAGATTCCCTTCAAAATAAAAAAGTAGCTATTATAGGAAGTGGTGGACTAGGGTGTAGTTTAGGTATTGCACTTGGTGCTTCTGGTATTGGAGAGTTTGCTTTTGTTGATTTTGATGAGGTTGGAGTTCACAATATTCATAGACAAATTGGTTTTAAAGTTGGTGATGATGGTAAAGCAAAATGTGAAGTTTTAAAAGAGCTTGTTGAATCAAGATGTCCTTATACAAAAGTAACTGCATATAAAGAAGGTTTTGAAGAGTTTGCCACAAGAGATTTAGAATTTGATTTGATTATAGATGCAACTGATAACTTACCAACAAGAGCTGCTATAAATGAGTATTGTTTAAACAAAAAACAACCATGGATTTATGGAAGTGTTGAGGAGTTTCATGGACAAGTATGTTTTTTTGAAGAAGCATCTTATGAAGCTGTATTTCAAATAAATGATAGAAAACCAAATGGAATTGCTTGTCCTATTGTTATGCATATAGCATCTTTACAAGCAAATTTAGCAATTAGACATCTTGCTGGGCTTCCTGTAAAAAAAGATATTTTATATTACCTTTCATTTGATTCTGAGGGTGTATTACAAAACCAAAAATTCAATCTTCCAAAAAATTAAATACGAGTGTCAATAGACACTTGTATAAGCTTTAAACAAAACTACTAATCTCTAACCCTTTTTTAAGTACTTTTTTACTATAATATCCAGATTTTTAACTATATAATTGAAACTATTACGGGGAACTATAAATGCCAAAACGAGAAGACATAAAATCTATTTTACTTATCGGTTCAGGACCAATTGTTATTGGACAAGCTTGTGAATTTGATTACTCTGGTACTCAAGCAACGAAAACGCTTAAAGAGTTAGGATATAGAGTTGTTTTAATCAATTCAAATCCAGCTACTATTATGACTGACCCTGAATTTGCAGATAAGACTTATATTGAGCCTATTACAGAAGAGGTTGTTGCAAAAATAATTGAAAAAGAAAATATCGATGCTATTTTACCAACAATGGGTGGTCAAACTGCACTTAATGTTGCAACTTCGATGTACGACAAAGGGATGCTAGATGGGATTCATTTCCTAGGTGCAAATCCTGAAGCAATTAAAAAAGGTGAAGATAGACACCTATTTAATGAAGCTATGATTAAGATTGGTATGGATTTACCAAAAAGTGCAAATGCTTATACTTTAGAAGAAGCAATTAAAGTTGCTAAAGAAATAGGTTTCCCAGTAATCTCTAGGGCATCATTTACACTTGCAGGTGGTGGTTCTGGTGTTGCATACAATATGGATGAGTTTAAATTACTAGCAGAAGCTGGTCTTGAAGCATCTCCAATTAATGAAATTGAAATCATGGAATCTATGCTTGGTTGGAAAGAATACGAAATGGAAGTTATCAGAGATAGAAAAGATAACTGTATTATTGTATGTTCAATTGAAAACCTTGACCCAATGGGTGTACATACAGGTGACTCTGTAACAATTGCACCTGCACTTACTCTTACAGATAAAGAGTATCAAAATATGAGAAATGCATCATTTGCTATTTTAAGAGAGATTGGAGTTGATACAGGTGGTTCAAATGTTCAGTTCTCAATTTGTCCAAAAACAGGAAGAATGATTGTAATTGAAATGAATCCAAGAGTTTCAAGATCATCAGCACTTGCTTCTAAAGCAACAGGTTATCCTATTGCAAAAGTTGCTACACTACTTGCCGTTGGATTTACATTAGATGAGATTGAAAACGATATTACAGGAACAGCAGCATCATTTGAGCCAGTAATTGATTATATCGTTACAAAAGTTCCAAGATTTACTTTTGAAAAATTCCCTAAAGCTGACTCAACACTTACAACAGGTATGAAATCAGTTGGTGAAGTTATGGCTATTGGTAGAACATTTAATGAATCTATTCAAAAAGCACTTTGTTCAATGGAAACTGGAATAGTTGGATTTGACCCAATTTGTGATGATTTAGAAAAAATCAAAGCAGAAATTAGAAGACCAAATGCAGATAGATTAAGATATTTAATGGAAGCATATAGAAAAGGTCTTACAAATGAAGAGATTTTTGAATTATGTGCTATTGACCCATGGTTCTTAGCTAAATTTAGAGAAATCTACAATATTGAGCAATCAATTGATGAATCAATCCTTAGTGATGAAATTAAAATGAGAAATGCTAAAACAAATGGTTTCTCTGACAAGATGATTGCTAATTTAATTGGTAAATCAGAAGAGGATGTTTATCGTGCTAGAAAAGCTTTAGATGTAGAGTTTGAGTACAATGAAGTTGATACTTGTGCTGCTGAGTTTAAAGCTTTAACTCCGTACCTTTATTCAACTACAAATATTACAAAGTTACCAAAAGTTGAGAAAAAAGATGATGATAAGAAAGTATTAATTATTGGTGGTGGACCAAACAGAATTGGACAAGGTATTGAGTTCGATTATTGTTGTGTACATGCCTCATTTGCATTAAATGAAATTGGTGTAAAAACAATCATGTATAACTGTAACCCTGAAACAGTTTCAACAGATTATGATACGTCAGATATTTTATATTTTGAACCAATTGATTTCGAACACGTAAGATCTGTAATAGAAACTGAGCAACCAGATGGAATTATTGTTCACTTTGGTGGACAAACTCCATTAAAACTTGCAAATGCTATCCATGATGCAGGTGGAAAGATTATTGGTACAACGGCAGAAGTTATTGATTTAGCTGAAGATAGAGAAAAATTCTCTACTTTTGTTGAAAAAGCAGGATTATTACAACCAGACAATGGTACAGCTGTAGAAGTAAATGAAGCAATAGAAATTGCTGAAAGAATTGGATATCCAGTATTAGTTAGACCATCATTTGTTCTTGGTGGTAGAGGTATGAAAATTGTTTACTCGACTGATGAGTTAAAACAATATATGGATGAAGCAGTATCTGTATCAAATGATGCACCAGTTTTAATTGATAAATTCTTAGATAGAGCAATTGAGCTTGATGTTGATTGTATTTGTGATGGAAAAGAAGTATATATTGGTGGAATTATGCAACATATTGAGGAAGCTGGTGTTCACTCAGGTGACTCTGCTTGTTCTTTACCTCCAATCTCAATTGACCAAGAGTTAATTAAAGAATTAGAATCTAAAACAAAAGCTATGGCATTAGGTCTTGGTGTTGTTGGACTTATGAATACTCAATATGCTATTCATAAAGGGCAAATTTATCTAATCGAAGTAAACCCAAGAGCATCTAGAACAGTTCCATTTGTAAGTAAAGCAACAGGTATGCCACTTGCAAAAGTTGCAACTAGAGTTATGTGGGGTGAAAGCTTAAGATCTGCACTTGATAACTATAACGCTGATTTAGTATGGGAAGATAATGGTGTATTAAAACCAATCTTAAAAGACCATGTTGCAGTTAAAGAAGCTGTATTCCCATTTAATAAACTTAGTGGTTCAGACCCAATCTTAACTCCAGAGATGAAATCAACTGGAGAAGTTATGGGGATTTCTGATAACTTTGGAGAGTCTTATGCAAAAGCACAAAGTGCGGCAAAAAATCACTTACCAACTGAAGGTAAAGTATTTATCTCTTTATGTGACTTAGACAAAGAGTTTGCACCAAAATTAGCATCTGATTTAATCAATGAAGGTTTTACAGTTGTTGCAACAGGTGGAACACATAAAGTTATTTCTGAAGCTGGAATTGAGTGTGAAAAAGTACTTAAAATTAGCGAAGGTAGACCAAATATTACTGATAGTATTACAAATGGTGAAATTGCATTAGCATTTAATACTTCTGATGGAAAAGGTTCTTCAAAATCTGATGGACAAGATATTAGAAGAGTGGTACTAAAAGAGAATATTCCTTATGTTACTACAGCAGCTGCAGCTTTAGCTTGTGTTGAAGCTATGAAAGTGTTGAAACAAAAAGATGGTGTAGGTGTTAAATCTATCCAAGAATTTTTAAATGACTAAATCATCAGAAAAAGTATATTTAGTTCAAACTGACACAACTGTAGGTTTCTCATCATCTAGTGATGAGAAACTTTCAGGAATAAAACAAAGACCAAATTCTCAAAAAATGCTTCAAACAGTAGATTCTTTTAAGACTTTAAATAGTTTTACAAGAGTTCCTAAAGAGCATAAAAAAAGAGTTAGACACTCTAAAAAAACAACTTTTATTTATCCCAATGGCAATTCATATAGAGTGATTTTTCAAGATAGTGATTTTTATAATTTTATTAAGAAATTTAAGTCTTTATATTCAACTTCTGCAAATCTAACTGGAAAAAATTTTGATGAGATATTTGCAAAAGAAAAAAGTGATGTTATTGTTTATTCAAAAGATAATTTTAATGAAACAACCGCTTCAACAATTTATAAACTATCTAAAATAAAGAAAAAAAAGATTAGATAAACTAATTTATATTATTTTTATAAACTAACGCTAAAGCCAATCTATCCTTTACTTTTAATTTTTTAAACAATGAACTAATATGTTTTTTTACTGTAACTTCTGCAATGTCAAGGGTATTTGCAATTTTACTATTAGTTAAGCCTTGGGCTACTAGTTCTAAAACTTCTAATTCTTTCACTTTTAAATCTTCAAAAAGTTTATTCTCATTGTTTCCATTCAAAGGAATTGAATTTATTAAAAACTGCATTAACTCAGGATAAACCCAAGTATTTCCATTTTTTACAGTTTCAATTACACTTTCTATTATAGAGATATTACTTAAAGAGTGAATATATGATTTAAAACCTTTTTTTAGTAGTGTACAACCTTCAATATTATTTGTTGCATTTCTTATAGCTATAAATTTACAATTATAATTATCAGATAATTCTTGAAATATTTTATCTGAATCATCACTATCTAAATGTTGTAAAAATAAAATACTCTCTTCTGAAATATTTAGATTATAAAACTCTTCATATTCTCCAATTTGAATAATTTCAAATTCTGATGATTTCTTTAATTCATTTATTAAGAAATCTTGTTTAGTAAGTGCTATTATTTTCATATGTCAAGTGACCTTACAATTGGTTTTAAAATGTAGCTTAAAATTGTTTTCTTACCAATTAGTATATCTGCATCTACAGTCATACCTGGTTTAATTTCAAGTTTTTTATTATTGTTTAGAAATTTTGTATCTGCTTTTATATGTACAATATAACTCTCTTTTTCTGGGTCTTTTTCATCAACTAAAGTATCAGCAGAGATATAAGATATTTCACCCTCAACAGCACCATATAAAGAAAAATCATAAGGTCTTAGTTTTATTCTAACTTTTTGCCCTTCATATAAAAAACCTATATCAGCTGGGTCAACTTTTATTTCTGCTAACATATATTTCGAGTCAGGGACAATTTGAGCCATTACAACACCAGGAGAAACTGCTTCCCCTTTTGTTTTAACATTAATCTTTTTTATAACTCCATCGTTTGGAGATTTTATAATTGTTTCAGTTAATTTTTCTTCTAAAAACTTTAAATCTTCTTTTACAGTTTTTAAGTCATTATATACAACTAAAAGTTCATCTTTTGCTTTTGATCTATAATCTTCTGTTGTTTCATCAATACTTCTTTCAATCTCTTTAATTGATGATTTTAAAGTAGGTATTGAACCTTTTAAGCTTTTTAATTCAGCTTCGACATCATTTTTCTTTCTTTGTAAGTCAAGTAATTCAACCTTTGAGATGATTCTATCTTCAACTAAAGGTAGTTTTATTTTCATCTCTTTTTGTATTAAGTTATAATTATCTTTAGTGATTTTTAGATTTTTATATGCATCATTTAAATCATTTTTTCTTTGTGATAATTGCTCTTTTAGTACACTTATTGAAGATTGAAATTTTTTCTCATTTATTTTAAATAGTTGTATTTCATTTTCCATTATTTCTGGGTCATATTTTACAACTTCTTCATCTTTTTTAATTTCAGTATTTTCAGCTTGTGCTTTTAATCTTTGAGCTTTTGCAATGAATGTATACATATTATATTTATTTTTTTCAATTTCACTTTTGTAATTTACATCTGAAAGTTTGAAAAGGATTTCATCTTTTTTTACTTTATTACCCTCTTTTACAAAACTTTCTTTTAATATTCCACCATCAAGGGATGAAATTGTTTGAATATTTGTACTTGTAATAACTTTTCCATTTGTTTTTACAATATCATCAATCTCAGAAAAATATGACCAAGTTAATAAAAATAAGATTGTAAAAGATATAAGCCATAAAACCTTATGCAATCCACTTGATGTTCTAAGTAATATTGCTGAAGAAAATGATGGCATAAATTCTAACGTAGATTTATCATGTTTCTTTTTTAAAAGGTTTTCTTCATTAACTTTTTTAAGTGTTTTTTCTTTTGTTATATCATTACTTGTGATAATAAAACCAATATGTTTTTTTTCATCATTAAATAATGGTGTTATAATGGTATCTGTCCAAATTAATGAGTCAGTGTGAGAACTATGTTTAATCTCACCTTTCCAAGTGGTCTTTAAACTTTTTGCCTCATTAAATTGATTATCAAAGTTTATGATTGAATCTTTCTTAATCAATATTGAATAGGGTTTATTAATTAGTTCAGATGGTTTATATTTAAACACATTACAAAGACTTGTACTTACATGTTTGATTATTCCATCAATATCTGTAAGTGCCAAAATCACATAGTTATCTAACAATTCTCTGTTTTGAAAAGTAAAACTTCTTTTCAACTGGTCGTCAAAATCTTTTTTTTCTTCCACTTGTAACCTTAATATTAGATAAAATCTAAGAAATGATTTAAATTAGTTATTATTTTATAAAAATTTTTATAAAACTTTGGTAATATATACATCAATTCTTAAGAATGTAGGGAGAATATAATGAACATAAGAATAAAAAGTTTTATTATTTTTCAATTTTTAATGGTTTCTTCTCTTTTTGGATTTTCTATAAAAGATGGTTTTCCATTAGCTTTAGAAAATGATATGGATTTTAAAATCAATAAAAACAATTTAAATAATATAAATATTGATAAAAAAATTGCTGATTCTTTATTGTACCCTTCAGTAGATTTTTCTGCGAAAGTTGAAGCTAGTAACTTAACACAAGGAAAACTTACTCCTGATAATGAACCTTTAACAAAATCTGACAACTATGAATTGAAATTTACTCAACCTATATTTGACGGTTTTGAATCTTCTTATGAAAAAAAGCTTCAAGAACAAAAATTTAAATCTGCTGTTTATTACTTAAAAGAGACTCAAAATAATATTGCACTAAATTATGCAATTGCTTATGTAAATACTTTAAGGGAAAAAGATTTACTAAATCTTAGTAAAGAAAGCTTACAAATTAGCAAAGATATATTTGATAAAGTTTATAAAAAAGTTAATGTTGGATATGGAACAAAACTAGAGTTTGACGAGGTAAAAGCTAATATGGCTGAAACTCAAGTTAATTTAGATATTCAAAAAATAAATTTTAAAGAAGCAATTGAAAACTTAAAATTGTATGTTCAAAGTGATTTTGATAGTAGTGAACTTGAAAAACCAAATTTAAATATAGAATTACCAAAAAATGTAAAAGAAGCTTTAGAAATAGCTTATAACGAGAATCCATCAATTAATGTTTCAAAAGCAAATGTTTTTGTTGCAAAATTTGAACAACAAAGGGATAAAAAAGATTTTTATCCAAATTTAGATTTTGTAGGATCTTATAACATTAATAATGCCTTATTTAAAGAAAGTGACGAAGAATACAATGAATATAAGGTTGGATTTGAAGTTTCATACAATTTATTTAATGGTGGTAAAGACACCCTTAAAGATAAAAAAGCTTTACAAAATATAAAAGATAAAGAACTATTAGTTAAAAAAAGCGAATACCAAGTAAAAACGGATTTAAGACTTGCTTGGAATGCCTATAACTTAAATAATGAAAAACAAGAGAGTCTAAAACAATATTTAATAGTAAAAAAAGATGTTTTAGATGCTACAAATAAAGAGTTTGATTTAGGACTTAAAGATTTAAACACTCTTTTAGAAACTCATATAGAATATGTAGATATTAAAAAAGATTTAATTAGAAATACATATGATTTAATGATTGCAAAATATGAAATACTAAGTGCAATGGGTAATTTAAGTGATGTCTTAGAAGATAAATTACCAACTTTAGATAAAGTTAATACTAGTGATTTAGTTCAAAATATGCAAAAAGAATTAGACTTTTCATATGATAAAGATGAAAAACATAAGCAAAAAAAATTAGCTGTATTAAATAAAAATAAAAAAGTGATTTCAAAAGAAAAATATGAAAAACCAATAAAAAAAGTTTCTTTCCAAAATATCAATTATGAAAAGTTAAATAAAAATCTTGAAAAAAATATAACAGATACAATAGAAAATGAGTTTAAAGAGAAGTTTTTAAATGCTTCAAAAAATAAATATACAATTAATCTTGCTATTTCTGATTCAGAAATAAAAGCTCAAAGATTATTGGATAGATACGAGTTGAACGACAACGCTTTTTTCTTTAGTTTTAGAGAGGTAAATCCTTTACAAAGAATTGTAATGGGAATTTATGATTCAAAACAAGAAGCTAAAAAAGCTTTATCAAAACTTCATAAAAATCTAAAAAGAAATAAACCTATTATAGAAAAAATTGCTATTAAACAAAGAGTTTATCATAAATATCATAGTAAAAATGAATTAATTAAACAAGATATTTATACAGCACAAGCAACTACTACAAGTATTAAGCCTTTAATTAAAAAAGTTGCTTTTTCTACTATTGAACCAGTTACAAATAAAGTTCCTAATAAAAATTTAGAAAAAAGAGTAGAAAACTTTCAATATAATAGTTTTAAAGATAAGTTTTTAAATGCTTCGAAAGATAAATACACTATAAATTTAGCATATTCAGATTCTGAAATAAAAGCTCAAGCCTTATTAGATAAATATGGATTATCAAATAATGGTTTCTTTTTTAAATTTAGATATGAAAATCCATTACAAAAAATTATGCTTGGAGTTTTTGATTCTAAAGAGGAAGCTTTAAAAGCTATGGCTTCTTTACCTAACGGTTTAAAAATAAATAGACCAAGAGTAGAAAAAGTTTCAATTAAACAAGCTTTATTCCATAAATATAATAAAAATTATTCTACTAATCTTGGGAGTATATAATTTAAATGCTACAAAATGATAATATTGATTTTAACTCTATAAAAGAGTACAACCGAGAAAATTCAATTCTTGATACCCTTACAATTTATTGTAAAATGAATGGTAGACCTTATTCAAAAGAGTCTTTAATTGCAGGTTTACCTGTTGAAGCGGGAAGAAATACTCCTATTTTATTTTCAAAATCTAATTCTAAATCGCTTTTTTCAAGGGCTGCTTCAAAAGCAGGATTTAAAACTAAGGTTTTAAGAGCCAAGTTATATGATATAAATCCTTTAACATTACCTTGTATTTTGTTATTAGATAATAAAAAAGATAAAGATGAACTTGAAGCTTGTATTCTTTTAGGTTTTGATGATGAGTATAAAAATGCAAAAGTAATTTTCCCTGAAGCTGCTGAAGTAGAAAGTTTAGTTCCAATTGAAGAATTAGAAAAAAGATATTTTGGCTTTGCTATACTTCTTAAAAAAGAGCTTGATTTTAAAGAAGATAAAACATCTTTATCAATAAAAGAAAGCCATTGGTTATGGGGAAGTGTAAAGATTGTAAGAAATGTTTATAGGGATGTAATTATTGCTTCTTTATTAATCAATCTTTTTGTTCTTTCTACACCACTTTTTACAATGAATGTTTATGATAGAGTTATTCCTAATAATGCAGTTGATACCCTTTGGATATTTGCAATAGGGGTTGTTTTTATTTATGGTATTGATATTGCATTAAAATTCTTACGTTCATATTTTTTAGAAACTGCAGCCAAGAAAACTGATATTATCGCTTCTTCAATTATTTTTGAAAAAGTTTTAGACCTAAAAATGTCATCGGTTCCAAATTCAGTTGGTTCTTTAGCAAATATCTTAAAAGAGTTTGAGAGTATTAGAGGATTTTTAACCTCTTCAACAATTGCTTTATTAATTGATGTTCCATTTATTTTTATCTTTTTACTTGCTATTTATTTTATTGGTGGAGCTTTAGTAATGGTTCCTATTTCAATTATTATCATTATTTTAATCTACACATATTATTCAAAAATAAAATTAGCAAATAGTATCAAAGAATCATATGATGCAGGTTCAAATAAAAATGGTGTATTGATTGAAAGTTTATCTTCGATTGAAACAATTAAATCTTTAGGGGCAACTGGATATTCTCAATGGAGATGGGAAGAAGCTACTTCAAAAATTGCTGATAAAAGTATTAATACAAAAATGATATCTTCTTCAATTACAACAGTAACTTCTTTTTTAGTTCAGTTAAATACTGTTGCACTTGTTATAATGGGAACATATCTTATTATTGATAATGAACTTACTATGGGGGGATTAATTGCAACAATTATTATCTCTTCAAGGGCTATTTCACCTATGGGACAAGTTTCATCACTGTTATCAACATTTCAGCATACAAAAACTACATATGAGGCCTTAAATGATATTATGAATTTACCTGTTGAACATCCTCAAGGTAAAAAGTTTGTAACAAGGCCAGAATACAAAGGTAAAATTGATTTTAGAAATGTAAACTTTACATACCCAAATGCAGATAAAGAGACTTTAAGTAATATCTCTTTTAGTGTAGAACCAGGAGAAAAAGTTGCAATTATTGGTAAAATAGGATCAGGTAAAACAACAATTCAAAAACTACTTGTTTCTTTATATCACCCTAATGAAGGTTCTATTTTAATTGATAATATTGATATAAAACAATTAGACCCATCAGAACTTCGAAAAAATATAGCATATGTATCTCAAGATGTTTTACTTTTTGATGGTACCGTAAAAGAAAATATTGTTTATAGAACGCCAAATATTGATGATGAAAAAATCCTTGAAGCTGCTAAAATTAGTGGTGTATTAGATTTTGTTAATAAACATCCAAAAGGTTTTGATATGCCTGTTGGAGAGAGGGGTTCTTTCCTTTCTGGTGGACAAAAACAAGCAATAGCTATCGCTAGGTCAATTTTATTGCCATATCCAATTGTATTATTTGATGAACCAACTAGTTCTATGGATACATCATCTGAAAATAGATTTATAAATAGTATTAGAAACTATCAACAAAATAAAACTGTTATTTTAGTTACCCATAAGACATCACTTTTAAGACTTGTGGATAGAATTATTGTTGTTGAAGATGGGCAAATTGTCTTAGATGGCAAAAAAGATGTTATTATCAATAAGTTAAATAATAAAAAATAAGATTTTAATCTTTTTCTCTATAATTAATAGGTTGACTATTTATAGCCAACCTTTCTTAAAAAATAATTTATACCAAAGTATACTTTACAAGATATAATAATTTTTATAATATAGTCATAATAATTTGTGTAAAAGGATTTATTATGGCAATTGCGAGAATTACAGATATTAGAGGTCTTGTTTCATTGGATAATGGTATTTCACAAGAAATATTAAAAAACAAAGATGTTATATCAGAACACGGTGGTTTATTAACAATTAGTGAATTTGCTAATATAGTTTTTGATGATGGTAGAGTTGTAGAAGTAACTGGTCCTGTAAGTTTCAATCTAGATTCAAGTTTTTTCAATGAAGTTACATTTGAAGATTCAATAACCCAGATAAGTGATTTTGCAAGTTTAGATTATATAAATAATGATTTAGAAGAAAATATAATCGAACCTCAAATTGAAGACTCTACTTTAGAACAAAATAATGCAACAATTGATATTCAATCAGAGCAATTAGATACACAATTAAATACTCAAAACACTGAATTAGTAGAAGAAAATAATTCAGAATTTACACAAACACAAAGTACTATTACTTTTGAAGATAATATTGAAAATGAAGATGAGCCTGTAGTAGATAATGATAACCAAGCTCCAATTGCTAATGCCGAAGTTAACGAATTAAATGAAGATACAATTATTAATGGTCAAATTGATTTTTTTGATCCCGATGGAACGGCAACAGTTGCAGTAAATGGAAATATCCCAACAGGATTAACATTAAATCCAGATGGAACATATGAGTTTGATGCAAGTAGTTATGATAGTTTAGCAGAAGGTGAAATCCAAAATATTGAAGTTCCATTAACCGTTACAGATAATAATGGAGCTACAACAGAAACAACATTAACAATTAATATAGTAGGAACTAATGATGCAGCAATTGTTAGTAGTGCAACAGCAAACTTAATAGAAACAGATACAGCACTAACTACAAGTGGAACATTAACAAGTACAGATGTAGATAACGCTGATAATACTTTTATAGCAAATACAATAGTAGGCTCAAAAGGAACATTTACAATAGATGAAAATGGAAACTGGGACTTTACTGCAAATTCAGCATTTAATGAGTTAAATACAGGAAGTACTTTAAGTGAAACATTTACAGTATCAAGTATAGATGGTACAGAATCAACAGTAACAGTAAATATATCTGGAACAAATGATGCTATGACTGGATTTGAGATGAATGAAGTTAATAACTTCACTGAAGATTCAACATCTGCAGGAGATACAGTAACAACAGTAAAAACTGCACCAAGTGATGAAGATGGTGGAGATATC
>NZ_VANU01000008.1:39825-124290 GCF_005771535.1 Arcobacter arenosus
GGAGCTAATTTAGTTAACTCTGGACAAGAGTTACCAGCATTTAATGTAACAGCAACAAGTGCAGGAGTAGATGGTTCAAGCCAAACAGTACAAAACTTAGATCCAGCAGTTACAACAGTAAATGATGCTATGACTGGATTTGAGATGAATGAAGTTAATAACTTCACTGAAGATTCAACATCTGCAGGAGATACAGTAACAACAGTAAAAACTGCACCAAGTGATGAAGATGGTGGAGATATCACATACTCAATTTCAGATACAACAAACTATGCAATTAATGAAACAACAGGTGAAGTTACACTTACAGAAGCAGGAGCTAATTTAGTTAACTCTGGACAAGAGTTACCAGCATTTAATGTAACAGCAACAAGTGCAGGAGTAGATGGTTCAAGCCAAACAGTACAAAACTTAGATCCAGCAGTTACAACAGTAAATGATGAAACAGTAGTAGTAGAAGATAATGCAACTACAAGTGAAGATATTGCAATAAATATTGATGTTCTAGCAAATGATACAGATGAAGAAGGTAATATATCACCAGTTGTTTCAGTTACGCAAGGTTCAAATGGAACTGTAACAATTAATGAAGATGGAACAGTAAAATATACACCAAATGAAGACTTCAATGGAACAGATAGCTTTACATATACAAATGAAGAGGGAAATACAGAAACTGTAAATGTAATAGTAGATCCAACAAATGATAATCCTATAGCCGTAGATGATGGTAATATTTCATCAGTTACGTACACGGTAAATGTAGACAATGTACTAAATACAGATGCTTTTACCGTAAAAGCTTATAATAGTGAAGGAGTTGAAGGAGAATTAGCATTAAGAAAAGATTCAAGTCCTGAAGGTTTTGGTGTAGCTGGTGATGATGCTTCTAATGGAGCTTCTTCTGAAATTGGTGGTGAAGAGTATATTGCAATAGAATTCAAAGATGATATTCAAAGTGTTGATGTTTCTTTTGCTTGGATGGCATCATCAGAAAATGCAGAAATAGGCTTTTATAAAGATGGTGTTCTTATAGACACTCAGTATAAAATGGGTGGTACAGATAGAGTTGATGGACCTTATAGTTATGAAACTTCAGATGGACAAGCATTTGATGAGATTCGATTTGCAGGATATGGAACAAATTCTGATTTCTTATTACATGAAATAACTGTAAATACAGTGGATTCAACATTTGAAACAAATGAAGATACAGCAATTACTATTGATGTATTAGATAATGATACTGATGTAGAAGGAGATGAACTATCAATTATTCAAATCCAAGGGCAAGATGTAAGTACTGGTCAAACAGTTAATATCTCTGAAAATGGTGAAGTTATTGGTACAGCAAAAGTTGTTAATGGACAAATTGAGTTTACTCCTGGGGAAAATTTACAAAATCTTAGTGATGGTGAAAATCAAAATGTGACTTTTGATTATACTGTTAGTGACGGTAGTTTAACTGATACTGCAAATGTAACAGTTAATGTTACAGGAATAACAGATAACTTTGTTCCAACAAGTGAAGATGAGTCTCAGTCAATCAAGTTTGAAAGTTTAAATGAAATTGATACAACATCAACTAATCTTATAATTACTCTAGATACTTCAGGTTCAATGTCTATGGAAAATTATGGAGGAGTTGTTACATTAGATGATGGATCAACTACAACAAGATTTGAAATTGCAAAAAATTCATTAATTGATACAATAGAAGCATATAAAGAACAAGGTTCAATTGATGTAAACTTAACATTATTTGGAAGTTCAGGAGCAAACATTGGGTGGATGAGTTCAGATGAAGCAATCACCTACTTAGAAAGTCTTTCAATGGATCAAAATGGAGACTTATTAAAAGATGGAAATGATTATAATGTTTCAGGAAATGGTACTGATTATTATGAAGCAATTACTGCAACAGATAATATTGATTTTAGTGGTCATCCTGCAGATAAGAATGTGGGTATATTTATATCTGATGGTGATCCAACAGAAAATTGGTGGAGGGTAAATTCTGATAGTGATTCAGCAATTCAAAACTGGAAATCTTTTATTGAAAATAATAATATTGACCTAAGTGTTTATGGAATAGGTGAAAATGTAAGTTCTTCTTACTTAGATATTATTCAAGTTACTGATGGTAAAGTTGCCTCAATTATAACAAATGAAGTAGATATGTCAGATACATTAGTTGCTGAAGCAATTTCAAAAAGTGTAAGTGGGAATATTTTAGATAATGTTAGTGGTGGAGATGGAGATATATCAATCGTAAAAATAACTATTGATGGCGTTGATTATTCTGCAAGTGATATGCCTATAACAACACCTGATGGTGCAACATTAAATGTTGACTTCTCAAGTGGTAACTATACATATACTGCTAAGGCAAATTTATTTACTGAAGATACTACAGAAACATTTATTGTTACAGCTTCAGATGAAGATGGTGATGAAACAAACTTTAATGTAAATATAAATATAGATGCTGCAGACTCACAAAACTATATTCAAAGTGACTATGATTATTGGGCTGATAATGAAAATATAGATGGAACAGTAAACAGTGATTATATTAATATTGGAACGGGAAATAATAAAACTATTAATGCTGGTGATGGAGATGATATAATTGATACACCAATACAAGTCGGAAATAATTTAGGTACAGGTCATATTATTGATGGAGGAGAAGGAAACGATAAGTTAATTATTGATGATGTATTAGATAGTGGTTCTTATAAATATGAAATTACAGCTAATGGAGACGGAACATTTGATATTGAAAAAATTGGATACAATGATTATAGTCAATGGTCTTTAAATCATTATGCCGTTACAGTTGATAGTATAGAAGCAATAGAGTTTACTGACAAAACTTTTGTATTAAATGATTCTGGTGATGCTTTTGTTGAAAGTACAGACAGTAGTGCTGATGACTTACTAGTAGCAACTTTAGTTGATGGTATCGTTGAAGGTGCATATTATGAAACTTCTTCAGGTGTAACAGGTTATACAGATGAAAATGGTAACTTCAACTTTAGAGAAGGGGATTCTGTAACATTTAGTGTTGGTGGAGTAGTTTTAGGTACTGCAACAGCAGAAGATATAGCTTCTGGTCAAACTTTCTTACAAGATATTGCAGATGTAGATAGAACAGATTTAAATGATGAGTATCTTGAAAATATGGCAGTATTTTTACAATCTATTGATACAGCAGATAGTGGTGATAATATTGTTATTACACAAGCTATGAGAGATGCCCTTGCTGATGTTACAATAGATCTTACAACTGCAACAGAAGAGGAAGTTAAATCTTTAATTGAATCAATTGGTGGAAATTATGTAGGTGAAGATGCAGCGATGGTTCACGTTCAAGAGATGCTTCAAGAGTATGCAGGTATAGATGAATCTGAATTTGATGAAAGAATATCTGATGATACACTAAGTGCAACTTTAGGAAATGAGCCACAAGCAGGAATAGAGTTTACAACATCTTCTGGGGTTTCAGGGATTACAGATGATAATGGTAGCTTCTTCTATAATGTAGGTGATGAAATCACATTTACAAAAGATGGAGAGGTGTTATCAACAATAGATTCAAATGCTATTGGTGATGATTCATTAATTACATTTAATGAATTAGAAAGCCTAAACCAAACAGAAATAGATTTTGAGAATCTTGAACTTGATTTTGATAGTTTAAGTGAGATTACAGATAGTGAAGATACAACAGTTTATGAAAAAGATGAATCTTTAGAGGATAAAGAAATTATTATGGAAGATATGCTTACAAGTGAAGACTCTGATTCTTCTTTATCAACTTTATTAGGTGAAACTGAAGAGGATAGAAATATCACTTCACTTGATGAACTTAAAACTGAAGATGCAACTGCTCAAGATGATGGAAATGACGAATATTGTCCATTTAAAGCATTAGAAGAGAGTTCAGGAAATCTTATCTCAAATATTGAAGCTGATGATACAACAGATATAGACGATCATAATTCATAAAAAGAAACCCTAAAAAATTAGGGTTTCTTAAGAAAAAATGAATAAATATTTATATATACTTTCATTTCTTAATGACCCTGTCGTCTAGTGGCCAAGGACATTTGGATTTCCTCCAAAGAACGCAAGTTCAAATCTTGCTGGGGTCGCCATTTATTTATCTTTAATTTGACATCTCAAATTTTTACATATTTTCAACAATTCTTTTTAATAAATCTAAATATAATATTACAATAAACATTAACATATTTAAACATACTCTATAATATTTAATAATATTAATTATATAATTGAAGCAAATTAAATATTTAGGGCTGTTTTGAAATTATTACACACATCGGACTGGCATTTAGGACAAAACTTTATGAACAAAAGCAGAGTAGAAGAGCACAAAGCTTTTTTATCTTGGCTATTAGACACAATTGAAGAGAAACAAATAGAACTTTTACTAGTATCAGGAGATATTTTTGATACAGGAACACCACCAAACTATGCACTAGAAACTTACTACAACTTTTTAAAACAGTTATCATCAAAAAAGAGTTTAAAAACTACAATCATCACAGCAGGAAATCACGACTCAGTTTCTACACTAAAAGCACCAAAACAACTACTTGAAGCACTAAATGTTCATGTAGTAGTAAATGGCGATGAAGAGGAAAATATAATTATCCCTATAAATGAGGGCGATACGACTAAAGCAATAGTTTGTGCAGTTCCTTTTTTAAGAGATAGTGTTATAAGACAATCACTTGGTGGCGAAACTGTAAGTGACAAAGAAAAACTAGCAAATGATGGTATCAAAACCTACTATGAAAATGCATACAAAAAAGCAAAAGAGTTAGACTCAAATGTACCAATCATAGCTATGGGGCACCTTACAACTGTAGGAAGTAGAACAAGTGAAAGTGAAAGAGACATCTATATAGGTGGAACACTTGATATTGGTGGGGATTATCTTGGGAGTTTATTTGACTATGTAGCTTTAGGACACTTGCATATCAATCAAACAGTTGGCTCTAACCATGTTCGATATTCAGGTTCACCTATACCTCTAAGTTTTAGTGAATCAAAAAACACTCAAAAAGTAAACCTAGTAACTATAAAAGAAAGTGTAGAAGTAGAAGAGTTAGAAATCCCACTAAAAAGAAAGCTACAAGTTATCAAAGGCAACTTGGAAACCATTATAGCTGAACTAAAAAAGGTGAAAGATAAAACAATTTGGATAGAAGTTCATATCAAAGATGATAATCCAATGTTTGCAAATACCCAAATAAGAGAAGAGGCCACAAAACTAGACCTAACAATCTTAGCAGTTAAAATAGAAAAAAGCGAAAAGCAAATCAGAGCAAAAGAGCTAAAAGCTATAAGTCTAGATGAACTAAGTGTAAATGATGTATTTGAAAAAAGATTAGAGCAAGAAAACATAGAAGACAAAGAGTTCAAAGAGCAACTAACTCTTAGCTTCTCTCAAATAGTAAACAACCTTCACGAAAGTGAGGAACAAATCTAATGAAGATACTAAAAGTAAAACTACTAAACATAAACTCTCTAAAAGGTGAGTTTGAAATAGACTTTCAAAAGTTTTTAAAAGATGAATCACTTTTTGCAATAACAGGACCAACAGGAGCAGGAAAAAGTACAATCCTAGATGTAATAACTTGCTCACTATATGGAAGAACAGCAAGACTTACAAACCCAAACGACCTGATGAGTAGACACACGGGTGAATCTCTTTGTGAAGTAGAGTTTGAAATCAAAGGCAATACTTATAGAAGTTCTTGGAGCCAAAAAAGATCAAGAAAAAATCCAGATGGAAACTTCCAAACTGCAAAGATGGAGATAGTTGATTTAGGTACAAACAAAATACTTGAATCAAAAGTAAGGGAAGTGCCAAAACTAATAGAGCAAATTACTGGACTAGATTTTGATAGGTTTGTTCAATCTATGATGTTAGCCCAAGGTTCATTTGATGCTTTTTTAAAAGCCAAAGAAAACGAACGTTCAAATCTACTAGAAAAGATCACTGGAACATATATCTACAAACAAATCTCACAATCTATCTATGATACATACGCTCAAAAGAAAAAAGAGATAGAAACTGCCCAAATAGCACTAGGAAGTATAGAACTACTAGATAATGAGATAGTAAAAGAGAAAACAAAACAGCTAGAAGAGAGCAAAAAACAAAAGCAAGAACTAGACAAAAAAGAAGCAGAACTAAAGAAAATATCAACTTGGCAAGATACTTTAAAAACTCTTGAAAATGACAATATCAAATATATAAGTGAGTTCGAACAAATCTCAAAAGAGAAAGAGGACAAAAAAGAGGAGTTCGTAAAACTAGAACTAGCAAACAAGGCTCTAAGAATACAGCCAATAAACCAAGAGAAAAACCAACTCTCAACAACTATATCAAATGACAAACAAAGATTAGAATCACAAAAGCAAGAAAAAGAAACTCTAACAAAAGAGATAAATGCTAAAACAAAAGAGTTAGACTCTTCAAAAGAAACCCTAGAAAAAGAAAAACTCTCATACTCACAAAACTACAACAAACTAAAAGAGGTAAGAGTTTTACAAACACAAGTTGAAAATAAATACGCCCTAAACATAGAAAAAAGCAAAAAAATATCAAGCTATCTACAAGAGTTAGCAAAGCTTTTTGAAGTAGATTTTGAAATACTTCTAAATGATGAATCTCAACTGCAAAGCTACTATGAAAGCTTTTCAAACACTTTAAACACTTCAAAAGAACAACTAAATAAACTCTTAGATCAATACAAAGTTTATGAAGAACAAACAAAAGATATAAACACAAAAGAAAACAACACCAGAGCCAAACTAAAAGAGATAGAATCACTTCTAAAAGCACTAGAAGATTATGAAAAGCTAAATCAAGAACTAAACCAAGAACAAGCAAACATAAAAGAATACAACTCACAAATAGAAGTTCAAACAAACCTAAACAACGAAAAAACAAAACTAATTAAGCAAATACAAGAAACTCTATCAACTCTAAAACAAACAAGAGAAAAAGAGCTTCTTATCAAAAACTACGAACAAGACAGAGCCAAACTAAAAGATGGGGAAGAGTGTTTCTTATGTGGCTCAAAAGAGCATCCATATATCAATCATAATATCAATATAGATATAGACAAAACCACACAGAAAATAAAAGAGCAAGAAAACTATCTGCAAGAGCAAAACAAAGAGCTAAACCAAGCACAAATTAATCTAGGTAAATTAAGCACAAAACTTGAAAACTCAAACCTAAACTTACAAAAACAACAAACAACAAAAACACAAATAGAAGAGTTCTTCCAAGCAAATAGTTTCAAAATAGAGCAAGACTCAAAAGCAAACCTACAAGAACAAAACCAAATAAATGAAGCCAAGCTAAAAGAGTATGTACTTTTAAGAGAGCAAAAAGAGAAACTACAAGCACAAAAAGAAAACCAACAAACAGTAGTAAACAACTATGTGCAAAAAGAACAACAAATAAAATCAAACATCAAAGCAATAGAAGAGTTAAAACAAGAACAAAAAGCTTTAAACAAAGAACTTCAAGAGTTACAAACAAAAAGTAAATCTATCTTAGATGTACCAAACCTAGATGAGTTTGAACAAACTATTCAAAAAAGTCTTGATAGTGTTTCAAAACATTATAACGATTTGCAAACATATCTTTCAAGCCTAAAAACAAAAGATGAAGAAACAACAAAACAAATAGAACAACTAGAGCTAAAACAAACAGAAGATAATCAAACACTAGAACTTTTAACTCAGAAGTTTAACAAAGCCCTAGAAGAGTATGGCTTTAACTCATACGAAGAGTTTGAAAAAGCAAAGCTAGAAAAAGAGCAGTTTGAGACTCTTACAAAGCTATGCAAAAATATAGAAGAGAAATACTCACAAATACAAACACTCAAAACAGACACAACTAAAAAACTAAAAGAGCATAAAGAGCAAGAAAAAGAACTCTCTTTAGATAACAGAACTTTAGAAGATATAAACAAAGAACTACAAGAATTACAAAGCACTATAGACAAACTTCAAGAGAGTATTGGAAGCCTTTCAAAAGAGTTAGAGATAAACGCTTCAAATATGAAAAAATCAGAAGATAAGATAAAAGAGCTAGAGAAGAAAAAAGAAGCCTCAAAAGTATGGGTAAAACTAAATGATATGATAGGTTCAGCCACAGGAGACAAGTTTGCCAAATTTGCCCAAGGTATAACCCTAGACCAACTAATATACCTAGCAAACAAACATCTAGAGATACTTAGCCCAAGATATGAACTCCAAAGAGCCACAGATTCAAGCAAGCTTTTAGATATAGAGATAATAGATGGTTCCCAAGGAGATGTTGTAAGAGGTGTAAATACACTCTCAGGAGGAGAAAGCTTCATAGTAAGTCTATCTTTAGCCTTAGGACTTTCAAGTCTAGCTAGCCAAAAGATAAGTATAGATTCACTTTTCCTAGATGAAGGGTTTGGAACACTAGATAGCGACAGCCTAGAACTAGCACTAAATGCCCTAAATCAACTACAAAGTTCAGGAAAGATGGTAGGTGTGATTTCCCATGTGGAAGCACTAAAAGAGAGAATTCCATTGCAGATAAAGGTTGAGCCTAAAGGTGATGGGACGAGTGGTTTAAATCAAATAAAAGGATAGAAAATGTTAGGAAGTAATTCAAGTGGAAGATCATTTACAGGTGGAAGCACTAAAAGAGAGAATTCCATTGCAGATAAAGGTAGAGCCTAAGGGTGATGGGACGAGTGGTTTAAATCAAATAAAAGGATAGAAAATGTCAGGAAGTAATTCAAGTGGAAGATCATTTACAGGTGGAGGAAGTAGTTTCATTGGTGGTTTAACTAGTGGAGGAGGAAGTGGTTCATCAGGAGGTTCATTTCAAAGTTGTTCTAAATTAAAAGGGTCAACAAAAGTTATAAGTCCAACAATGACTTATTTTTCTACAGTAAAAATAGGTGAAATATTAAAAGTGGAGTTAGATGAAGATATGATTGTATTGGTTAATAAGTCTAATGATCAGGTAGGTGGGATAAATCCTCCTTGGGTAATTGATCTTATTGAATGTATAAAACAAGGAAATAAATATATTGCTAAAATAATGAAAATTAATGGTGCAGCAATTGATGTATTTGTTGAAATGGTATAAGGCTTAATTATGATAAATGTTATTGGAGGATTCTATAAAGAATTATGTTTATATCCTGAATGGGATTATAATTATGGATCTGGTGGCAGAGCATCTGCTATTTTATCTAGTTTAGGGGCAGAGGTATGTTTTCATTCTTATGTCCATAAAGAAAAAGAAAAAGAATTTAAATATTTTTCAAAGACCTTTAGAATAAAAACAAATACCTTTTCTTCCTCAGAAATGATTAATTTTGAATATTATCATTCTTTATCAGCACCAAATATACATACACTAAATAATCCTATTGAAACACAAGTTCAAATGAATATAAAAGAGGATATTGTAATTTGTTATGGAATGATGGAGTCACTAAATCCTATAGTCAATGCAAATTATTTAATTTATGATCCACAATCAGAGAATAATCCGTCATTGATTACAGAAAATGGTTCTACTTTTAATCATTTGGCAATTGTTATGAATGTAGAAGAAGCAAAAAAATTTACTAAAAAAGAAAATATTGATTTGATTGTAAAAGATTTATTTGAAAAAACACATCAATTGGAAGTTTTAATTTTAAAAGATGGTCCGTTTGGTGCATATTTATTTCATGATGATAAATACTTTCATATTGATGCATATGAGACGGAAAATGTTTTTAAAATAGGCTCAGGTGATGTTTTTGTTGCAGTATTTGGATATTTATGGGCAAAAGAAAAAATTGAACCTACTACAGCTGCACAAAAGGCTTCTTTAGCAACAGCATTATATTGTAATGACCAAGTTTTACAGATAAAAAGAGAATCTTTAAATAATTTAGGTTTATTTAAAAAGGTAGGAATAGATAAAACTAAATTTGATAAAAAAATTTATTTAGCAGGTCCTTTTTTTACTATGGCAGATCGTTGGCTAATAGAAGAAGCAAAGTTTCAGCTTGAAAAGTTTGGAGCAAATGTTTTCTCACCTTTACATGATGTTGGATATGGAAAGTCTGATACAGTAGCAAAAGAAGATTTGAAAGGTGTAGATGAATCTAATATTTTATATGCAGTACTTAATGACTATGATCCTGGTACTATTTTTGAAGTGGGTTATGCTATTTCTAAAGGGATACCTGTCGTAATATTTATAGAAAATAAAACTCCTATCAATATGACGATGTTTGAAGGTTCAGGTTGTATTATAGAAAGTGATTTTGCTACTTCAATATATAAAGTAATTTGGGAAGTTACTAGAACAAAATGACAGCTTTACTTTTATCTGGAGGAATGGATTCAATTTCAATTTTATACTGGAAAAAACCTGATATAGCATTAACTATTGATTATGGTCAAAATTGTGCTAAAGCAGAAATTAATGCTGCTGAATATGCATGTAAAATATTAAATATAAAACATTATGTATTGAGTATTAATTGTGCTGAATTAGGATCTGGTGATTTGTCTAAAAATCTAACTACTAATGAGTACGCACCACATAGTGATTGGTGGCCTTATCGAAATCAACTTTTAATTACATTTGCTGCAATGTACTTACTTAAATTTAAAGTTAAAAAGATTTTAATTGGCTCTTTAAAGCCTGATGAACAATTTAAAGATGGTACAGATAAATTTACAAAACTTATAAGTGAATTAATATCTTTTCAAGAAGGTGGAATTATAGTAGAAGCACCAGCTATTAATATGACAGCAATGGAACTTATAGAAAAATCTAAAATACCTAAATCTATATTGTTTTGTGCTCATTCTTGCCATAAAAAGAATATCCCATGTGGAAATTGTAGAGGATGTAATAAATTTATTAGAATATTTGATAAATTAGAAGAATCTAAAAAGGAAAACTTATGATTGATTATAGAAAAAAAATAACTTGTAATCGGAAATATCAAAGAAGTGTTAGTAGTGATATTGATTTAGCCACAGAAAGTAATAGAGGAAGAATTGTGAATTCTCCTGCTGTTAGAAGACTTCAGCAAAAAACACAAGTTTTCCCTTTAGAAATTAATGCAGCTGTTAGAAGTAGGTTAACTCATTCCTTAGAGGTTCAACAAACAGCTAGATATATTTCAAAAACTATTCTTAAAGAGTTAAAGAAAAATAATAAGCTTAAAAAATATAATTTACAAGGCTTAGAAGAAGCCTTTATTTCAACTTCAGAAATGGCAAGTTTAATGCATGATATAGGAAATCCTCCTTTTGGTCATTTTGGTGAATTAGCAATAAATGTTTGGATGAAATCAAAAGGAATAAAATGTTTTAACAAAGCTTTAAACATAAAACAAAATTCTTTACTTGAACCAGAAGTAAAAGTATTAAAAAAGAAACTAGAAAAGGATATATGTAATTTTGAGGGAAATGCTCAAGGAGTTAGAATAGTCCATAATCTACAAAGTTTAAATTTGACTTATAGTCAAATCGCTTCAATTTTAAAATATACTAGAGTTGCTTATGAGAATAAGCCAAATAATAGTTCTCCTTTTAGTTACTTAAAGAAAAAACCTGGATTCTATTATAGTGAAGAAGAGTTTGTTCAAGAAGTATGTACAGAATTGAAAATGAAAAATGGTTACAGATTTCCTCTCACTTATATAATGGAAGCTGCAGATGATATTTCTTATGGTATAGCAGATTTAGAAGATGCTGTTGATAAAGGTATTTTATCCTTGAAAAAATTGTATGAAACAATTATACAAGAAGCTTCAAAAGAAGTATATGAAGGTAAGGGTATATATATTAAGTGTATAGCAGAAGAAAATTATCAAAAAGCAAAAAAAGTAAAAAGATTAAAAGTTAATACTTTTATCATAAATTTTAGAACACAGTTAGTTAATGAACTTGTACCATATGCAGCAAAGGTTTTTTTAGAAAATCATAAGGATATCTATAACGGATGTTTTAATAAGGCATTATTAGAAGATAATAGTAAATATCATATTGCATTAAAAGTATTAAAAAATGTTGCATTTAAACATGTTTTTAGCGATGATGAAGTTGAGTTACTTGAACTTAAAGGTAATTCTTCAATTAGAGGATTATTAGATTGCTATAAACCATTGTTAACTTTACCAAATAAAAAATTTTTATGTCTAATTAATGGTGAAAAAAATGATACACCAATTGAATCTAGACTTTTTAAACGTTTATCAAATAAACATATCAGTTCTTATGAAAAAGTTATAGATGAACTAAATAAGAAAAACATTAAAGGATTTAAATTTAAAATTCTTGAATGGTATTATAGAGGGCGTTTATTGATAGATTTTATAAGTGGTATGACTGATGAATATGCAATAAAAGAATTTCAAGAATTATCAGCAATAAAATAAAGGATTTATAAGTGAAATTAAATAATATAGAATTATTTAAACTTTTAAAAAAATAACACCCCTGAGGATGAATCTCCACTTTTACTAAGGAATGTGGTGGTCAATAGATAACAATAATTTTTTTAAATTAAATAGATTTAGATATTGCAAAGTGTAATATTTTTAAACAAGTATATTTTTTAATGTTATTATTTATGATGATTTTTTAGATATAAAAAACCCAAGCTTAAACTCAAAGGTTTAAGTCTTACTGGGTGTCGTGACAAAATTATATAAAAATAGTAAGGATATGTCAAGTGAAAGATGAAATTAAATCTAGATTTATCAGTAATATTCGACTTGAATCCTATAAAGATTTTGTTGAATACAAACAAAATATAAAACACTCTGAAGAATACTATATATTATTATCTATATTTGAAATTAGTTTAAGAAACTCTATCAATCATTATTTCCAAAAAAAGATTTCAAAAGATTGGTTCGAATCTAATATTCTACACACTGACACACAACAAAGAATAAATGAATCAAAAAATAAAATAAAACAAAGAAAAGAAGAAATAACTCATGATAAACTCATAGCTGAACTTCCTTTTGGTTTTTGGACTTCTTTGTTTAGAAAATCATACTCTAATCTATTTAGAATAAAAGATATAAAATATATTTTTCCTAATATGCCAAATAAAGATGAAAAACTCATAACTAGGCAAATATTAGATAAAGAATTAAATAAAATAAGAAAATTTAGAAATAGAATATTTCACTATGAAAAGATAATTAATAAAAAAGAATATAAAAATATAAAAGAAGAAATTGAATTGTTATTATTATATTTTGATGAAGAGATATATTTATTTTCAAAAGAATTGATTGATTAACCCCATCAAAAAGATGGGTCGTCCCGTAGGAATTTAGAATATGATTATAACACAAATTATAAATAAATGCAACAACAAATAAAGGTAAAATAAAATGAACCTATCTAAATCCCTCTACACAAAAGGAATCCAATGCCCCAAAGCACTTTGGCTTAAAAAATACAAGTCAAGTGTTTTAACACCACCAGATGAGGCTGCCCTTTCAGTATTTGAAACAGGGAATATAGTAGGTGATTTAGCTTGCCAGCTTTTTCCATATGGGAAAGAAGTACCATACACTACAAACCCAAATAATTATATAGAGATGATAGCTACTACAAAAGAGTGGCTAAAAGAAGGTGTATCAAATATCTACGAAGCTACTTTTAACTATGAGGGCATACTTATCATGGTAGATATTTTAAAAGTAGAAGATGATGGTGTATCTATCTATGAGGTTAAAAGTTCAACTGAGGTAAAAGATATTTATCTTCATGATGTATCTATTCAGTATTATGTTTTACAAAACTTAGGCTTTAGTATAAAAAGTGCAAGTGTAGTACATATAAACAATGAGTATGTAAGAGGTGAGAGTTTAGAACTAGACAAACTATTTAAAATAGTTGATGTCACAAGCGAAGTGCAAAACCTACAGCCAAATATCCCAATCATATTAAAAGAGTTTGAAACTTATCTTGAAGATAAAGAAAATGAGCCAGATATAGATATAGGAAAACATTGTAACAAACCTTATGAATGTGAAGCTAAAAACTATTGTTGGAAAGTTCAAAGACAAATTCCAGATTATTCTATATTTAATATTTTCAATCTAGGAAGTAAAAAACAAATTGAATTATACAATCAAGGTATTATAGATATAGAAGATATCCCAGAAGATTTTGATATGACTGCAAATCAAGCTCAAGCAGTAAAAAACTACAAATCAAAAGCAAGTTACATAGACAAAGAAAATATCAAAGCCTTTTTAGAAAACCTCACATACCCAATCTATCACTTAGACTTTGAAACCTACCAACAAGCCATACCACAATATAAAAGTATAAAACCCTTCGAGCAAATACCTTTTCAATACTCACTTCATATAGAGTATGAAGATGGTAGGTTAATTCATAAAGAGTATTTGAGCCAAGATAGTGTAGATAGCAGATATGAGCTTGCACAAAAACTATGTGAAGATATCCCAAGTGATGTTACAGTATTGGCTTACAATATGAGCTTTGAAAAAGGTGTAATAAAAAGACTAGCCAACCTTTTTCCAGAACTCAACGCTCACTTACTAGCCATAAATGAAAACATACAAGACCTAATGACACCATTCCAAAAGAAATGGTATGTAACCCCAAGTATGCAAGGAAGCTACTCTATCAAGTATGTATTGCCAGCCTTAGTTCCAGAGTTTGAAAAAGCTTATAAAGAATTAGAAGGTGTACAAAACGGAAGCCAAGCTATGAATGCCTTTGCAAATCTATCAAAGCTTGATGGGCTAAGCAAAGAGAAGATGAGAACTTCACTTTTAGAGTATTGTAAACTTGATACTTTGGCTATGGTGAAGATATTGGAAGTTTTGAGAAATATTTCCTAGTATTACAATCTGCAATATATTTAAATAAATATATTTTTTAATGTTATTATTTTTAATGATTTTTTTGGCATAAAAAAAACCCAAGCTTAAACTCAAAGGTTTAAGTCTTACTGGGCGTCGTGACAAAATTATATAAAAATCATTGGAATAAGTCAAATGAGGACTGTAATATGAATGAATTAGTAATTGATGAAGATATAAAAAATAAAATCTATACAATAAGAGATATGCAAGTTATGATTGATAAAGACTTAGCGAAACTTTATGGTGTAGAAACAAAAGTATTTAATCAAGCAGTAAAAAGAAATATAGAAAGATTTCCTAAGGAGTTCCGTTTTCAGCTTACTGAAGATGAATATCAAAATTGGAGGTCACAAATTGTGACCTCAAGTTTAAATGATGCTTTAAGGTCACAAAATGTGACCTTAGAAAGTCAAAGAGGAAAACATAGGAAATATTTACCTTATGTATTTACAGAGCAGGGTGTTTCTATGCTTTCAGCAGTACTTAAAAGTGATAAAGCTATTCAGACAAGTATCCATATTATAAATAGTTTTGTTAAGATGAGACAATTTTTGTCACACAGTGGTGATGTATTTAAACGACTAGAATTAGTTGAAAAAAGGCAAATATCTTATGAGGTTAAAACAGATGAAAAATTTGAAAAACTATTTAATGCTTTAGAAGATAAATCATTAAAACCAAAACAAGGTATCTTTTACGATGGAGAGATGTTTGATGCCTATACTTTTGTATCTGATTTAATAAGAAGTGCTAAAAGTAAAATAATACTTATAGATAACTATGTTGATGATAGTGTCTTAACTCTATTTTCAAAAAATCAAAATATAGATGTAATTATATATACTAAAAATATCTCAAAACAACTAAATCTTGACCTTAAAAAATACAATTCTCAATATAAAAAAATTGAGATAAAAAAGTTTGAAAACTCACACGATAGATTTTTGATAGTGGATGAAAAAGAACTTTTTCATCTTGGAGCTAGTTTGAAGGACTTGGGTAAAAAATGGTTTGCTTTTTCAAAGATGGATTTAAAAAGTCTTGATGTCTTAAAAAGATTAGAATCGATATAATTCCCATCATATAAAAAGGAACTCTATGGCAAAAGCTACAGCTAGACATATATTAGTAAACAATGAAAAATTAGCTAGAAAACTAAAAAAAGAGATTATTAAAAATGAAATCACTTTTGAAAAAGCTGCTAAAAAGTTCTCAAAATGTCCTTCTAAAAAAAGTGGAGGGAACTTAGGTACTTTTTCAAAAGGTGAGATGGTAAAAGAGTTTGATAGTATTGTTTTTAAAGAGGATTTACACAGAGTTCATGGACCTATCAAAACAGAATTTGGTTTTCATCTAATTGAGATTTTAGCTAGATACTAATTATAAAATATAGTATATTTTAGATAACATACAAAAAAATTTAGGAGCATTTTATGGCAAAATTTATAAAACTAAAACTTGAAGAGACTTATCAAATCCCAGATGAATGGGAACTTGTTACAAATGAAGAAGGAATAACTAAAATAAAAGTATCAGAAAATGAATATTATGACTTTGGATCTATTCCTTATTGTTCACCTTCTTTAGAATCTGAAGAAGAGATGATGTTATTACCAGAAGAATATCTTGAGTTTCAAAGTAAAGGTTTAGATTTGATTATGGCTGATGGTAATGTATCTGTAATTGAAGATGAAAATGAAATAAAAGAGATACTTGATTCTGATGATGAAGAGCTTTAATATTTAGAAAGTAGATAGAGAAGAAAATATAAAATAGGAAAATCCTATTTTATCTCTTTTGAGGTTGTGCTTCTTTTCGTAGTTTTTTTAACTTTACCAACGTGCTTTTTGCTTTTTACTAGGAATTAGAAATGGAAGTATTAATCCGAAAATAAGACCAGCTCCTGCAACAATACCACCATATGTGAACCAACGCATCAATAGTTCATTTTGTTCTTTATCTAGCTTCTCATTTAACTTTTCATTCTTTTGTTGAACTTGTTTTAGTTCTTTGCTCAAAGATGAATTTAACTTTTTTAATTCTTGCACTTGCTTGATATTAGTGGCTAATTCTTTTTCTAAATTTATTTTATTTTTATCCATTTTTGAATACGAGATTTTTAGTTCTTCTAACTGTTCTTTTAATCCTGGTTGATTTGAAATATATTTTGAGTTCATCCAAACATTACGACCTTTTGAATCTACTATTTGAGTATATTCTGCATTTTCATTTGTACTTACTACTTTGATTTTTTCACCTGCATTTACTATTCCTACAATTTTATATTTTATTCCTGGCCCTGAATGGGTATATGTAAATAATTCGTCTGAAACATAATAGTTCGCTGCAAATGCTGATGTGCTTAGACAAACAGTGGTAAATAATATTGAAAATCTTTTTTTGATCATTTTTAACCTTTATAGTAAATAATTATTTTTTAAATTTTTTACAATTATAACCTATAAAGTTATTAATATTCCTTAGTAATATTAAATGAATTCCCAAGATGTTATTGAAGTAGCTTTTAAATTGAGATTTTAGCTAGGTATTAATAAAAAGTTAAATATAATTCCAGAAATTAATTACCTAGGATGATTATGAATAAAATAGTACTAAAACCAAAAGTGCAAAAAAAATTTAGTCTATATTGCCCATTTACAAATGAAAAGCTATTCAACGATGATAGTTCATTTGAAATCTATGAAGGTGCTGGAAACTATCTTTTTTCTATATGTGAAGATTGTCTTTTTGTTGATGCAGGAAACAATGAAGAGATTGAAAACTATTGGAATGATTCTGCTTTAAAAGCTATTGAAAAGTTTGTTGAAAATCATAAAGAAGAGAATATTTTAGTTATTGAAGTTCAAGACAATGAGGATACTTATTGGTTTGGTTTTTTAAATGAAGACAATATCGAATTAGAAGTAGAAGAGATAGAAAAAAGATTTATAAAATAGGGAAAACCCTATTTTATGACATTTGATTTTGTGTTGATTTTTCGTAGTTTTCTATAACTTCTAAGTTTTGTAGTTGAATTACTTTATGTAAATTTACTGCATCAATAATCCACCAGATAAATAATCCCAACAAAATAACATAACCCACAAGTATAAAAACTGTAATAGCTCCAACTAATCCTAATACTGGATATAACCACCATTTTGACATTCCAGCATATAATCTATGAATACCTAACCAACCAAGAAACCACCAAAGTAAATAAGCTAGTACAACACTTTTTTGTTGTGTTTTTGCTTTCTCTAATCCAAAGTCTGTTGCCACTTTTTTTATCCTTTATTTTTCAATAAATTAAATTATTAATTATGGAAATTATATCGAATAATATATTATTATTTCTTTTGCGTTAAATAATCAGTAGTAATCAAATCTTAATTATGTTAGAATTTAAATTCCAAAATCAAATACTTCTCAAGGGATTAGTAATATGGAATATCAAATCTCCAACAATTTTATCACTGCATGTGTAAAAGACCATGGTGCTGAGCTTTTCAGCTTAAAAAGAAATGGTGTAGACCTTGAATATATGTGGCAAGCTGATGAAAGTTATTGGGGCAGACATTCCCCTGTATTATTTCCAATAGTTGGAAAACTTTTGGATGATGAGTATGTTTATAAAGATAAAACTTATAAAATGACCCAACATGGTTTTGCAAGAGATTGTAAGTTTGAACTCTTTGAAGGAAAGAAAAACTATCTATGTTTTAAACTTCAATCAAACACTGAAACCCTTGAAAAATATCCCTTCGAATTTGAACTTTTTATCTCCTATACACTTATTGAAAATAAACTAAAAATCACTTATAAAGTTGTAAACCTGTCTGAAAATACTATGCCTTTTTCAATTGGAGCACACCCCGCTTTTAATTGGCCTTTAGATGATGAAAGAAGAAGTGAGTGTTATTTTAGATTTGATGAAACCAATGAACTTGAAAGACTTCCTTTAACAAAAAATGGTATTTCATCAAGGAAAGAGTATATTGAACTTTTTGATGAAAGGTTATATTTAAACAAAAAAATTTTTAAACATGATGCTTTGGTTATAGAAAATTTACAAAATAAATCAGTTATCTATAAAAATTGCATAAATGACAAATTTGTTCAACTTGATTTTGAAGGTTTTGAGTACTTAGGTTTATGGTCAAAACCATGTGGTGCGCCATTTGTGTGTATTGAGCCTTGGAATGGAATTGCAGATTTTACAGACCATAACAAAAATATAGAAGAAAAAAAAGGTATTAAGTTTTTAGAAAAAAATGAATTCTTTGAAAGCTTTTACACAATTGAGATTTAAAAACTAATCCATAAAGCCCATTATAAGGCTTTTTTTAGCTGTTATTTGATATTTTATGATTAATTTTAATTTATGGATTTTTTATGATTGTAAACATTACTTTACCTGACAATACTTCTTACGATATTACAATAGATACTTTAAAGAATATGACCTTTGATAGAAAAGTTGTAGTAGTAACAAACCCAACTATTAGTGCCTTGCATTTAGATTATTTAACTTCTAAAATTGATGCAAAAGAACTTTCTGTTGTTACAATTCCCGATGGGGAAGAGTACAAAAGAATGAATACAATAGAAACTATACTTGAACACTGCTTTGAGCACAAACTAAATAGAAGTTCTCTTCTAATTGCATTTGGTGGTGGAGTTATTGGTGATATGACAGGTTTTGCTGCTTCTATTTACCAAAGAGGAATTGATTTTATTCAAATTCCTACAACTTTACTTTCACAAGTTGATGCTAGTGTTGGTGGTAAAACTGGAATAAACAACAAATATGGAAAAAATTTAATTGGTGCATTTTATCAACCAATTGCAGTAAATATCGATCCACATTTTTTAACAACTTTACCAAAAAGAGAGTTTGGTGCAGGGATTGCAGAGATTGTTAAGATGGCAGTTACTTTCAATAGTGACTTTTTTAAATGGCTTGAAGAAAATGATTTAAATGATGAAGAAAATATCAAAGTTGCCATTGCAAAATCAGTTGAAACAAAAGCTTGGGTTGTTTCTCAAGATGAAAAAGAAAGAGGATTGCGAGCAGCTTTAAATTATGGACACACCTTTGGTCATGTAATTGAAAATGAAACAAATTATGACACTTATTTACATGGAGAAGCTGTTGGTATTGGGATGACGATGGCAAATGCACTAGCAGTTAAAATTGGATATATGACCCAAGAAGATTCAAATAGAGTTACTGCATTACTTGAAAAATATGATATTCCAACAACATACAACATCAAAGATGTAGAAGATTTCTATGAACACTTTTTCTTAGATAAAAAATCTTTAGACAATAAAATTAAATTTATTGTACCAAAAGGTATTGGTGATTGCGAGATTACCGCAAATATATCAAAAGAAGATGTGATAGAAGTTCTAAAAGGTTTTAACTCGTGAAAATATTAAAAACTCTTCTTATCACCTCTTTATTTGCTTTTAGTTTATATTCTCAAGAAAGTGAAAATATTATTGATAAAGCAGGAAATCTAGTTAATAGTGTAGTTAATGATGCAAAAGAGATTGTAGTAAACAATCTTGAAGATATTAAACAAATTGAAGAGGAAAAAAGACTACAAGAAGAAGCTGAAAAGCTAAAAAAAGAGGAAGAAGAAAAAAAGCTATTAAGAGAAGTTAAAATCAAAGATATGCAAAAAAGAATTGCTTTAATTGATGAGCAATTAAAAGATAATATCTTACTAAAAAGATATAACAATTACGATGCATATAGAAAAATTTCAGAAGAATTAATTCGCTTAAAAAAGAGTTTAACTACTATAAATGAAAAAAGTGCAGATCAGGTTTATCATTTAAATAATAAAATTAGAATCAAAGAAAACGAATTAGAACTTATTTCAGAATATAAAGGTTCGCCAATAGGTTCTTTAATTGACCCTCCTGAAATTGATAATTATGAAGTTATCACAAACCCATTTGGGATATTAAATGCACTATCTTATATTAAAAAACTAGAAAACAACAAAAAAGACTTTTTGTCTGTTGAAACTAGAGTTAAAGAGCTTACAAATCTTTTAGAAGAAAAGCTTTTTGTATATTTAGACCTTTATAATATCGATCCAAAGCCAGAGTATAAAGAAGAGTTAGAGTTTCTAGAAAAAGAGAAAAAAGACTTTAATATGGTTTTAGAGATTGTATCAACAACTGAAGAGGTTTATACAAGAAAGATAGAACAAGTTATTTTAGAAACAAAAAGTCAAATTTCAGAACAAATTGAAAAGATATTTAATCTTGGATTGATAATCGTGATTTTATTTTTTGTTGCTTTTTTAATTAAACTTGCACTTAAAAAATATTTTTCTCAAAACGAAAATTACTATATGACAAACAAAATCATAAACTTTACTGTTGTATTTTTTGTTTTGATTGTTTTACTTTTTTCTTATATCGATAATGTTTCATACATAGTAACAATCCTTGGATTTGCATCTGCGGGTATTGCTATTGCTTTAAAAGACTGGTTTATGTCTATTTTTGGATGGCTTGTTATTGTAACTTCTGGGTCAATTTCCGTGGGAGATAGAATCAAAGTTACTAGAGATGGACAACAAGTTGTAGGTGATGTACTTGATATTTCATTATTTAAAATGACAATTAGAGAAGATATCACTTATACTTCATATAGAGTTAATAGAAGAACAGGAAGAATTTTCTTTATTCCAAATAACTATATTTTTTCAGAAATGATTGCAAACTATACTCACTCAGGATTAAGAACAGTTTGGGATGGAATTGATATTGCTATTACTTTTGATTCAAATCATAAAAAAGCACAAAATATTGTAAAAAATATCTTAAAACACTATTCAAAAGGGTATACAGATATTACTAGAAAACAACTTTCAAAAATGAGAAGTAAATACCAATTAAGAGCAACAGGGGTTGAACCTAGAGTTTATACTTTTGCTGAGCCATATGGTATTGTAATTTCAGGATGGTATCTAACAAACTCATATTCAGCATTAGTTTTAAGAAGTACAATGTCTCCTGAGATTATTGAAGCATTTTTAAAAGAAGATGATATAACAATTGCATACCCAACTCAAACAGTAAATACTACTGGTGGTAATCAAAACTTTAGAGTTCCACCTGCTGATTTACCTGAGGTGCCATAGATGAATTTTTCAACAAATAAACAAAAAGTTTTTTTTAAAACCTTTGGATGTAGAACAAATGTATTTGATACTCAAGTTATGATGAGTAATCTAAAAGATTTTGAAGTAACACAAGATGAAAAAGAAGCTGATATAGTTGTAATTAACTCTTGTACCGTTACAAATAGTGCAGATAGCACAGCACGTGGTTATATAAATTCACTAAATAAATTTGATAAACCTCCAAGGGTTGTTTTTACAGGATGTGGTGTTTGGACAAAGGGTGAGGGACTTTTTAAAGAAGAAAAGATAGATTCCCTATTTGGGCACTCTGAAAAAGAAAAAATCAATGACTTACTTAAAAATGAAGAAAGATTTTTTGATGCCGGTGATTTAGAACATATTGATGATACTATTGTTGAAGAGTTTATTGGGAAAAGTAGGGCATTTATCAAAATCCAAGAGGGATGTGACTTTAGATGTTCATATTGTATTATTCCTTATGTAAGAGGTGATGCAAGATCTTACAAAGAAGACAAGATTTTAGAACAAATAGAAAAACTAGCATCAAATGGTTTTGGTGAGTTTATTCTAACTGGTACAAATGTAGGAAGCTATGGTAAAAAACAACATACTTCTTTAGCTAAACTTCTTAAGAAAATGTCACAAATTAAAGGTGTTAGAAGAATAAGAATGGGAAGTATTGAGCCTATTCAAATTGATGATGAGTTTAAAGAGATTATAAATGAGCCATTTATGGCAAAACACCTTCACATTGCACTTCAACACACATCAAAAGAGATGTTAAAAATTATGAACAGAAGAAATAAGGTTTTATCAGACCTTGAACTTTTTGAATTTTTAAGGGACAATGGATATGCTTTAGGAACAGACTTTATTGTAGGACATCCAGGGGAAACAGATAAGTTATGGAAAGAAGCAGTTGAAAATCTTCATAAATTTCCTTTAACTCATGTACATGCCTTTACATACTCAAAAAGAGATGGAACTCCTAGTGCAACAATGAAAGATATTGTAAGAGGTGATATTGCAAAAGAGCGATACAATGAACTTGTATCAATAATTGATGACAAAAATTATCAGTTTAGAAAAAACAATAAAACTACTTTAGAAGTTCTAATTGAATCTGAGAAAAATGGTAAATATGTAGGCTTAGACCAACATTTTAATCAAATAGAAGTAAATTCAACTGCAGATTTAGTAGGGGATTGGATTTTTATTGATGACTATGAAGCAAGGCAGGATAAAAATGTCGCAGAATTTAAATAAAAACAAACTTGATAAAAACATAAAACTAATGGGGCTTTCAGCCATAGTTTTATTAGTACTTTTTTTATATACACTTTATAAAAGTAGTGAGCACATACAACAAAGTTCTTATTACTTTGGAATAATCTTTTTACTATTTCTTTTAGCTTTTGCAATATTTGCAAGGCTAAAACAAGATAAAATTCAAAAATTTTTAAATAAAACAAAAACTAATAACAATAGTTTTTCAAATCAACTTGAAACTGCTCAAGAATCACAAGAGGAGATTAGTTCAAATATTACAGCAGTATCTTCAAATACAACATTTAAAGATGTAGCTGGAATCTCTGAGGTTAAAGGTGAGCTTGAGGAGATTGTTGATTTTTTAAACAACCCAAGTAAATATATGCAATTTGGTGTTAAATTACCAAAGGGTGTATTATTAGTTGGACCTCCAGGTGTTGGTAAAACACTTATTGCAAGAGCTGTAGCTGGGGAAGCTGATGTTCCATTTTTTTATCAAAGTGGTGCTTCTTTTGTACAAATTTATGTTGGTATGGGTGCAAAAAAGGTGCGAGAACTTTTTATGAAAGCAAAAGCTTCTGCTCCTGCAATTGTATTTATTGATGAGATTGATGCTATTGGTAAACAAAGAGGTGGCAAAACGAATGATGAAAGGGAATCTACATTAAATGAACTTCTAACTCAAATGGATGGTTTTGATGGAGAATCTGGAGTTATTGTAATTGCTGCAACAAATAAAATAGAAGTATTAGATGAAGCCCTTTTAAGAGCAGGAAGATTTGATAGAAGAGTGTTTATTAAACTTCCAAATAAAAATGATAGAAAAAAGATTTTAGAGTTATATTTAAAAAACAAACACTATGAATTTGATTTAGAAAAACTTGCTATAGATACAGCAGGTTTTAATTCTGCGGCACTATCAACTTTGATAAATGAAGCACTTTTAAATATGATTAAAAGAGATTCTAAAAATTTAGAATTAGAAGATATTGAAATTGCAAAACGAAAAATTGAGTTTGGTAAAAAAGAAACTCTTATTTTAGATGACAAACAAAAAGAGATTTTAGCTATTTATCAAGCTAGTAAAGCCTTTATTTCAAAATCTAAAGTAGCACTTTTTGAAGAGGGGACTTCTAATATTGATTCAGTTTATCCTTCTTTCAATGAATTACTTGAAAATATAAAAAGATATCTTGCAGGTACAATTGGTGTTGAAGTTATCAAAAAACAAAGATATGCAATAAATGACGAAGATATTAAAAAAGCTTATTCTTTAGCTGATTCAATTGTTACAAACCATAAAATGGCAAAAGATGCAAATGGTTTAATAGAAAAAGTTAGCAACGAACTAAGAACAAATTTATCTGAGAATATTCAAGAGATTAATAGACTAAAAGAGATTATTCTTAAAAATGAGGTTATAACTCAAGATGACCTTTAAATATTTTAGTGGTTTTTCTTTAGAAAAGGAAAGTGAACTTTTCAAAGAATATATAAATGAAAATGATTTTACAGTATGTGGCTTTTCATATGGAGCAATAAAAGCTTTTGAGGAAGTTTATAACAATACACAAAGAGTTGATACCTTACAACTTTTTTCACCTGCATTTTTTCAAACACAAGATAAAAGATTTAAAAGAACACAATTGATGTTTTTTAAAAAAGATGAAAATACATATTGTGAAAACTTTTTAGAAAACATCTCTTTTCCATCGAATTTTGAAATGAAACATTTTTTTAAAAAAGGTTCTTATGAAGAGTTAGAAGAGCTTTTAAATTATGAATGGGATGAATCAAAACTTCAAGAGCTTATAAATAGGGGTGTTAAAATCGAAGTTTATTTAGGGGAAGAGGATAAAATATTTGATTCTTCAAAAGCTTGTGAGTTTTTTAGGAATCATGCAACAGTTTATTTTATAAAAAATGTTGGACATATATTAAAAGAAAAGGAATAATATTGATAGCAAAAATTGGAATTATAACAGCAAGTGATAGAGCAAGTAGAGGGGAATATGAAGATATCTCTGGACAAGCAATCATTGATACTATGAATGACTATTTAACATCTCCTTGGGAACCAGTTTATAGATGTATTGAAGATGATCAAAAAACAATTGAAGATACAATGAAAGATTTAGTTGATAATGAAGGTTGTTGTTTAGTTGTAACAACAGGTGGAACAGGACCAGCTGCAAGGGATGTTACTCCTGAAGCAACTGAAGCTGTATGTGATAGGATGATGCCAGGTTTTGGAGAACTTATGAGAGCAGAATCTCTTAAATTTGTTCCAACTGCAATTTTATCTAGACAAACAGCAGGACTTAGAGGAAGTTCTTTGATTGTAAATCTTCCAGGAAAACCAAAATCAATAAGAGAGTGTCTAGATGCAGTTTTCCCTGCAATACCTTATTGTATTGATTTGATGGAAGGGCCATTTTTAGAATGTAACGAAGAGGTTATGAAACCTTTTAGACCAAAGAAAAAATAGTTAATACGAAATGTACAAAGGATGTACATTTCGTGTAAAAAGAATGTAAGAAGTAGTAAAAAATAAAATATTTTATTAATTCTTTAATATATACTAAGAAAAATCTATTATTTTATCTTTTTTAATTTATAGTTATATATATACTATAAAAAGAGGTCAAAATGAAAGGTATTTTTTTAGCATTAGTGATGGCTGTTGCCACTTTTTTAATTGCTGGTTTAGCTTTTAATACACAACATGCAACACTATTTGGAATAATTGTATTCCTTGTAGCTTTATGGACAAATGAAGCTTTACCATTAGGAGTTGTATCTTTACTTCCTATAATACTATTTCCAAGTTTAGATATCATCAGTACAAATGCAACTGTTGCAAACTATTCAAAATCTACTATATTTTTATTTTTAGGTGGGTTTATGTTGGCTATTGCAACTCAAAAAACTGAACTTCATAAGTTTATTTCAAACAAACTTTTAACACTTTTTCCTAATACACCAAGGGGTGTTTTATTTTCATTATCAATTACAAGTGCTTTTTTAAGTTCTCTTATCTCAAACACCACAACGGCACTTTTATTAATACCCATTGCGATGTTTTTAACAGATAATATAAAGTTAAAAATGAGACTAGTTTTAGCTATTGCCTATGGAGCAAGTATAGGAGGAATAGTTACACCAATTGGAACACCACCAAACTTAATTTTATTAGGATTTATGGAACAACATGCAATAGAAGCAATTCCATTTATAAAATGGATGGTTTTAACAGGACCTTTAGCTCTAGCAATGTTAATAGTTGTACCTTTTGTGTTATCTTTAGGTGTTGAAGATTTATCTTTCGAAAAAGAATTGTCAGATAATTTAAAGTTGACAGGTGAACAAAAGAGATTGATGTACATTTTAGGTTCTTTAGTTATTTTACTTTTAGTAAATTCAAAAATAGAACCATATTATTCAGGTTTAGGATTAAATGAAAAGGGAATTCTTCTTGGATATGGACTTTTGATGTTTATACCAAAAATTGGTTTTTTAACTTGGGATGATTCAAGAAAAATCCCATATGAAATCATTTTTCTTTTTGGTGCAGGGTTTTCAATTGCTGCAGCTTTCTCACAAACAGGACTTGCCTCTGAAATTGCAAACTATTTATTAGTTTTAACTGATTTACCAGTTATATTATTGATTTTAATAGTTGCTTCATTGATTACATTTACAACTGAGATTACCTCAAATACAGCTTTAATCTCAATTGCTTTACCAATAATTTATTCTTTAAATGAAGTGGCAAATGTTGATATTACGCTTATTTTAATGGTTGCTACAATTTGTGCATCATATGCATTTATGCTTCCAATTGCTACACCACCAAATGCTATTGCAATGAGTAGTGGTGCAGTAAAAGTAAAAGATATGTCTAAATACGGAATTGTATTTAACATCGTAGGAATTATATTTGTTACAATAACTGCCCTTGTTTATTGGCAGTATATTTTATAAAATTAAAAAGAGGTGGTAGTAAAAACTCTCTTATTACCATCTTTTTTAATTTGTGAGAAATTGTCCAAATAATCTAAATATGTAATTAGATATTTTCTACTTAGTGGAAATTTATCTTTAAAGTTTTGGATATCAATATATCCATCTGTTGTGATTATATTTTTCATAACTTTTACAATATCTGTTAAAACTCTACTATGAACAAAAAGATTATGTTGTAATCTTACAACAGCTTTTTTAGCACATAAAGACTTTAAAATATCATCACCAGTTTTTCTATCTAAATCCATCTCATCATAGATATTATATGGAGCAGTAGGTGTTAATCCTTCCTCCTCAAGTCTTTGCAAGATTATCTCTTCTAACGAGTTTTTAATATCGATTTTTATATTTTTATTTTTATATAAATTTCCATCTTTTTCTAAGAAATTTTCTTCTAGTAGTTGATTTAAAGCTAAATCAATAAAACTTTCACTTGCCCATTTCATTTTTAGAGCTAATGATGAATTTGAAAGTAGGGCAAATTGATTTTTTCTATATATTTGTTTTATTATATCAACTATTTTTTCTTTTGTCTCAATTGGATAAAGAACTAAAGCTTTTTCATCAATAAAACAATTATCTAAACCTTTTGCATACGCTAAAGCCTTTTCATGACTTAAGGCAAATCTTTGAGCTGATGAGATTAAACCTAAACCTTTTCTATGGGCATTTAATAGTACTTTGTAAGCCTCTTTAATATCTTCTTTTTCCAAAAGTTCTAGAAGTTGTAGTTTTTGAGATTTTTTCATGGGGTCAATTACTGGATTTAAAACTTTTCCCCCTGCAATTGTTTGATTCCCTTGTCTAATAATAAGTTTTTCTTTATATATTGAAAAAATATCTTCATTAAGTCTTAATATTGCAAAACCATTTTCTGCTTCATTTTGGTTATTAAATAAAAGTGTTTTACCCTCAACTTTTTTTGAACCTATAAAAATTGAGTAGTTTTGATTATGTTTAAGTTTTTTCCCCTTTAAGGCTCTAAAAGAGATATCGACACTATTAAATCCTCTTAAAAAACCTTTTTTAGAAATCAAAAAACCTTTTTTAATTTCGCTAGATTTTACACCAGCAAGATTTATTGCTGTTCTATTTGAGATATTTGAAACTTCTGTATTAATTCCATGTACTTGAAGGTTTTTTATTTTTACATCTTTTTTTATATCACAAATAAAAACTTTTTCATTAACTTCAATTGGTTTACCTAAAACAGTTCCTGTTACAATTGTTCCAGCCCCTGGTGCAGAAAAAATTCTATCAACATAATATCTAAAGAAATTCTCTTCAACTTTTGTATTGGCATTTAGTGTAAAAAGTTTCTCTTTTAATTCATCAATAGAGTTTTCATCATAAATTGAAACAGCAGTAGTAAAAAGAATATTAAAATCAAACTCTTTTACAAATGATTCAATCTCTTCAACAATTTTTGGAAGTTCCTGTTCTTCAACTAAATCTTTTTTTGTAATAGTTAATATTGCATTTTTTACACCTAAAAGATTTAAAATCTCCAAATGCTCAATAGTTTGAGGCATAATCTTTTCTGAAGCACTAACAACAATCATAACACAATCAAATGAGAAAGCACCAGCAATCATATTTTTAACAAGTTTTTCATGCCCTGGTACATCAATAAATGCAATATTTTGTGTTTCATTACTTAGATTTGAAAAGCTTAAATCAATAGTTATTCCTCTTTGTTTTTCCTCATTAGTACTATCACCTTCATAACCATTTAAAGCCTTGATTAAAGCTGTTTTACCATGGTCAATATGTCCGCAAGTTCCAATTATGTAATTATTCATTTATCATCTCTTTTAAAATATTTTCAATTAGTGCAATTTCATCTTTTTGTATAGTTCTAAAGTCTAACAAAAATTGTTCATTTTCAATTCTTCCTATAATGTTTTTGGCTCTTAATAATTTTTCTATTTTATTTGGCTTATAGTTTTTAAAACCTATTGAAAGTGCAATTGTTGGTATCTTTTTATTTGGAGTTGTCCCTCCACCAATTACCGTTTTTGTTTCTATAATTTCTGTTTTACAAATATCTTTTATTTTTTCTTGTAGAGATATTGCATCTTTTTTTAATTCATCAAGTGATTTAAAAAGCATATTTAATGTTGGAATATTCTCAAGTTTTCCTAAAAGAATAGATTTCATATTCTCTTCAAGTAAAGCAAGAGTTAGTTTATCAACCCTTAACATTCTTAAAAGTTGGTTTTTCTTTAGTTGGTCTATATATTTTTTCTTTCCAACTATAATTCCAGCTTGAACACTTCCTAAAAGTTTATCCCCTGAAAAACTTAATAGTGATGGATTTGATTCCATATATTTTAAAACAGATGGTTCACTTTGGTCAAGTCCATATGGTAAATCAATTATATGACCGCTTCCCATATCATAATAATCAATTACATCATGTTCTTTTGCTACTTCTACAATCTCTTTAAATAAAACTTCAGAAGAAAATCCTTCAATTGAATAGTTTGATTTATGAACTTTCATTAACATTGAAGTGTTTTCATTTATTGCATTAATATAGTCTTTTAGGTGAGTTTTATTGGTTGTTCCAATCTCTTTTAGTGTTGCTCCACTACTACTCATTACATCAGGAACCCTAAAGCTACCGCCAATTTCAACTAATTCACCTCGACTAACCACAACCTCTTTATTTTTTGCAAAGGTATTAAGTATCAAGAAGACTGCACTCGCATTGTTGTTTACAATTAAAACATCTTCACATCCAAGTAATTTTTTTACAACATTTGAGATATGAGAATATCTTTCTCCTCTTTTCCCTAATTCTAAGTTATATTCTAAGTTATTGTAAGAAGTTGCGATTTGTTTTACTGCATCAAAAGTTTTACTATCAATTAAACTTCTACCTAAGTTTGTATGAACAATAACTCCTGTTGCATTGATTACTTTTTGAAGTGAAGGTTTTGTAATATCTTCATATTTACTTATTACTTCTTGAATAAGTTTAGTTTCATCTATTTTCTCAATATTTTCTTTTAAGATATCTTCTCTTAAATTATTGATAACATTTTTTGCAATTGATAGTATTAGAGGTTTTGACATCTCTTCAAAAGCTTTGTTTGAGACAAACTTGTCTACCTTTGGAATTGATTTCAGTAAATCCATTTTTAACCTTTTGGAAATTTTAAATAAAGATGTTGTATAATTTCAACCTTGATTTGGGGGGTATGTGACCCTGGTGGGCACCACAGGCTTCAACCCTGATTGGCGGTTTATGTGTATACGCCGCGGTAGGTTCGATTCCTACACCTTCTCGCCATTCCTCAAATCTATACAAATTCTTTAAATATAAAATAAAATATCATGCCTTATTTCACTTGTTTTTAGCTATTTTAAGGCTTATAAAGTAGTAAATTATAACTAATAAAAAATCAGTAAAGTCTTAATTTGTAAAAAAAAATTTACTAAAAGTGTCATAGTTAAGGTATAATTGAATAATTATTCATTAAAATAATATCACATTTTTAATTATTTTATAAAAAAGGCTAGCTCGTGAAAAAAATTTTGGTTGTTGACTATGATAATTATATCTCTTCTTATGATTTTTTAGAGCAATTAACAACTTATGAAATTGAGCATGCAAACTCTTATACTGATTTTAAATTAAAGTTTGAAATAAAAAAATATGATTTATGTATTTTGAGTATTGAAGATAATATAGAAAGAGATTTTATCGTATATGATATTTTAGCTTTAGATAAAACTCAGTCTATTTTACAATTAGTTATGCCTAAATCTCAATGTTTTTTTGATAAAGACTGTAAAAATTGTGAAAAATATAATATTAAAAGTATATTTTTTGATAACAATGAAAAAGTTTTAAAATATATAACAAGCTTTGAAACCTCAATATGTGAGTTTACAAAGCTTAATATTTAAAACTCTTTTATAATAACTTTATTTCTACCTGCACTTTTAGCATTGTATAAAGCCTCATCTGCTCTTTTTATAGTATCTTTTATATCTTCATTTAAAGAATGAATAGTTCCACCACAAGAACAAGTAAGTTTAATATTTTTAGAAAAATTTGAGTTTTCAATATTTTTTCTTAATTTTTCAAGACTTATTTCTAAATCGGTATAGTTTTTTATTTTTAAAATAAATATAAATTCTTCTCCACCCCATCTAATTAGATAATCATCCATTCTAGAGTATTTTTTTATAATTTTTACAAAATCAACTAAAATATTATCTCCCACATCATGTCCATAAGTATCATTTACATTTTTGAAATAATCAATATCTAAAATAGCAATACCAAAGCTGTATGTTTCATCTACAAATTTTGAGATTAGTTTTTCATAATTATCCTCAAAATATTCTCTATTAAATGCACCAGTTAATTTATCATGTATAGTTTTATCTTTAAGTTGAAGTTGTTTTAAAAATGTTTCACTAATATCTGTAAAAGTTAATACTATCGTCTCTTCATGTTGCGCAATGGTGATTTTAAAAGCTTTTATACCCATAGTTTTATGGCATAAAATAGATACTATTCTTTCAGAAGGAGTTGCTTTTTTTAAACTCTCAATCCAATTTTCATTTTCTTTTACTTTCCCTATGTGGAAGTAGTTATCATTTTCTATAAAAGTTTTTTCAATAGCTTGGTATTCTTTTTTTAATTCTTCTAGATTTTCAGATAAATAAAAGTCTAATAAAGTTTTATTAGCAAAGGTAAGTTCACAGTTTTTATTAAATAAAGCAATCATTGTAGCTTGAGTATTTAAAACCATATGTAAAAAATCATTTTGTTTTGAAACTTTTTCTTGGAGTTTTTCTATTTTTTTCTTGATATTTAAAAGATCAAGTGTTTTTTCTAAAACTTCTTCTAATATATCTAAATCAATTGGCTTAATGATATATCTATCAATTTTATATTGAATTGATTCTAATAAGTATTGAGTGTCATTATGTGCAGAACAAACAATTATGGGGATATCTTTATTTTTTTCCCTAATTGTTTTGATTAATTCCATACCATTAAGGTTTGGCATTCGAATATCAGTTAAAACAATATCAATCTGTTCCTTTTCATATATTTCTAGTGCTTCTTGACCATCTTTAGCCGCATAAACATTTTTAAAATAATCTTCTAGAACAGAAGATAACATTTGTGAGACGAGTTGGTCATCTTCTGCATATAAAATTGAAAAATCTGTTTTATTCATTTTTATCCTTCTCTTTTAGAGGAATTTCAATTGTAAAAATTGTAATATCATCTTGTGTTGTAACATTTATTTTTCCAGATACAGAATTTTCTATAATTAATTTTGACATATATAATCCCAATCCTGTACCATTTTTTTCCTCTTTTGTTGAAAAATATGGTTCAAAAATATTTTCTATTACATTTTCAGATATTCCACCTGCATTATCTTCAATTTTAATAATTAGTTTTTCATTTTCTAATAAATTATATATTTTTATATAAAAATTTGGCTTATCTTTAGTTACTGCTTCAATACTATTATTAATCATAGTTAAAAAAACTTGTAAGAGTTCATTTTTAAATGTATATATTTTTAGTTTTTCTAAATTATTATATTCGATAATTAGATTTTCAACTCTATTACTTATAAGAACTTCTAAATTTCTATAAAACTCTTCTAACAAAAAAGCTTCTTTTTTCTTATTAGGTTTATAAAAATTACAAAAATCTTCTATAGTTTGTGATAAGTGTTTTAGAATATCAGTTGTTGTATTTTTGTAGAAAACAAATTCATCTTTTTGAGCTACATTTGGTTCTACTTTTCTAATAAACATTTGAGTTAAAACAGATAATTGATTTAAAGGTTGTCTCCATTGGTGAGCTATCATATTTAACATTTCACCTTGAAGAGCTAATTTACTTTGTTTTTGTAGCAAGAATGCCTGTTGTATTCTCTCTTTTTCGTTTAAAACTTTTTCTGTAATATCTTGCACTGATGCTATTGTTTTTATTGCTTCTTTATCTTTGTTATGAATCATTTTCCAATAAATCATTATATATTTAACTTTTTTAGCTGGAGTTATTATTTTTACTTCAGCATTTTGCTCCTCTTTTGAAGTATAAGAGTTCATAAGTTTTTCTTTAAACTTCTCTTTATCATCAGGATGAATAAAATCAATTAAAAGTTTTCTACTTATTTTTGGATAATCTTTTGGTGAAATTTCAAATATATCATAAATAGAATCATCTATTTCTTCATAATAATCTTTTGATAAATCATTTACAAAAGAACTAATTTTTGCTATTTTTCTAGCTTGTTTTAAACTATTTGTTAACTCATTTTCTTTCTTTCTTTTTTTATCAAGTATTTTTATATATCTAAATTCAAGGAGGGCAATAATAACTAATAATATAAATAAAATATACCATAGCCATTCGTAGTTTTTTTCAATTACATACTTTGATATTCTATAGTTTGAGGCAAAACTATTTAACTGTTCATTTGAAAAATCATTTATAGTTTTATTAATAGAAGAGTGTAAAAGTGGATATTTATTATTTACTAAAATTGCACCATTTGCTTTTAAACTATCAAAAATATCGTCAATTTTAAATTTATCAGGTCCATATTTTCTTATCGTTTCATCAGCAATATAAGTTGTAAGGATAAAGTGAGACTTTGAATCATTTTTGATTATTTTCATAATTTCATCAATATTTGAATTAACAATTACTTTTGCTTTTGGATATTTTTCTAGGAATTGATTTTTGAAAATTTCATCTTTTGTATAAAAAATATGGTTGTTCAATTGACTTAAATTAGAAATATATGGATTATTTATAGAACCAATTGAAACATAAAATTGATTAAGCATTGGTTTTGTAAATGTAAAATCTTTATATCCAGTATATCTATTTTTTTCCATTGAAATTAGGTCACATTTATCTTTGTTTATATTTTCTTTAAACTCTTCAAGGCTATTTGAAGTTATAGGTATAAATTTAATATTAAGTTTTTTTGATATTTCATCGTAAATTTGTCCAGCTATACCAATAAGTTTTCCATTTTCAACAGCATCTATTGGGTAGTTTTTATATTTTGAACATACATTAAACTCATTTTTTGTTTTTAGAAAATCTATCTCTTCTTTTGTTAGTTGATTATTATTGTTTTTTTGTGAATCATCCCCTAACCATTTTTTTAAAATTGTATTCTTTTCTTCTAAACTTAAAGAGTTTATACTTTTATTTATAATTGATTGAAGTATTTTGTCATTTGGTTTAACTGCTGCAGCGGTATTAGGTTGAAACTCTTTTAATCTATATATAGAATGGATATCTTTAATTTCATATTTTCCTAGAATGTATTTATCCCTATGAAAAGTGATAACAGCATCAACTTTATTATTTTCAAGTAGAAAAAAAGCTTCTAAGGTTGTCTTTTGTCCCCTAATCTTTATTTTATCTTCATATTTTTTAAGTGAGCTTTTTAAAGATAAAATATTAAAATTAAAAGCAATCTCTTTTCCATATAAATCCTCTATTGAATTTATTTCAAAAGATTGTGAATCTTTTGTAAATACACTATATGAAGCCTTTGATATAGGTTCTGCTTCAAGTAAGTTTTCTTTTTGTACAATTTTTTTATTGATTACTGGTATTACATCTATATTTCCATTTTTTAAATCATTTATTATCTCTTTCCATGATTTATTTATAAACTCAACATCAAAACCAAATTTTTCACTTAAGGTTTTATATGTATCTATAATTATTCCATTTAAATTACCACTACTATCTTTAAAAAAAAGTGGTTCAAATACAGAAGAGTGTCCAACTTTTATTAAGGGGTTTTGTTTTAAATATTCTTGTTCCTCTGTTGTAAAAATAGTTTTAGAAAGCTGTGTTAAATCTTTATTTTTTGAAGTATGAATATTTGCAAACAATGTTAAAAAAAATAAAGATGATATAAAAAATAATCTCAAAAATAGCCCTTTTAGAAAATTATTTTATTATATCAAAAAAAAAGGTGAATTCAATAAATCATAATAGGACTCGCACCTCTAGGTATAACTTCACCAATAATTGAAGCATATCCAAAACTTAAATCTTCAATAACTTTTATATACTCTTTAGCATCATCAGGATCCATCGCTATTAAAAGTCCACCAGAAATTTGTGTATCACAGTACATTAAATAGCAGGCATTTGTTGCACACATTATTGTTGTCTTATCTTCAATATATTTCATATTTTTTTTAGATCTTTCTGGATAAACTCCTTGCGCTGCTAATTCATTTGCTTCTGTTATAACTGGAACTTCCCCACAATGAATAGCAAAAGAATTAAAATTACTAGTTGATTCTAAAGCATGACCTAATAAACCAAAATCAGATATATTGGTAACTGAACTAACTTTATAATCTCGTAATATTTTAGATGGTAGATAGTTTAAAGTTTCTAAAATTTTTATAGTCTCTTTTTTTGCATTTTCATCTAATAAATCTTTTTTTATTGCATCTGTTAAAATACCTGTTCCAACGGGCTTTGTTAAAACTAATACATGTCCGATTTTGGCAGTATTATTTCTATATATCTTATTGGGATGAATCATCCCTGTAACAGATAATCCATAAAACATCTCTAATGATTCAATAGTGTTTCCTCCCATTAGAAGACCACCACACTCTTGAATCTTTTCATTTCCACCTCTAAGTATCTCTTTTAATACTTCTGTTCCATGGTTTTTTTTATCAAAACCTACAATATTTAAAGCTGTTTTAACACTTGCACCCATTGCAAAAACATTAGATAGTGAATTTGCAGCTGCAATTTTTCCAAATATATAAGGGTCATCAACAATAGGTGTAATAAAATCTAGGGTTTGTACTATTGATTCTTCATCATTTATTTTATATACAGAAGCATTATCATTATTTTCAAATCCAACAACAACTCGGCCATCACACGGTACTAAGCTAATAATTGATTGTTTTAGATCCCCCGGACCCATCTTAGCTGCTCAACCTACGGCTTGAACAAATTTTGTTAGTTTATATTCTTCTTTCATAATTTCTCTTTTAGACAGTTATTATAAGTTCTAATTATAATACAAAAAAGTATTTTTTAATTATATTAATATTTAATTAAATTTTACAATTAATGTAGTTAAAGTTGGATTAATATATTAGTTTTATATATTAGTAATTATTTTTATTTAAGAAAAATTTAATTAAAAAAGGAATATAGTTTTGTTATATAAGCATTGCCTAAGTTTAGGCCAGACATAAAAATAACTTTTTTACTTGACTACATATGCTGTTAATTGTCTAAGTTTTAGACACACATGATTTAAAGACAGTACTTTCTTAATTATTCTTCTTTTTCTCATGTATTACAAAAAATTATACTATAGGAAAATAAAATGGGTGTTGCAGAACATAAAAAACTACTTTCAGATATTGGTGTTGATGTTGATAGACATGCTCAAATGATGAGTATGGGATTAGAATCTTATGAGGCACAATTTAAGTCTCAAAATAATAGACCAAAAGGTATGGAATATTTTGATTGGTTTATGAGTGAGATTCAAGGTCAAAGAATTGCAGAGATTAATAAATTAAGAGCTGAAAAAAAGCCAGCAGTTGGTACATTTTGTATTTTTGTTCCTGAAGAGATTATTGTTGGTGCAGGGGGAGCATGTTTTGGTTTATGTGGTGGGAGTCCCGCTACAATTGCCGATGCAGAAACAGAGCTTCCTAGAAATATTTGTCCATTAATTAAGTCAGCTCACGGGTTTAAACTTCAAAAAACATGTGCTTATACACAAAGTTCAGATTTTATTTATGGTGAAACAACTTGTGAAGCGAAAAAGAAAACTTGGGAGATTTTAAATAAACATCATCCTGTACATGTAATGAATATTCCTCATATGAAAAGGGAAAAAGATTTAAAAATGTGGCAAGAAGAGATTGTTGAATTTAAAGAACATATAGAAGAAGTTGCAGGTAAAAAATTAAGTTTAGATGAGATGATTGAAGGAACAAAAATCATCAATGAAAAAAGAAAAGCAATGCAAAGACTTGATTCTTTAAGGGGAATGAACCCAGATGTTATACCAATTTCTGGTAAAGATGCATTATTTATAAATCAAATGGGATTTTTAGATGACCCTAGAAGATATACACAAAAAGTAAATGAATTATGTGATGAATTAGAAAAAAGAATTGATGAAAATAATTCTGTATTTGAAAAAGACACTCCAAGACTTATGGTTTTAGGAACTCCAATTGCTCCACCAAACTGGAAACTTCACACAGCAGTTGAGGGCTCAGGTGGTGCTATTATAAATGAAGAATCATGTATTGGGCATAGATACTATAAAGACAATGTTGATTTAGATAGTGTTGAAACTGAAGAAGATTTAATGAAACAATTAATGCAAAGATATAGTGCTGTTGATTGTGCGTGTTTTACACCAAATACACCAAGAATTGATAAAATTTTAAAAATGTATGAAGATAGAAAAGCTGATGGAGTTATCTATTATACATTATCTTTTTGTCATACATATAATGTTGAATCTCATTTAGTAACAGAAGCACTTGAAGCTGCTGGAATACCATGTTTAGTTATTGAATCAGATTATTCACCTGAAGATGCAGGTCAAATTAAAACTAGAGTTGAAGCATTTTTAGAATCAATATCTTTTAAGAAAAAAGCAAAAAACTTTAAAAATAAAGATTAAAAATATGTACTGGGGAGTTGACGTTGGTTCCACATATACTAAAATATGTGGAATCGATGAAAAAAAACAGATTATTGATACAAAAGTTATTCCAACAATTGTAAATCAAGATGAGATAGTAAAAACATATTTAGAAGATAAAAATGTTGAAATGTTAGTTTCAACTGGATATGGAAGACATATGATAGAAGATACCTTTTGCTGTCCTGTTATCTCAGAAATAAAAGCCCATGCCAAAGGTGCATACTATTTTGCCCAAGAATCTCAAATGGTAATTGATCTTGGTGGACAAGATAGTAAAGTTATTATGCTTGATGGAAATGGTGGTTTTGTAGATTTCAAAATGAATGACAAATGTGCCGCAGGAACTGGAAAGTTTTTAGAAATAGCTTCAAGTAGAATGGGACTTGAACTTGAAGAGTTTTCAAAAATTGGTTTTGAAGCAAATAAAGAGTTAAGTATCTCAAGTATGTGTGCAGTTTTTGCAGAATCAGAAGTTATATCTTTAATTGCAAAAAAAGAGAGTGCCGCAAATATATGTTATGCCGTCCATGATTCAATTGCTTCAAGACTTGCATCAATGGCAAGAAAATTTGCTATAAAAAGTGATGTAATACTTTTTACAGGTGGTGGAGCATTAAATGGTTTTTTACTTCATCTTCTTTCAAAAAAATTAGAAAAAAATGTAATTAGCGTAGGATATCCTCAATTAACAGGGGCTATTGGTGCTGCTATATCTGGCTTTGAGGTTTGTAAAGAGTTTTAGAGCTTGTAAATGGTTTATTTATAATTTATGGGAGTTAGGAATATTGAAAATAATCGATTTTAAAAAGATCTTAGTCGATTCCAATCTAATATTTTATATTTATGGAATCCAACTTTTGTAATTATCTTTTCAGAAATCAATTCATTGAACACTGTTGATACAGTTTGTCTCTTAGCTCCAATAAAGGTTGAAAATTCTTGCATTGAAAAATCAAGATTAATTACAACATCTTCTTTTTTATCCAAATATTTTTGCATTAAAGCAACTTCAACAAGAAAATATGAAATTCTTGTTCGGCAGTTTTTAAAAACAAGCATTTGAATAATTCTTCTTTCAATTTCAGCTCTTAATTTAAGTGAAGCTAATACTGCAGTTGCAAAACTTGGAGTTCTAAAAAAATTCTCAAACTGAATTGCATCAATTACATATACTTCAGATTCTTCTAAAAACTCTATTACACATGTTTCAACAGGGATAATTATATTGTTTTTTTCTAAGTGATAAAGAACAAACTCTTGTTCATCTCCATATATACTTACTTTTGCCTTACCATTTTTAAAAACAAATAAATTTAATTTATCATCAGAATATTCTATATTATTCTTAGAAAACTTTTTTATAGGAATTGAATTAAACTCCTCTTCTGAAAGTACAGAAGATAAATCAACTGAATCAATTTTTATTCTACTAAATGGCATAAGTTATTTATCCCCCCTCTTTTTAATAAAACATTATAGTAAACTAAAAAAATATTTTTAGTTTTAAATATAAACTTAGTTTTAATATTATCAGAAAAAAAATTTACAAAGTGTCATTTATCTGACAGTTAACTCTTGTTTTTCTTGCAATTTTATTTTCTGATTGAATGGTAGTTAAAAAGTGTATTTAAAATAAAAACCTACTTCACATATAATTTTACTTAAAAGAATAGTAAAAGTTAATTAAATTTTACCAAAACACTTGACTGAACTGTCATTCATGTGACAGACAGATAAAAAATAAACTATTAAAATTCTACTTGAATATTAAATATAGCTTATTAAATTAAGAGTATTTTAAGTATTACATTATAAAGAGAGGTAGATATGAAAAAGTTTCAAACTACATGTCCTTATTGTGGAACAGGCTGTAATATTGATTTATTTGTAGAAAATAATAAGATAGTAAAAGCTGAACCTACAAAAGAACATCATGTCAATGACGGTGAACTTTGTCTTAAAGGACTTTATGGTTGGGAATATGTACATTCCCCAAGAAGACTAACTAAACCAATGATTAGAAAGAAAAATGGCGAATTTTCTAAAGATGGTGATTTAGTAGAAGTTAGTTTTGATGAAGCTTATGATTTTGTTGCTCAAAGAATGAAATCAACAGTTGAAAAGTATGGTGCAGACAGTTTGATGGGATTCTCATCGGCAAGATGCTCAAATGAAGATAACTATACATTTCAAAAATTATTTAGAACACAAGGAACTAATAATATAGATCACTGTGCAAGATTATGACATGGTCCTACAGTAGTCGGTTTGACTAAAACATTAGGAAACGGGACCATGACAAATGATCTAACAGAGTTTGCAACTCATTCAGATGTATTGTTTTTAATAGGTACAAATACAAGTGAATGTCATCCCATCATAGCAATGCAAATGTTAAGGGGTATTGAACGTGGAGCTAAGATGATCGTAATTGATCCAAAAGAGACTGACATGGCGAAAAAGGCAGACATCTTTTTACAAATTCCAGTTGGATACAACATTCCATTATTAAATGCATTCATTAATTATATCATAGAAAACAATTTATATGATAAAGATTTTGTAAAAAATCACACTCAAGGTTTTGAATATGTGAAAGAGGCAGTAAAAGGTTTTACTCCTCAAAAAGTTGAAGAAGAGACAGGAATACCTGCACAAAAAGTAATTGAAGTAGCTGAATTATATGCAAAAGCAGGCACTGCTGCGATTTGTTACACTATGGGTATGACTCAGTTTATTGATGGGACATCAAACATTTTCTCATTATCAAACCTTGCTTTATTAACAGGTAATTTAGGAAAAAAGGGTGGAGGAGTAAATCCTCTTAGAGGTCAAAATAATGTGCAAGGTGCATGTGATATGGGTGCTTTACCTCATGTTGTACCAAATGGTTTGGTTACATCAGAAGAAGTAAGAGCACACATAAAAGAGATTTGGGGTTATGATATTAGTTCAAAACCGGGATATTCATTAACATCAGCACCACATAAAATAGAAGAAGGAAAAGTTAAATTTCTTTATGTATTTGGTGAAAATCCAGTAATGAGTGACCCATGGACAGAACACTTTATTCATGTAACTGAAATTGTAGAGACTTTAGTTGTTCAAGATATATTTTTAACTGAAACTGCCCAAAAAGCTGATGTTATTTTACCATCTGCATGTTGGGGAGAAAAAGAAGGAACTTTTATAAACACTTCAAGAAGAGTTCAATTAATTTCAAAAGCAGTTGAACCAGCTCTTGGATTAGAAGCCGATTGGAAAGTTATTTGTAACATTGCAAATAGAATAGGGTTAAATGGTTTTGACTTTTACAAAGCCCAAGAGATTTGGGAAGAGATTAGAAAAGTAAATCCAAATTTCTTTGGTGGAATATCTTATGAAAGACTAAAAAAACTAGATGGAATATCTTGGCCTTGCCCTACTGAAGATCATGAAGGAACGCCTGTATTGTATGAAGGAAATAAATCAATGCTTCCTGATGGTAAATTTAAATTTGCTCCAGTTGTATACGCAGATGAAAAAGAAAATAGAGCTATCTTAGAACAAGAAATTATTAAAAAAATGAATATACCAGAAGGTTATCCAGTTGGTTCAGGTGCTTTAAGTGAAAAAGTAAATGAACTTTATCCTTGTTTATTTACAACAGGAAGAAAAGTTTATCACTATCATACAGGAACAATGACAAGAGAATGTAAACCTCTAGAACTAGGTTCAGACATTATGGGACCAGCAATTGAAGTTAGTCCTGATATTGCAAATGCAAGAGATTTACAAGAAAATTGTTATGCAGTTGTTGAAAATAAAAGAGGAAGAATTGCAGCAAAAGTTAGAATAAATCCAGACCTTAGACATGGAACAATTTTTACTACATTTCATTATGCTGAAGCAGATGGAAATGAATTAGCAAATGCGGAAGAAACAGATCCATTATCAGGTATGAATCCACTTAAAATGACTATTGCTGCCATTAAAAAGATTTCAGAAGAGGAATTTATCAAGATTCGTCATGAATCTGATATGCAAATGCACCCTTCTGAACAATATAGAACAGTAAGGAGATAGTTATGAGTTTACAATCAAAAGTAAATCAATTTGTAATTGCTAATCCTAAAGTTTGTATTGGATGTGCAACATGTATGGCTGGTTGTTACGAATCTTCTTACAAAAGGGGAAAACTTGCAGTTTCTAGATTAATTGTAACTAGAACTGCAAGTGGAACAATGCCTAACCAATGTAGACAATGTGAAGATGCACCTTGTGCAAATGTTTGTCCTACCGGAGCATTAAGAATTGGTGAAAAAAGTATTGAATTATATGAAGAGATATGTATTGGGTGCAAAATGTGTACTCTTGCATGTCCTTTTGGTGCAATAAAAGCAGAAGCTGAAATTATGCCATCGGTAAATTATTCAATGGAACCAAAATACAACTTAGGTTTAGAATCTGAATCAGGTGCAAAAAGTATTGCAATTAAGTGCGATTTATGTGCAGGCTCTGAAAGTGGTCCAACTTGTGTCCAAGTTTGTCCTACCGGAGCATTGATGTTTGTAAATGGTAAAGATGGTCAGAGTAATTTAGTAAATAAGAAATCGGAAGAAGCGGTATCATCATTTATTGAAATACTTTCAAAGAATTTGTAAAGGATTATAAATGACACAAGTATATTTGATATATCTAGTTGGTTGTGTTGTTTCACTTTTATTATATAAAAAAAATAATCTAGCTGCAAAAGTTGGTTTTTCAATTTCTGCAGTTGCATCATTGATTGGTGTATTTTATTTTTTAATTAATATAGGAGAGACAAGCACTTATAACTTTAGTGAACAACTATTATATAGCCCAAACTTTACATTAGAACCAGTAGGAAACTTCTTTTCTTTTGTTATTTCACTAATTGCACTTGCTTCTTCAATTTATGCAATTCAGTATTCGCAAGAGTATGAAAAAAAAGGAAGTTTAGCTGTAATGGCATTTCTTTTTAATGCATTTATTCTATCAATGCTTTTAGTTGTATCGGCATCTGATGTTTTTTGGTTTATGATTTATTGGGAAATTATGACTGTTGTTTCTGCATTTTTAATTTGTTTTAATGATTCAAAAAGTTCTTTAAAAGCAATTATGATTTATCTAGGAGTTGCTCATTTTGGAGGAATGTGTATTTTATCTGCATTCTTATTATTGGCATCACAATCTGGCTCTTTAGAGTTTAGCTCTTTTACAAGTGTAGAGATGTCACCATTATATGCGAGTGCAATTTTTATATTAGCTTTAGTTGGTTTTGGTTCAAAAGCAGGTATGTTTCCTTTTCATGTTTGGCTTCCGAAAGCTCACCCAGCTGCACCTTCAAATATCTCTGCATTAATGAGTGGAGTGATGATTAAATTAGGTTTATTTGGGATTATAAAATTTTGTTTGTGGCTTCCTATTCAAGAATGGTGGGGATTATTAATTGTTGTATTAGGAGCATTGTCTTCTCTTTTAGGTGTTTTATATGCATTAATTCAACACGATTATAAAGCTTTACTTGCTTATCACTCAGTTGAAAATATAGGAATTATTTTATTAGGAATTGGAACAGGAGTTTATGGAATAGCAATAAATTCACCTATTTTAGCAACAATTGGTTTTTTAGCTGGACTATACCATGTCGTAAATCATGCTATTTTTAAAGGTTTATTATTTTTAGCTGCAGGTAGTGTTTTATTTAGAACTCATACAAGAGAAATTGAAGTATTAGGTGGCTTAGCAAAAAAGATGCCATTTACAGCAATTGGAATGTTTGTTGGTGTAATGGGTATTGCCGCGCTACCTCCTTTGAATGGTTTTGTAAGTGAATGGTTTACTTATCACGGAATGATTCAAGGTGCTTTAAGTGAAGGTATTCTTCCTAGAACTGTATTTACTTTATCAGTCATTGCTTTAGCACTTACAGGTGTTTTAGTTGTTATTCACTTAAAATTATATGCAGTTATCTTTGCTGGGACTCCAAGGGATAAAAAAATCTGGGATAATGCAAAAGAAGCACCTCTTTCAATGTTAGTTGGAATGTTTATTCTTATAGTTGGATGTTTTGCCTTTGGTATAGGTGCTAGTGTAGTAACTGAAAATATAATGACAGTTGTTACTTCATTTAGTGGCGCTTACGAAGCAACACCTGATGGAGGATTTATTGCCTCAACTTTAGGAAATAAGATCTCACTTCCATTAATAACAATGGTATTAGTAGGAGCTATGACTTTACCTTTCCTTATAGTAGTTATTTTTAGAGCTAATAAAACAAAACCAAGAGAGACTGATCCTTGGGCTTGTGGATTTAAATATAGTTCTAGAATGCAAATGGTAGCAGGTCCATTTACTGGTGACTTAAGAAGATTGATGGAATGGTTATTTAGAAGTAAGCCTACTGTAGAAGATAGAGGTTATTTTGAACCAGTAGTTTATACAGATAAACCAAAAGATATTTGGTGGAATGCATTTTATGCGCCAATAATAAATTTAACTATGTATTGTGTTAGAAAAATTGGTCTTTTACAAAATGGTAGCACTTCGGCTTATTCTGTATATATTTTATTAGGCTTATGTCTGTTTTTAGTCATAAGTTATTTATTGTAGGAGCATGTTATGAGTATATTTTTTATGTTATTACAAGTAGTAGTAATTATCATGCTTGCACCTTTATTTGATGGGATGGCCAGAGTATTAAGAGCAAGATTGCAATCAAGAAGAGGACCTTCAGATTTTTTCCAAACTTATAGAGATATTCAAAAACTTTTTAAAAGAGGAAGAACAGTACCAGAATGTTCTCATTGGGTATTTAGATTTGGGCCTTATACATTATTTGGGGCAGGGGCTGCATTACTTGCAGTTATACCTATTTCATATAATGCTGGCTCATTAGCTTCATATGCCTCTGATATTTTTGTTGTTCTTTATATTGGTGCAATGTTAAGATTTATTTTTGGTGCAGCTTCAATTGACTCAGGAAATCCTTTTGCTGGTGTAGGTGGAAGTAGAGAACAGATGTTAGCCGTTTTTGTTGAACCTGTAATGATGAGTAGTTTATTAGTAGTAATGCTTTTAGCAAAAACTTCAAATTTAGCTGAAATACAAATGTTGGTTCAAAATGGTGATATAGGTTATCAAATGCCAGCTTTTGCAGTTGCTTCAATCTCTTTTCTTTGGGCAATGTATGTTGAGTGTGGAAGAAATCCCTATGATTTAGCAGAAGCAGAGCAAGAGATTCAAGAGGGTGTTTTAGGAGAATATGCAGGTGCAGATTTTGGTATAGCGCATGCAGGACTTATTTTAAAACAGTTTGCAATGATTGGTATGTTTTTAACTATATTTGAACCATGGACTTTTGAAAATTCATTTCTCGCATTAATAGTTTTTATTTTAAAAGCTGGTATTTTTTATGTTGCTGCAGTATTTATTGATAATTTTGGACCTAGATATAAATTATTAACAAGTTTTAAATCAAATGCTATAGTCGCACTTTGCGTTTCTTCAGTTGCATTGATTTTATATATAGTAGGAGTTTAATATGTTAGATTTATTAAGTATTTTATCAATAGCAATTATTATAACTTCATTAGGTGTATTTTCACTTAGAAACTACCAGTTTTCAATATATACCTATGCAGTACAAACATTTATACTTGTTTCAATATTTTTTACATTAGCATTTAGATTTGATGCTGAACAATTAAGTATTTGGGGAATGATTGCATTTTTTACAAAAGTTGTTTTTATTCCAATGCTTTTATTAAAGTTAGTAAAAAAATTGGATGTCAAAAGTGAAGATGAACCAGTTTCTGGCTTTTTCATAAGTCCTATTATTGCTATGGGATTTTCATTAGCAATATCAATGGCAATTTATCCAATCTATTTAGAGTTTTCTCTAATAAAAGAGGCAATTCCTTTAATGGCTTCAATTACAGTTTTCATGATGGGAATTTTTGGTTTTATTTTAAGAAATTCTGCAATAAAACAGATTTTAGCTTATTGTATGTTTGAGAATGGAATACATTTATCTCTTGCATTAATGGCTTATAACTCTCCAGAAATTGCAGAGTTAGGAATATTAACTGATGCAATTTTTGCAGTAGTGATTATGTCTATTTTAGCTCAAAGATTTTTTAAATATTTTGGATCTTTAGATGTATCTAAAGCTAATGAGTTGAAAGGATAAAATATGAATATTGAATTATTATTATTTCTAATATTGATTGTTCCATTAATCATATCAGGTCTGATTTGGTTTTTAAAAAAAGACTTGAAAATTTTAACTTCTATTCATTTAGGAGGGGCAATTATTGAAGCAATTTTAGGATTGGCAGCTGTTGCAAGTGTTGTAAATGGCAAAACATATTTTATCTTTGATCAGATGCTATTTTTAGACGCTGTTGGTGGAGTTTTTGTCACACTAATTGCAATTACAGGGGTTCTTGTAAATATTTATTCTATTAAATATATGCAGTGGCAAGTTGAGAGTGCTCATATAACAGAAAAAGATGTAAAACTATTTTTTAGTTTATCTCATCTATTTATTTTTACAATGACATTTTCAGTGTTAGCAAACAATATTGTACTAATGTGGGTAGCAATTGAGGCAACTACATTATCTTCAGTATTTATGGTTGCTATAAATAAAGGTAAAAAATCAACTGAAAGTGCTTGGAAATATATAGTTATTTGTAGTATTGGTTTAGCTTTTGCTTTATATGCAACTGTTCTTTTATATAGTGCAGGTTTTTCAGTAATCAATGATAGTCATAGTACGATGTTATGGACTACATTAATGAGTCATGCAAAAGAGATAAATTCAGATGCATTAAAATTGATTTTTGTTTTTGCATTAATTGGTTTTGGTACAAAAGCAGGATTTGCTCCAACACATACATGGTTACCAGATGTTCACTCAGAAGGTCCAGCTCCTGCTTCGGCTATGTTATCAGGTATTCTTTTAAAATGTGCTCTATTAGGTTTAGTTAGATACTACGCAATTGTTGGAAACTCAACTTTAGGATTTGAGTTTGTTCAAAGTGTAATGATTGTAAGTGGATTATTAACTGTGTTTGTAGCAGCATTATTCTTAATTAAACAACATGATGTAAAAAGAATGTTTGCTTACCATTCAATTGCACATATGGGTGTAATTGCTGTTGGTTTAGGTTTTGGTGGCTTTCTTGGTATATTTGCAGCATTATTTCATACCCTTGCTCACTCTTTTACAAAAGCGTTGGCATTTTGTGTAACAGGAAATATTCAAAAGATTTACGGTACTAGAAATATGGAAAAAATGGGTGGAATGATTAAAATTGCACCTATTACAGCAATACTGTTTGGTATAGCAGTTTGTTCTTTAGTTGGTGTGCCAGGCTTTGCGATTTTTGTAAGTGAATTTTATATTATTCAAGAAGCTATTTCTTCAGGAGGTTATATCCCTGTAGCACTATTTATCATTGGATTGATTATTATTTTTATCGCTGACTTTTCACATTATAATTTAGCAACTTTTGGACAAAGTAAAACAGAAGTACAGTGTGGTGAAGTGGAAAGAAAAGCAAATGCACCTCTTATTGCTCTTGCGGCATTAATCATTATATTTGGTATTTTCACAGTTGATAGCTGGGTTAGCTTACTAAATAGTGCAGTAAAAATTATAATTGGCGTATAAGGAGAATTCATTATGAAAAAAGGTGAAAATTTTATAAAAAAAGTAGAAGAGACTATTAAGGTTATTAGTGTAGAAAGACAGGCTGATGACCAAATCACTATTACTGTAGATAGAAATGACCTACCAGAAGCAGTTAGAATTTTATATTATGATTTAGGTGGTTGGCTATCAAGTATGATTCCTAATGATGAACGACAACTAAATGGTAGTTTTGCTATGTATTATGTGTTATCTATGGAAGGTGGAAAAATGAACGAGGGGGATGAACTTCCTCAAGAAGAAAAGTGTTGGATGACAGTTAAAGCTTATCTTCCAGCAAATGATCCCACTTTTCCATCTGTGACTTGTAAAGTTCCTGCAGCTGTTTGGTATGAAAGAGAAGCATTTGATATGTTTGGTATTACCGCTGTGGGTTTACCCGATCCTAGAAGACTAGTTCTTTCAGATGATTGGCCAGAAGGTCTTCATCCTTTAAGAAAAGATGCAATGGATTATAGACATAGACCAGCAGCAGTTGATCATAAAGATGAACCAGATTATGACTTTTTACATCCTGAGGGAAGTAAAGTATTAGATGTTCCTTTAGGACCATTGCATATCACAAGTGACGAACCTGGCCATTTTAGATTATATTGTGATGGAGATACTATTATTGATGCAGACTTTAGATTATTTTATCAACACAGAGGTATGGAAAAACTTGCAGAAAATAGAATGAACTATGACCAAATGGGATATTTAGCTGAAAGAGTTTGTGGAATTTGTGGTTATGCCCATGCCATTGCTTGTATTGAAGCAGCTGAAAAAGCAGTTGGATTAGAAATTCCATTAAGAGCCCAAGCAATTAGAGTTATTTGTCTTGAAATAGAAAGACTTCATTCCCATTTATTAAATATAGGACTTGCTTGTGAAGTTACAGGAAATGTAACTAGTTTTATGCAGATATTTAGAATTCGTGAATATTCAATGGAACTTGCACAATTAGTTACAGGGGGAAGAAAAACCTATGGAAATGTTGTTATGGGTGGACTTCGAAGAGATATGTCAGGTGAAGAGATAAAAAAGAGTTTAGATTTATTAAAAATTATTGAGCAACAAACAAAAGAGGTTTGGGATGCTGTTATGGATGATAAATCTCAAATTGATAGATGGATTGGAGTTGGCGTTTTAGATAAACAAGTTGCCAGAGACTTCTCTCCTGTTGGACCAAATGTAAGAGGTTCAGGGTTTAAAAGAGATTCAAGATATGACCATCCATATGATTTTATTGACAAACTTGACTTTAATATTCCCGTTGAACATGGTGGAGATGTATTTTCAAGAGAAACGGTTAGATATTATGAATTATTAGAATCTGTTTCAATAATTAGACAATGTTTAGAGATGTTACCAGGTGGACAAACTGTTATATCAACAAGAACACTTATTAGTCCAGAAGCATTTGGTATTGGAAATGTAGAAGCTCCAAGGGGAGAAAATATTCACTGGATTATGCATGGAAATGCTCAAAAGGTTTATAGATGGAGATGTAGGGCAGCAACTTATAATAACTGGCCATCATTAAGATATCAATTTAGAGGAAATACTATTGCTGATGCAGCATTAATTGTATGTTCCCTTGATCCATGTTATTCATGTACTGAAAGAGTTACTGTAATCGACGTTAATAAGAATAAATCAAAAATTCTTACACATAAAGATTTAAAACAGTATTCACAGACGCTGAAAAATTCTCCTTTAATGAAAATGTAGGAGGATAGTATGAAAATAATAGACATAGCAAAAAAATATGGTTTAGCCACATATAATTATCCTTTTGAACCTTATGAGGTTCATGAAGGGTTTCGTGGTAAACCAGTTTATGACTACGATAAATGTATAGGCTGTACAGCTTGTGCAGTGGCTTGTCCTTCAAATGCAATTAATGTAAAGTTAAATGAACAAGGGGATAAGTTAGTATGGGAGTTTGATTGTGCTCGTTGTATATTTTGTGGACGATGTGATGAGGTTTGTCCTACTAATGCTGTTGTTCAATCAGACCAGTTTGAATTAGCTGTGAAGTTTGATAAAAAAGCTTTAAAAATAGTTGGGGAGCTTGAATTACAATATTGTGAAGTTTGTAATTCAGCTTTTACAACTAAAAGATTAATCTCTTATAATCTTGAAAGATTAGAACGAGCAGGTTGGTCTAGTGATAACTTAGATGAAAAAACAAAATATATTAGAACTTGTCCTGAGTGTAAAAAAAATAAAGTAGTTGAAGAATCTAACAAATATTTTTCAGGAGTAAATAATGAGTAAAACATATGTAGTTCCAGATGAAATAGCTTGTGCAAATTCATTAGAAGCAAAATTAGAACATCTTAATAATATACAAAGAAGTTTTAGTGTTTATAGAGTTGATGTTGGTTCTTGCAATGGTTGTGAAATTGAAATTTTTGCAGCAATTACTCCAATGTGGGACCCTGAAAGATTTGGTTTTAAGCTTGTAGCAAACCCAAGACATGCAGATATCTTACTTTGTACAGGACCTGTTACAAGACAAATGTATTATCCACTTTTGAGAGCTTATGAAGCAATGCCTGACCCAAAAATTGTTGTTGCTCTTGGAGCTTGTGGTTCTAGTGGGGGAATCTTTCATGATGCTTACGGTACTTGGGGTGGGATAGATAAAGTGATTCCTGTAGATGTTTATATACCAGGATGTCCTCCTCATCCTGCGGGAATAATTTATGGATTAGCAACCGCTTTGGGTATTTTAGACCAAAAAGTTAATTATATTGAAAATAAAGATGGAGAAGATAATTTAGAGTTAATCTCTGAATCTATATTTGGAAATATACTCTTTGAAAGAGACGTTATGGCAAAGGCAAAAGTTTTAATGGGATATTTATTAGCAAGGAAACTATTTGATAAGTATATTAATGGTGTAAAACAATCTCTAGATATTAAAAATGTTGTACTGACGAAAGTAGCATTGGAAAAAGCTTTTGATGAAGAATTTGATGAGAGATATGTTGAGTGTATGAAAATAATACATAATGAAGTGTATCTAACGCATATGTTGTATTATGGAAAAATACTCGAAGAATATAAATTTGATTAAAAAAAAGTGAGTTTGTGATGATTGAAATATGTAGATTAACAAAAAGACAAGTAGATCCATCTTCTAAGAAAAAAATGCCAACACCTTTGGAACAAATAAAAATTTTTTCTTTAGCTGTAGGACATGGAATAGGAAGTGTTGACTTTGTAGAATGTATAGGAGAAATGGAAGATAGTGCCTATGATGAAATGCTAAAATCTTGTGATGAATATGCAACTTTCAAACTTGGTAATCTTAGTAAATATTTTGAAATAGAAGTTTTTCCAGAACATGCAAGAATGTTAGTCAATGAAATGCCTAATTGTTTTTTAAAAGAACAATTTCTTTCATTACAAGAAGGTTATATCGTTATTAGGAAAAAATTATGAAAAAAGCATTTTTAGCAGTTGGAAATACTTTAAGGGGTGATGATGGTATTTGCGCTTATTTAGGTAATTTACTAGAAAAAGAAGATTTGGGATGGAAGGTTTTCTATGCAGAAGATACTCCTGAAAGCCAATTTAATTTAATAAGAGAATATGAACCTGATTTAGTTGTAATAGGTGATGCTATGACAGGTATCAAAGTTGGCAGTGTTGATGTAATTGATGTAAGTGATGAAAGAGAATATATGTATTCAACTCACAATTTACCAATGCCAATACTTATAAGTTATTTAAAAGGATTTTGTAAAGGAGTTCTGTTTTTAGGACTAAATGTAGATATTGAAAATGTATTAGAAGTAAATCCAGAGATTTCTCAAGAAGCTAAAGTAACAGCTTTAAGAGGATTAGAAAAGTTAATTGAAATTAATACAATTTTTGATAAATGATAATAAAAGGATTAAGTAATGTTATCTCCAGCAGAAGCAGCAAAAGCTGTATCAGGTGGTTCAGGGCATAAGGCTAATATGCCAATGTTAAGTATTATTTTCTTGTCAATTATGGCAGGTGGATCAATTGCAATGGGTGATATTTTCTGGGCCCATGCAACAGTTGGTGTTGCAAAAGCCACAGCTCCAGGGATTGCAAACTTTTTAGGGGGTATTGCATTCTCTGCTGGACTTATGATGGTTGTGTTCTTTGGAGGACACTTATTTACAAGTTCACTATTAACTGGTGTTACAACAATGGAACATAAGTTACCATTAAGTAAAATGGCAATTTATTGGATTATTGTTTGGGTATTTAATTTTGTAGGATCAGTTTTAATTGCGTATATGTATTATAGAACAAATTTACCATTAAAATATGATGGTGAAATTTTAAAACACTTTATGGCATTAGGGGCAGGAAAAACTTCTTTAGCATTTGATGAAGCATTTATCAGAGCAATATTCTGTAATGTTTTTGTTTGTATGGCGGTATGGACTGCAATTGCAGCAAAAGATACTGCAGGTAAAATTTTAGGTATTGCATTTTTAATTGGTGCATTTGTAGCTTCTGGCTATGAACACTGTGTTGCTAATATGTTTATTATTACTGAAGGTTTATTAGCTAAAGCTCATTATTTAGCAGAAGTTGGTGGTAATATAGAAGCTTTATCTCATTTAGCTCATGTTTCTGTTGATAAAATCAATAATCTAACAATTGAGGCAATGTTAGTTAAGAATCTTATTCCTGTTACATTAGGAAATATCGTTGGAGGTCTTTTCTTTGTTGGTATTATTGGATTTATGTCACATAAAGTAGATATGAAAAATGATTAATCTCAAAAACCTTCTTTTAATAAAGAAGGTTTTTGAACAAAAGAGTTTGCATTTGATAAATTTTAATGTACTTATTGAGAATTTATTAGAAATTAAAACAAATTGTAGGAAGTAAAAATAAAATTTAAAATTTAAACTAAGGGTAAATTTTTTTTTACCTTTAAGAAAAGATTTATATTTAATATTTTAAAATTATAATATTTTAAAATTAAGCATTAACCTAAGGTTTAGGTTGGACATAATTGATATGCGTGAAACTATTATGACTACATATGCTTCAACACACTTGGAGTAAAAAAATGAATAGAAGAACATTCTTAAAAAACACAACAATCTTGGCTGCAACATCTACTGTTATTCCTAACTTAGTATTTGCTAATGAAAACAAAAATCCGTTTGGTATCAAAGAGGGTATTAGAAAGTTTACAATTAACAATAATTTTAAGCTTGAATCATCAAATGAAAAAGCTCAAATTTGGATTCCAGTTCCATTGAGTTCAAAATATCAAGAACTAGTTGATATCTCTTATTCTGGAAATTATGAAAAAGCAGAAATCGTTGAAAATGAATATAATACAAAAGTTTTATATGCAACTTGGAAAGTGGAAGAAAAAGAACCAAAAATTGATGTAAAATTTGAGGTAATAACAAAGCAAAGCTTTACCGATTTATCAAAAGCTAAAAATGATGAAAATTATTCGGATGAAATAAAAGTATATCTTAAACCAACTGCTCATATCCCTGTAAATGATAAACTTAAAGATTTTACAGCACAAATCACAAAAGATGTAAAAACATCTTTAGAAAAAGCTCAAGCTATATATGACTGGACAGTAACTACTATGTATAGAGACAATTCAGTTATTGGGTGTGGAGTTGGAGATGCTGGTAAAGCTTTAGATGAAAAAATCTATGGTGGAAAATGTACAGATATAAGTTCAGTATTTGTTGCACTTTTAAGAAATGCAAATATTCCATCAAGAGAAGTATTTGGTATTAGAGCTGGTAAATCAAAAATCTCAAAAGTTTGTGGAAAAGCAGATGAAAAAGGTTTTGCAAATATTACTGGTGGACAACACTGTAGAGCAGAGTTTTACGTAAGTGGTTTAGGTTGGGTACCAGCAGATCCAGCAGACGTTACTAAAGTAAGACTTGGTGAAAAATTAACAAATGAATCTGAAAAAACAATTCAAACTAAAAACTTTATGTTTGGTAACTGGGAAATGAACTGGGTTGCATTTAACTATGCTAGAGATTTTGTATTAAATCCTAAGCCAGCGCAATATCCTTTAAATATGTTAGGTTATCCTTATGCAGAATTAGGTGAAGATGTACAAAACTACTATGATCCTAAATCTTTTGCATATGCTTATACTTCGCAAGAGAGAGTATGAAAAACTACGTATTACCGATAATTGGTGCAGTTTTTACTGCACTATTATCAACTTTATGTTGTTTACCAGCATTTTTATTTTTATTCTTTGGTGTATCAGGTGGAATATTAACTTATTTTACTACACTTGAATACATAAGAATCCCGATGGCTGTTTTAACAGTTATTCTTTTTATTTATGGAATTAAAAAATTAAATGGAAAAATTAAATGTGAATGCACAAAAGGTGAAAAAGTTAAAAATTATTTTTTAGCTATTTTATTTTTCTTAATTGTATTGGCAATACTTTTATATCCAGAAATAATTCCTATGTTTATGGAGTAGATTATGAAATTTTTATTATTACTAGTTCTTTTTGTAAGTTCAGGTTTTGCACAACAAACTTCAGTATTTGAAGTAAAAGGTATGCACTGTCCTTTATGTACTACAGCTGTGAAAAAAGCTATCAAGAAGCTTGATGGAGTCGAAAAAGTTAGTGCAAGATTAAATACAAAAAAAGTAACTGTTGTTCATGATGAAAAGGTTACAATTGATTCAATACTAAAAGCGATTAAAACAACTTCTTATACTGGCACTCTTCTACTGAAATAATTGAATAAACGTTCAAAAAGTAAACATTTTTTTACTATTAATTTAAGTTATTTATATTATAATCTTTGATTATTTTTTTATTATAAAACATAAAATTCAAATAAATAATAATTTTAAAGGAGAAAATATGTATGAAATATGGAGAAAGCTTTTTGGCAATTTAAAAGTTTTTAAAAAAATGTTACTTGTGTCAATTGTATCATTAACATCAATGATTATATTAGCTGTTATTCTTTTACTTGGACAAGAAAAAATGATGTTTAAAGAGAAAAAAACTCAATTAGTTAATGTAATTGATTTATCCTATAGTTTTGTAGAAAAAGAGTATAAAAAATTTGAATCGGGGCAAATTACAGAAACTGAAGCCAAAAATAATGTTATAGAAGCCTTTAAAAACTTTAGATATCAGGGTGATAATTATATTTGGATAAATGATAATAATATTGATTCTGTAAAAATGGTTATGCATCCAATAGATTTAAATAAAAATGGTAAAGTTATGGATGATAAAGCTTATAATCTTGCTACTGCCATTGATTTTGGCAAAGATTCAAAATCAACTAAAAAATTAGATAATGAAAATATCTTTAAAGCTTTTGTTGAAGCTACTCAAGATAATGGTTCAGGTTTTGTTCATTATTCAAGGACTGATGAAAAAACTAAAGAAACACAGAAAAAACTTTCTTATGTAAGAGAATTTACTCCTTGGGGTTGGGTTTTTGGGTCAGGAATATATATTGATGATATCCAAGAAGAGTTTATAAATTCAGCACAAAAAGCAGGATTAATTCTTTTAATTATTCTTGGTATTTTATCTTTTATTTTTAGAATGATTACAAAAGAGATTGTATTTAAAGTAACATTTATAAATGAAGGTTTAGAAAACTTTTTTGCATATTTAAATAGAGAAACAAATGATGTTGAGATTAAACAAATAACTTGTAGAGATGAGTTTGGTCATATGTCAGATTTAATAAATTCAAATATTGAAAAAGCTAAAAGAGGTATCATAGAAGATAGAGAATTAATTGATGAAACAATCACAGTTTTAGGTGAGTTTGAACAAGGTGATTTATGTCAAAGAGTTAATATAAATGTTTCTAATCCTGCTATGCAACAGTTAAAAGAGGTTTTAAACAGTATGGCTGGAAACTTAGAACATAATATTGAATCTGTTTTAGATGTCTTAGAAAAATATTCTAATTTCAACTACCTTGATAAAGTTAATACAACTGGAATTCAAAAGGATTTATTAAAGCTTGCAAATGGAGTTAACACTTTAGGTGATTCTATTACAGCTATGTTGGTTGCAAGTAAAAGTGATGGTTTAAAACTAGATGATAGTTCGGCTTTATTATTAGAAAATGTAGAATCTTTAAATAACAACTCTAATGAGGCAGCTTCTTCTTTAGAAGAAACAGCGGCATCATTAGAACAAATGACAGGAAATATTAGAAGTAATACACAAAATATTTATGAAATGGCTCAAATCTCACAAAAAGTTACTAAATCTGCAAAAGATGGAGAGGTTTTAGCAAACCAAACAACAACTGCAATGGAAGAGATAGATACACAAGTAAATTTAATCAACGATTCTATTACAATAATTGATCAAATTGCTTTTCAAACAAACATACTTTCATTAAATGCGGCGGTAGAAGCTGCAACAGCAGGGGAAGCTGGAAAAGGGTTTGCCGTAGTTGCTCAAGAGGTTAGAAATCTTGCAAATAGATCTGCAGAAGCTGCAAAAGAGATAAAAAATCTAGTAGAAAGTGCAACTAATAAAGCAAATGAGGGTAAAGAGATTGCTACAAATATGATTAATGGTTATGTTGCTTTAAATGAAAATATTAATCAGACAATTACTTTAATCAATAATGTTGAAATGTCTAGTAAAGAGCAATTAACGGGAATAGAACAAATTAATCAAGCAGTTGCTCAATTAGATACACAAACACAAATGAATGCACAAGTTGCTTCTCAAACACAAGAAATAGCTTTAGAAACAGATAAAATTGCAAAAATGGTTCTAGAAAGTGCCGATGAAAAAGAGTTTATTGGTAAAGAAAACTTAAAAAAAAGAGATAGAACATCTAAAAAATCTTATACAGGTGAAGAAAGAAGATCGTTAGAAAAAATTATTAAATCTTCACCTTCAAATTCTGTTAAAAAAGAGAACTTTAAAGCAAAAGTTCAAGAACAAGATGATGAATGGGAAAGTTTTTAATCTTTTAGTTCAATGTTAAAAACAGCACCTTTTTGGCTGTTTTTAACAGAAACCCCCTTTAATACTTGATAAATAATTATAAAAATATAATACAAAAAATTGGTGCCTAATAATTATTTTTTAATTGTTAAGTTTTAAAAAGATATGATTTCCTTTTATTTTTAAAGGTTTTATATGAATTCTAAATATAAAGTTATTATAGTTATTTCAAGTTTATTAATAGTCTTATCAATAAGTATATCTTTTATAAATTATCTAGTTTCTTTAAATAGTGCCCAACAACAATTGAAGAATCAATCCCTTCCTTTATCTTTAGATAATATTTATTCTGACATACAAAAAAATATTATCCAACCATATTTAGTTTCTTCAATGATGGCAAATGATACCTTTGTTCATGATTGGCTATTAAATGAAGAATCAAATGAAGAGAAAATTATTAAATATCTAGAAGCTATTAAAAATAAATACAATATGTTTAATACTTTTTTAGTTTCTAATGAAACAAAAAACTATTACACTCCCCATGGAGTTGTTGAAAAAATTAAAAAAGATAATCCAGCAAATAAATGGTATTTTGATTTTTATAATTCCCAAGGCAAACATGAAATAAATTTAGATTTTAATGAACACTTGTCAAATAATATGATTATGTTTATTAACTATAAAATTTTTGATAGTAACTTTCACTTCATTGGTGCAACGGGAGTTGCCCTTAAAATATCATATATAGATGAACTACTTGAGACCTTTAGAAGCAAATACAATTTTCAAGTAACTTTTTTTGATAAAAATGGAAAGGTAGTTTTATCTGAAAGAAAATTTTATAAATATAAAACTATAAAAGAAGATGAAACCCTTAAAGAGTTTGAAAATGTTATAATCTCAAAAAAAAGTAATATTATTGAATATGAGAATAATGATTCTAAATATATTATAAACACAAAATATATACCTGAACTTGACCTTTTCTTAACAGTTAAAGCAAATTTAGATGATTTTACTAAAGATGTAAAGAAAATTTTTTATTTTAATTTAATTACTTCTATTATTATTACTTTTATTATTGCTTTTATTGTTTTTTATATCATTAGAAACTATAGTAAAAAACTAGAATACTTATCTCAATACGATTCTTTAACTGACCTTTCAAATAGAAGGGACTTTGAAGAAAAATTAAATAGAGAGATTGATTTAAATAAAAGAAGACCCCAAAATATATCTTTTGCATTTTTAGATATTGATAATTTCAAATCAGTAAATGATAATTATGGTCATGCAAAAGGGGATTTAGTTTTAAAAGAGATTGCAAAAATTTTAAAAACAAATATAAGAAAAACAGATATTGTTGGTAGATGGGGTGGAGAAGAGTTTGTTATTGCTTTTATTGGTTCATCTTTAGAAAATGCTACTTCAGTTTGTGAGAATATTAGAAAAGAGATTGAATCAAATATAAAAATTAAAAAACTAGTAAGTCTTAAAGTAACAGCAAGTTTTGGTGTTACAATGCTAAAACAATCAGATAGTATAGATACAATTACTTCAAGGGCAGATGAAGCAATGTATTTATCAAAAAATAATGGAAAAAACCAAATAAATAGTTTATAAAAGTTTAGATGATTACTTCATCTAAACTTTTATTTCTCACATCATCAATTTGAAAACAAGCGTTTGCAATTTTTCTTGCTGTGTCATCTTTATATTTTTCCACAATTTCTTTGATACATTTCATCTCTTCTTTATCAAACATAGAAGAATCAAAATCTTCTTCCATTTTTAAAAAATTTAGTTCAATGAATTTTTCTTTTGTAAGAATCTCAATATCAATAAAGTCAAGCATATCTGTAATAAGATAAAGCCTCTCATCATCCTCTTCTAAATCTTCGCCATTTGCAATAATATCAAAGATATCAGCTAAAACAACAGCTTCAGGATTTCTTTTTTGCTTTATATATTCATCACCAAAGATTTTTCTACCTTTAGTTTTATAAAAGTTATAATCGATTAAAAATAGTAAAATTATTAGTTTCCTATCATTTAAGTGTTTTACATCTTCATCAAGCATGTAGATTATTACATTTGCAACTTTTGTTATATCAATATTCAAAATATTCCTTTAAATTAAATCTAATGAGTCTTCATTAAATTTATATGTTTTGTGGGCAACCTTTGTCAAAATCTTTTTTTCTGCTAATTCTTTAAATAGTTTAATTAACGTAGGTTTAGAGATGGAAATTTTATCCATAATATCTGAATATGAGGTTACAAGTTCATCATTACTGTCTAAATTTGAAATAATACATTTTATAACTTCAACTTGTTTACTATCTGTAACTGCCGATATTGTCTTGATTACATTAATATTTTTTTGCATTTCGTGAGATTGTACAATTGGAAATAAAATATCATGTAAGGTATTTAGTAACTCTTTTATATTTATTGGTTTTACAATATAATTTTCAACTTTTAATTTTATAGCGTCTAAAAGGTATTTTGTATCTGTATGGGCGGTTGTTAATATAATTGGTATATTTACATCTTTTTGTTTTATATCTCTTAAAAAGTCAATTCCGTTTTCATTTTCTAATAAAATATCTGAAATTATAACATCAACTTTTTTACTTTCTAAAACTTCAAGTGCTTCTTTTGATGTATTTACTGCATAAACATTTGCAACAAAATCATCTAAAATATCTTTCGTATGTGTTAAAAGAGATTTATCATCTTCTAAATACAGTATATTGAATGTTGACAAGATATTGAGGTTTCTTTCTTTAGTCATCACTTTGTCCTTCATTTTTATTATCTAATGGAATGTCCACAATAAAAAGTGCTCCATATTCTAGGTTTTCACTATTTATTTTATTGTAAACATTCTTACATTTTATATTACCATTCATATGCTTTTCAATAATTTGTTTAGACATATAAAGTCCAATACCTGTTCCAGCACTTTTATATTTGGTTGTATAGTATGGTTCAAAGATGTGTGGAAGGATTTTTTCTTCTACTCCACCACCATTGTCATATATAAGAATTCTAGCTTTTTGCCTATACTCTTTAACCACAATTTTTATAGCTCTTTCTTTATCTAAATTTTTTAAGGCATCTTTAGAATTTGAAATCATATTTAAAACTACATGGGATAATTCATTATAGTATCCATAAATATTTAAATCATTCATAATGATAATATTTAGTTTGATATTCTCTTTTTCTAGTATATATTTAGATAAATCAGCTGCATGTAAAACACAATCTTTTACTGAAAATTTTACTTTAGCCTTGTTTGGACTAAAGAAATTTTGAAAATCATCTAGGGTATTTGACATATTTTCTGCTAGTAATACTGCATCTTTAGTTTTTTGTTCAACAAACTCAAAAGAGAGTTTTCCAAATTCCATTTTTGTTTGAAATGATTGAATAATCATCATTAAAGAACCCAATGGTTGTCTCCATTGGTGAGCAATATTTCCCAACATTTCACCTAAACTTGCTAGTTTTGATTGTTGGAACATAATTAAATCTTTTTTCCTAGAGTTTGCAACTTCTTTTTTTATTTTAATTTCAAGGTAATCATTTAGTTCTTGTAACTCTTTTGTCTTTTCACTTACTGCATCTTCAAGATTAAAGTGTAATTTTCTAAAGTTATTGATTAGTAAAACTGATAAAATTACTGAAAATAAAAATACTGAAACAATAGAGTAGATTAAAATAGTGGTTAAAAGATTAAAGGTTTTTTGAGTTTCCCTTTTTTCTGTTACAGCAAGATTTAAATCATAGTTTGTAAGGTTTGTAATATACACATTTACTGAATTTATTTCAAAATAGAGTTTATCAATAAAAAATATAGCCTCAACAAAGTTATTCCTTTGAAGAAGTTGAACTATTTTATTGATATCTTTATGTAAATCTGAGATTTTCTCATTTATATTCAAAATTAAATTACTTTGTAAAATCTTTTCATTATCCTCTTCTTTATTAATCTCAAAAAAATCATTAATAAAATTTGTAATAAAAGATTTCTCATATTTTTTATCAATAGTAGCATTTTTATAGTTTTTCCAACTTTTATTAATAAGTTGTTGTGCTAATGAGATAATATCTTTTGCTTGGTCTATGGTAATGTTTTTTTGTTGAATTTCATAAAAGGTATCATAGATATTGATTTTATATATATCTTTTATATTCTCTAATTCAATGATAGGTTTTGTTCTTTTTTCAAATAGAGTGTCAAAATCATTTTTCATTGAATAAACTGATATCTGAGATAATGCAATAATAGAAATCATACCACCTGTGATAATAAATAAAAGAACAGAACTTTTATAACTAAATGATAAATTGTCAAAATAGTGTAGTAGTTTTTTAATCATCTTTATTTATCTCTTTAAAGGTTGATTCTTCATATTTAAATAAATAGACTTTATTTGATAGTTGATCTTTTTTATGTTCAAGTTTAATACCTCTTAATATCTCTTTAGGAAGTCTATTCCATTCTTTTAAGAAAGCATTTTTACTTAAAGGACCTTTTATATTCTTAATTGATTCAACAACACTTTTTGCAACAAGGAAGGCTTCTAGTGAGATAAAGCCTAATGATTCTTTAGGATAATATCTTCTCATCATATATTTATATTCTCTAATTATTTCAATTCTATAGTTATCAAAACTAGGAACTACTTGAGAGAAGATTATATTCTGTGTTTCATAGTTTAGTTCTTTTACAATCGCACTAGCATCACCAAATGAAATAATACAAAAAATTGAATCTTTTAATACAGGGTCCATTTTTGCTTTTTTTATAAACAATGCATTTGCTTGATAAGCTCCAACCATAATAATAGCTTCCGGTTTTGAATCTCTAATTTCACTAAAAGCATGTTTTATAGATAAGGTATTTCTTTTATACATACCCTCACCATTTAAAGCCAAATCTCTACTTCTAAGAGATTTTATAGTTGAAACAAATCCCTCTTCACCATAATCATCATTTTGATAAAAAACAGCAAATTTTTTTATCTTTTTTTTAGTGTTTAGATACTCAATTATTTTATCAATCTCTTCATAATAAGAGGCTCTAAAGTTTACAATGTTTTGTTTATTCTTATCCCTTAAAAAAGAAGCACCAGTAAAAGGAGCTATAAATGGTATAGAATTGTTTTCTATAATAGGTAATATTTTTTTTACTGTTGGAGTGCCAACATAACCATAAAATGCAAATAAATCTTTTCTCTCTAATAGTTTATTTGTATTCTCAATTGTTAGATTTGGTTCATATTTATCATCTAATGAAATTAAAGATATTTTTTTATTATTTGGTAAAATACCTTTTTCATTAACATATTTAAAGTAAGCGTTTGTACCAATCTCTACGTTATGGCCCCAGTCTTTCATAATACCAGTTTTAGGTAAAGAAGCCCCAAGTACTATATTGTTATTGTAATATTTTTGTTCATTGAAAAAATAAATCAGAAAGGCAAAAATAATAAAAATTGAAATTAAAATTTTTTTCAATACTTCTCCTTAAAAATAAGATTATACCATAATAGTAAACTTAAAATTAACAAAAATTAAAAAGTTATATAAATTTAGTAAAAAAAAGTTAACTATTTAAGCTTTAATAAAGTTTAATCATTTTAGAATGGTAAAATATTATTTACCAATAAGGCATAGGTTATGCAAGAGTATATTTATTACAACAAACAAAACTTAGATTTCCCGTTATCTGAAAAGATTTTAGTGACTAACAATATGATTGAATATAAAGATTCAGATTTTATTGTTTCAAATACAAATCTTTTTAATGCAGAATTAGTTGCAGATGAAATCGACTTTTATATTAGAAACTCACAAGATACAATAGCTGACAAAATTAAAAATATTGAAAAACTTTATGACTTAAATGAATCAAGATTTGATAATGCACAAGATATGACATTTAGTCAAGATGTAGAGAAAAAAGTTTTATTAATCTGTGATGAGTCATGGAAAAAAGAGTTTATTAAAAAAATAGTTTCAAATGAATTTGACCTTTTCCATATAAATGAAAATATTTTAAAATCTATAACTGGGTCAATTGGAAACTTAAATGTAGTAGTTGATGATGAAGACAAAGATATAACTTTAAATATTGACCAAATTATTTGGTTTGATATGAAAGAAGAAGGTAAAAAACAAAGTGGTTGTTTTGATCCACTTGAAACTTCTATTGATGATGTATTAGCTGAAGTTAGAGCTAATATTGCAAATTATGAATATAGAAAATTTCTAAGTTATGATAAAACAATTTGTCAATATCATGAACGAAGAGATGAAACTTGCGCTAAGTGTGTAGAGGTTTGTCCTACAACTACAATCGTAAAAGATGATGAGAATAAACATTTACATTTTTCACAAATAGATTGTCATGGGTGTGGTGGTTGTATCTCAGTGTGTCCAAGTGGTGCTTTAGATTATACTCCATCAAACAGAGAATCAATCTATGCAATGAGTAAATTTTTTAATGGACATATCCCATTAATCATTCCACAAAAAATGAATATATCTTCTTTAGAAGTAGCCTTAAAAGAGAATGTTTTACCATTTAAAATAGAAGGTGAAAAGTTTTTACATGAATCAACTTTATTAACAATACTACAAGAATCTGGTTCTCAAGTAGTTTTTTATACTGACTTTTTATCTAAAGGAACTACTGATTCTATTTCTATATTAAATCAAATTTATCAAGCAAAATATCAAAAAGACGCAATTTTAGTTGCAATGAATAAAGAGCAATTAGTTGATGCTTTAGAAAAAGTAGATTTTATTGATGGTTCAAAATATCAATTAAATGATATGAGTTTAAGAAAAAGAGAAAACTTTGCAATTAGATTATCAAAAATAGTTGGAGAATATAACTTTGGTGAAGTTCAAACAGGACCAAATGTTCATTATGCAAAGGTTGAAGTAAATGAATCAAATTGTACTTTATGTTTATCATGTGTTGGTGCATGTAATGTAAATGCAATTTTTGCAGATGCGAAAGATAATACTTTAAGATTAAATCCATCTTTATGTACATCATGTGGATATTGTGAAGCATCATGTCCTGAATCAGATTGTTTAACAATAAAAAGAGATGTAATTGAATTACAACCTATGTGGTTTAAAGAAAATATTTTAGCTCAAGATAAACTATTTGCATGTATAGAGTGTGGGAAAGAGTTTGCTACAACTAAAGCAGTTGAAAAAATTGCAAAGATTATGTCTCCAATATTTGCAAACGACCCAATCAAAGAAAAAACTTTATATTGTTGTGAAACATGTAAACCAAAAATTATGATGAAAAGTTACATGGCAAATCCAACAAATTATAACAACAAACAAGGAATAGCAATATGAATACTCAAAAAATCAATAAAGCAAGAGCTTTATATTATGCAATGTTTTCTAGATTTTTTGTTTTTACAACAGATAACAATAGATATCTAGAATTAATTACATTAATTGATACTTTAAAACAAAACCCTTTAGATGAATCTACAAAAGAGGCATTTGAAAATATTAGAGCTGTTTTAAAATCTGATTCAAATATTGCTTTTATGAATGAGTTTGATGAAATATTTCACTCTCCACATACAAAAACAGTTAGAACAACTGCATCATATTTTGATGAAAATATTGAAAGTGGTAAAAAAAGAGTTGAGATGCAAAACTTCTTAGGTAAAACAAAAATAAGAAGAGATGAATCTAAATACACTGATTATGAAGACCATATTGGTTTTATTTTTACTGTTTTAGCTGAGCTTTGTGAACTACAAGCTCAAGGTCAAAATGAATATGACAATTTAATTCATTGTATTTTTGCAGAAATTTTAAATGAATTTGTTGATGAGTTTTCAGAAGAATTATTTGAACATGAAAGTGCAGATATTTTTAAAAATGTAATTGTTTTATTAAAAGCATTTATTGAGTTTGAAAGAATATATTTAGAAGTTTCTAAACCAAATATTGTTTCAAAACCTTCACAAACTAAGGTTGTTGAAGAGATTTCAGATGAAGAAAAAGCTAGACGAGCTAGAAATAAAGCTATGAAAGCTAATGGACCAAAAAATAAAAATGATGAGTCTTGTCCTGTATTCGTAACATACGATGTGGAGGATGGAATCTAAATATTTTTGCCCTTGTGTGGCTTAAGTAAGGAAAAGAGTTTTCTTTATTTAAGTCTCATTTATGGGGCTAATCACAAAAAAAGGAGCAACTATGCAAGAGAGTAGAAGAAATTTTGCTAAGAAAACTGCAATAGTTGTTGGTGCTACTGCTGTTGGTACCACGGTGTTAGCATCTGCTAACAGTTCTACAAAGGCTGGTGTAGGATCAAATGGTGTTGTTGTAGGGAAATCTCCTAAAAAAGAGATCCTTTACAAAAAATCAAAAGCTTGGGAAGAGTTTTACAAACAAGCTTTATAAGAAGGAGAAGTAAGTATGTCACAAAGTACATATGATGCACTCAAAGCAAAAATAGGTAGAAGATCATTTATTAAAATGGCTGCCGTTTCTGCTGCTGCTGGTGCAACAAGTGCTTTTGCTAATGATGGTGTTACTAGAGAAGCTACTAGTGAAGAGGTTAAAAATCCTTTTCCTGGTTCTAAAAAAGTAAAAACTATCTGTACTGCATGTTCTGTAGGATGCGGTATTATAGCTGAAGTACAAAACGGGGTTTGGGTTAGACAAGAAGTAGCTCAAGATCATCCAATTTCATTAGGTGGGCACTGTTGTAAAGGTGCTGATATGATTGATATGGTTAGATCAGAAGTTAGATTAAAACACCCAATGGTAAAAGAAGCTGGAAAATGGAAAAGAATTTCTTGGGATGAAGCTTATACAAGAATTTCTGACAAAATGAATGCCTTGCATAAATCTGTTGGAGCTGACGCAGTTCAGTTCTTAGGTTCAGCAAAAATGAGTACGGAGCAAGCTTATTACTTCAGAAAATTTGCAGCAATGTATGGAACGAATAATATAGATCACCAAGCTAGAATTTGACATAGTGCAACAGTCGCCGGTGTGGCGAATACATGGGGTTATGGCGCTATGACTAACTCACTTGGAGATATCCAAAATGCAAAAGCTATTATTATATTTGGAGCAAACCCAGCGGTTAATCACCCTGTAGGTTTTGGACATTTCTTAAAAGCAAAAGAGAGAAACAACGCAAAAATTATCGTTGTGGATCCAGTATTTACAAAAACAGCTGCAAAAGCTGATCATTATTGCAGAATTAGACCAGGTACAGATATTCCATTTATGTATGGAATGTTAAACCTTATATTCCAAAATGGATGGCACGATAAGAAATTTATCGCTGACAGAGTTTATGGAATGGAAGATATTATGGAAGAAGCTAAAAAGTGGACTCCAGAAAAAGTTGAGGACGTTACAGGAGTTCCAGCAGAGCAGTTAATTCAAATAACTAGACTTTATGCTAAATCTACTCCAGGTACATTAATTTGGGCTATGGGTCTTACTCAACACACAATTGGTTCATCTAATACAAGAATGGCTCCAATTTTACAACTTGCACTTGGAAACATGGGTGAAGAAGGTGGTGGAACAAACATCTTAAGAGGTCATGATAATGTTCAAGGTGCAACAGATATGTGTTGTTTATCTCATACATTACCAGGTTATTATGGACTTGCTGATGGTTCATGGAAATACTTCGCAAAATCTTGGGGAGTTGACTATGAGTGGCTTAAAGGAAGATTTAGAGCAAAAGAATGGATGAATAAACCAGGATTTACTCTTTCTAGATGGTGGGCTGGTGTTCTTGATGGAAAAGATGGTAACGATAAAGTAACAAATGGTGGAACAAACCTTAAAATGTTATTTGTTATGGGTAATGGTATTACTTCAGTTGCACAACAAGCAAAAATCAAAGAGGGTCTAGACAATTTAGAAATGCTAGTACTTTGTGATCCTTTTGTAAATGAAGCTGCAATTTTAACAGATAAACAAGATGATGTATTTATTTTACCAAGTGCAACACAATTTGAAACAAGTGGTTCAGTAACAGCAACAAATAGAACTGTTCAATGGAGAACTAAAGTTGTTGAGCCAATGTATGAATCTAAAACTGACCATGAAGTTATGTTTGAGTTATCAAAAAGATTAGGATTCTATGAGCAGTTTACTGCTGGAATGAAAATCAAAGATAACAAAAAAGATTTCACTTGGCCAGAAGATGCAACTAATGAGATTGCTAGAATCATCAAAACTATTGGTTTAACAGGTTGGACAGCAGATAGAATCAAAAAACATACTGAAAATTGGCATATGTTTGACCAAATTTCAGGGCGTGGATATGGTGCTATGAAGGGCGAATATTATGGATTACCATGGCCATGTTGGACGGAAAAACACGGTGGAAGCCCAATTTTATATAACATCAACAGAAGTGTAGTTGATGGAGGTATGGGATTTAGAAATAGATTTGGATTAGAACACAATGGTGTATCTCAATTAGCAGGTGCTGGAAGTGCTCCAAAAGCTTCATCTAATAAAGATGGATATCCAGAAATTACTAGAGATAACATTGAAGCAGTTCTTGGAATTACTTTAACAGCTGATGAAAAAGCAAAAATTGGTAAAAACTGGAAAGTTGATACTTCTAATATTATTGCTGAAAAATGTATGGAAAGAGGAATTGCTCCTTATGGAAATGCAAGAGCAAGAGCTAAAGTATGGACATTCCCAGATCAAATCCCAATGCACAGAGAGCCATTACACTCTCCAAGACAAGATTTAGTTAAACAGTATCCAAGTTATGCAGATAAAGCAAACCATTATAGAGTTGATACTAAATATGTTTCTAAACAGTCAGAAAAAGATTGGTCTAAAGAGTTCCCAATTAACTTGGTAACAGGAAGACTTGTAAACATGAATGGTGCAGGTATGGAAAATAGAGCAAGTAAATATCTTGCTGCATTAACTCCTGAAATGTTCTGTGAAATTAATCCTAATTTAGCTGGAAAGCTAGGAATTAGAGATGGTGCTATGATGTGGGTTCACTCACCTGAAGGTACTAAAATTAAAGTTAAAGCTAAGTATTCATTTAGTGTTAGTGAAGATAGAGTGTTTATGCCATTCCACTTTGCTGGTGCATTCCAAGGGGAAGATATGTCGCACAAATACCCAGCAGGTACAAAACCTTATGCTACTGGTGAGAGTGCAAATACAATTACAAATTACGGTTACGACATCATTACTCAGATTCCTGAGACAAAAGGTGGTTTATGTCGAATCGAAATGGCCTAAGGAGTGACTGATGAGTAATAGTGAAAAAGCTAGATTAAAATTTTATTGCGATGAACAAAGATGTATCGCATGTGATGGTTGTTCGGTTGCTTGTGCAGAAGCTCATGAGTTACCAGCAGGTATCAATAGAAGAAAAGTAATTACAATGAATGAAGGTATTGAAAACCTTGAGTATTCATTATCAATTGCTTGTATGCATTGTACAGATGCACCTTGTGAACAAGTTTGTCCAGTAGATTGTTTCTACATTAGAGAAGATGGAATTGTTTTACACGATAAAGAAAAATGTATTGGTTGTGGCTATTGTTTATATGCTTGTCCTTTCGGAGCTCCTCAATTTCCTCAAGATGGTGCATTTGGTACTAAAGGTGCTATGGATAAATGTACAATGTGTGCTGGTGGTCCACTTGAAACAAATAGTGAACATGAAAGAGAACTTTATGGGCAAAATAGAATTGCTGAAGGTAAAGTTCCTGTTTGTGCAGCTATGTGTTCGACAAAAGCACTATTAGTTGGTGATTCTCAAGAAGTGTCTAAAATCTATAGACAAAGAGTATTATCATCTGGACATGGTGTTAAAGTTCAACCATATGGATGGTCGACAGCATATAGTTCAAATATATAATAAGGTAGATAGAGAATGAAAACGAAATATATAGTTTTAACTCTATTGACTCTATCAGCATTAGCCTTTGGTGCTAATGCAGATAGTGCAATATGGGGAAAAGACTTAGTACCAAACATTTTAGGTTATGATAAAGAGGGTTCATTGCATCTTGGACCTTTATTTACACTTTTACAGGGTAAATATTTTTCTATTGCATTTTTAGCGATTTTGTTTGGTGTACCTGCAGTTTTCGCTTTACACTATTTTATTATTGGACCTAAAATATTTTCTCATGATAGAAAAAAAATTAAAGTATTCAATATGTTTCATAGATTGATTCACTGGATTGCTGGATTTTCATTTTTAGTACTTATCCCAACAGGATTTGTAATGATATTTGGTTCAGTATTTGAAGGTGGAGCTTTTGTAAGAATCTGTAAAGAGTTACATGCAATTGCAACAGTGTTCTTTGCTATTTCTGTTATTCCAATGACAATCATGTGGATAAGAGAGATGTTACCAACAATGGACGATGTAAAATGGATGATGATTCTAGGTGGATACTTAAGTAAAGTAAAAAGACCAATTCCTGCAGGTAAATTTAATGCAGGTCAAAAAATGTGGTTTTGGGTTTGTACTTTTGGTGGGATTTTAATGATTCTAACTGGTGCAGCAATGTATTTTCAGGACTTCACTCTTCCTGTACTTGCTACATATGGTATAACACAAATCGATTTTTTAAGAGCATGCGCAATTATTCACAATGTAATGGGAATGGCTGTAGCTGCATTATTCTTTACTCACGTATATATGTCAATGTTTGCAATTAAAGGTGCAATTCATTCGATGATTAGTGGGTATAAAGAGGAAGAAGAGATTGAAATTCTTCACAGCTCTTATTACAAAAAGTTAAAAGAGCAAAAACAATTATAAAAGGAAAACTCTCCATATAGCATCAAAGTGGAGAGATTCTTTTAATTGTCATATAAATGACAGACTGAAATGTTAAATTTATATACAATTTAATTTTTAGATTGAATTTGTAATATAAATTTAACTTTTAGTTTATTTTTTTAATTTTAAATATGCAAAATTTGCATATTAAAGAGGATAGTATGGATAACTCAAGATATTTAAAAAAGATTATCATTGATAGAGTAAATGGTGATGAAGTAACAGAAGTAGAAGATGTAACAATTGAAGAAGCTAGATTAAATGTATATTTAAATGGTGAAAAAGCTATTTCAATGATGTGTATACCAATAGATCAAGATGCTCATGCTATTGGGTTTTTAATGAGTGAAAATGTAATCTCTTCTATAGATGATGTTCAAGAAATCACTTTAAGTGAAGATGGATTAAGAGTTGATATAACAGCAAAAATTGACGAAAATTCATTAACTAATCTTTATAAAGAAAAAACACTAGTAAGTGGTTGCGGTGGTGGAGTAACAGGAAATATAGCAGGGAATGTTGAAGTTCCTTTTAACCAAACAAATTTTGTGATTAGTCCAGAAGTTATTAGCCGTGAAGTAGCCATTTTCTATAGAGATAGTGAACTTTATAAATTAACAGGTTGTGTACATAAAGCAATGCTTTATCTAGAAGATGGAACTACAGTAACATCTGAAGATATTGGTAGACACAATGCAATTGATAAAGTTGTTGGAAAATGTAAAATAAAAGGCTTAGATACAACAAAATCGGTTTTATTTGTATCTGGAAGATTAAGTTCAGAAATGGTTGTAAAAGCAGTTATGCATAAAGTACCAATTGTAGTTTCAAGAACTGCACCAACTCATTTAGGTGTTATGACTGCACATACACATGGAGTTACGCTTATAGGTTTTGCTAGAGGTAAAAAGATGAATGTATACACACATAGTGGAAGAGTTGTAGGATAATGTTATGGGAAAGATGCAAAAAGAGATTAATTTAGATGAAACTCAAAAAGAATTACTTCTTAGCAATTTAGACGAAGATGGGAAACTATCTTGTCTAAAAGCTTTTAAAGTAGCAAGATTAATTGGTGTAGAGCCAATTGATATGTCTGATGCTTGTAAAAGTGAAAATATAAAAATTACAAATTGTGAATTGGGGGTATTTGGAAAAATACAATTCCATGATGCTGAAGATGCAATTTATAACAAAATAGCAAAAAATTTCACACAAGACAAAGATGTTACTTGTAGAATTTTATGGGAATTAGCAAAGGAATCAAGCTTAAGAAGAGTCGGTTCAACAGTTAAATTTACTGATGTAGAAGTAACAAACTGTCAACTTGGATGTTTTAGAACAAGAAAGGGACATCGTGAAGTCAAAAATTAAAATCTGGATTGAAGATGATAATGACAATCTAATATTTGGTGGTGGAAAAACACAAATTTTAGAACTTATTGATGAAACTGGTTCAATTTCAGAAGCATCAAAAAGAGCGGGTATGAATTATAAAAAAGCATGGAGTCATATAAAAATACTTCAAAAGTATATTGATGATGAGCTTGTTATTGTACAAAAAGGTAGAAATAGTGGTGGTACAAAGTTAACACCAAAAGCAAAAGAGTTAGTTGAGAATTTCAAAAAATTAAAAGAAGATATCAAAGCTTTTAGTGATGAAAGATTTACCCAACTTTTTTTAAATGAAAAAATGATTAATTGTGTTAAGGAAGATTAGATGATTAAGTTAAATTCACTTCAGTTTTCAAATGTACTACCACTAGAATATGATATAGACCAAACTATAAATCCATTAAAAAATAACGAAATTATAGAAAATAAAATCAATGAATTTTCATCAAAATTTGGATTTGAGAATCTTAAAACTTTTAAGTTTAATAAAGATGGTTTTATCTCTTTAATGCTTTCTTTAAAAGGAAAAATTAGTGTTAGTGTAGGGGAGAGTGAAGCTATAGTTCAAGCAGCTAATTTCTTAATAGAAAAAGGTTTTGAGATAGATTTAATTCCTCTTACAAAAGAGGGCTTTGTAGATTTATCTAAACTATCTAAATGTGACTATATATTTTGTTCTTCATATGTAATGGATACATATATAAAAACAAATTTAGATGTAGTAAAAGAAAAAACACAAGCTACAATTATCTCTAATATTAGTGCAACATTATCTAATCATGGTTCAGATATTGTATTGCTAGATGCGTATAAACTTACTGGATACTCATTGGACTCAATAATCTTATACAATGATGAATTTGAGCAGAGTGTAATCTCTGAAATTTCAACAATTTCAATTTATCAAATAGAAAAAAATATTAAAAAAATTAATTATGAAAAAAATATTAAAGATAGATTTTTGGAAACTCTTAATGGGGAGTTTAATACTAACATTTTTTATTTTGTAAATCCAAAAGATACTTTAGAGTATACACTTCACTTTGGATTGAAGGGTATAAAAGCAAGGGAAATAATCAGAACTTTAGCTTTGGAAAACATACTTGTTACAAATGGTGAAGGGTGTTCACTTGGTTTTTCTAAACCGTCAAGAATTATACAGGAAATGACTTATACAGAAAGTGAATCTCGATGGGTTTTAAGTTTAGATTTTAGTGAATATTTAGATGATGAAACTATTTTAAATGTAGTTAAAAAAATCTCTAAAAAATATAGACAAATTTTACTTTTAAATTCATAGGAGAATATTTTGAAAAAAGAGTTTTTAGATTTCGAACTTGCGGTAGAAAAATCTTTGGAAAATGCAAAAGCTACAAAATTTACAGAGATTGTAAATATAGAAGATGCTTTAAATAGAATCATTTCAAAAGATGTATTATGTAGAAAAAATCTTCCTTCTTTTAATAACTCTGCAATGGATGGTTTTGCAGTAAAGTTTTTAGATGCTGGAAAATCTTTAAAAGTAAAAAAAATAATTTTTGCAGGTGAAAAAGTTGAACCTTGTTTAGAAGAAAATGAGTGTTATAAAATTATGACTGGAGCACAAGTTCCAAGTGATGTTGATACTATCATTCCAATTGAAGATGTAATAAGTTACAAAGATGAGATTGTAACTATTCCTGAGTATATTAAAAAAGGTTCTTCTTTAAGATTAAAAGGTGAAGAGAAAGCTATTAATGATGTTTTATTTAAAAAGGGTGAAACTATAAATTCTTCAACTCTTGCTGTTTTTGCATCACAAGGAATTACTAAAATTGAAGTTTATAAAAAAATATCAATTGCAGTAGTATCAACAGGGAATGAACTAAAAGAGCCTTGGGAAGAAGCAAGTGAGGATGAGATATATAATTGTAATTCCTATGCAATCACTACACTTCTTGAAGAAAAAGGGTTTGACTCTACTTATATTGGTGTTATTCCAGATAATTTAGAGCAATCTATTGATTTTATTAATAGTTTGAGTTGTTATGACGTTGTTATTACAACAGGAGGTATCTCTATGGGAGATGCAGATTTTATGGCAGAAGCTTTTAGACAAAATGGTTTAAAAACAATTTTTCATGGAGTTAATATAAAACCAGGTAGGCCTATTATGATGGGTGTTATAGAAAAAGAGTTTAATAATTGCTTTGTTATGTGTTTACCTGGTAATCCTTTAACTGCAATGGTAAATATGCATCTATTTGCAATACCTGTATTAAATAAGATTCAAGGAGGAAATTCTATTTATCAAGATATTTGTTTGGCTGTAAATAAAGAAGATTTTAAAACAAAAACAGGTCGAGTGAATATTGTATTAGGAACAGCTAAAAGTGGCGAATTTAATGTTACAAAAAAGAATAAATACGGTTCAGGAATGATTACAGTACTAAATGAAAGTAATGCAATTGTTGTTACTAAGCCAGATAAAGATTTTACAGCTCAAGGTGAGTTTCTAAGGGTGATTAGATTTGGTTGCTCATATTTAGAAACTAAAACAGAAATATTTAATTAAAACAAAAATAAACTTTATATTAGGAGAAAAAAATGAAGAAAACGTTATTAGGATTAGGATTAGGTGCTATGTTAGCATCATCAATGATGGCACAAGATTTAATGATGGCAACAACAACAAGTACAGATAATACTGGTTTATTAGATTATTTAGCACCAAAATTTGAAAAAGATACAGGTGTAACTTTAAAATGGGTAGCAACAGGAACTGGAAAAGCACTTAAAATGGGTGGTAATTGTGATGTTGATATTTTATTTGTACATGCACCAGCATCTGAGAAAAAATTTATTGCAACTGGATTTGGTGTTGATAGACAACAAGTTATGTACAACGATTTTGTAATTATTGGACCAAAAGAGGATCCTGCAAAAGTTTCTGGGATGGCACCAAGTGTTGCACTTAATGCAATTAAATCTCAAGAGGCTAAGTTTTTCTCAAGAGGTGATAATTCTGGAACTAATAAAAAAGAACTTTCTTTATGGAAAAATGCAAAAGTTGATACAAAAGAAGCTTCAACTTGGTATGTTCAAACTGGTCAAGGTATGTTAAGAACAATTAATATGGCATCTGAAAAAGCTGGATATACAATGACAGATAGAGGAACTTGGATTAAATATATGTCTCAACAAGGTGACAAAAACCTAATGAAAATTGTTGTTGAAGGTGATAAAACATTATTCAATCAATATTCTGTTGTATCAATCAACAAAGAAAAATGTTCTAATGTAAAACCTGAATTAGCTAAAAAATTCACTAATTGGGTAGTAAGTCCTGCAACTCAACAAGTTATTGCTGATTTTAGACTTTTAGGTCAAGCATTATTTATTCCTAACGCTGGGAAATAAGGATTTTTAGAGAATGAATCTATTTACTGATGGTTTCAAAGAGGCTATAGAGTTACTAACTTCTGGTAATGAGAGTGTATACTCTGCTATTACTACGACAATAACAGTATCTTCATGGTCTTTGATGATTAGTTTAATTATTGGACTACCTTTAGGATTTTTCCTTGGGTATTATAACTTTAAAGGTAAGGCAGTAGTAAAAACAATTGTTGATACACTTTTAGCCTTACCAACAGTTGTAATTGGTTTAATTGCATATACTATGTTATCTCAAGTTGGACCATTTGGTAAATACGATTTACTCTTTTCTCAACAAGCAATTATTATTGGTCAAGTTGTATTAGGACTTCCAATCATAATTGCTTTAACAGCAGCTGTTGTAGAAGCAGTTGACAAACGTCTTTATTTATCTTTAAAAGGATTAGGAGCAAAACCTAGACAAATTATGTTTGCTACCTTAGAAGAGGCTAGATTTGGTCTTATGACAGCAGCAATGACTGCATATGGAAGAATCATAACTGAAATTGGTATTTCTATGATGGTTGGTGGAAATATCAAATATCATACAAGAACTGTTACAACTGCTATTGCCCTTGAAACAGGGAAAGGTGAATTTGTAACTGGAATTGCATTAGGACTTGTTTTATTTGCAGTAGCATTAATAGTAAATATTAGTTTATCACTACTTAAAAGGAGATGGACTCAATGAGTACACTTTATGAATTAAGAAATATAGAACAGTATTATGATGATAAAAAAGTACTTAGTGTTGAAAGTCTAAAACTGGAAGAAAATCAGATTATTGGTTTTTTTGGACCAAATGGAAGTGGTAAATCAACTTTATTTTCTTTATTATCTTTTATAAATAAACCCACAAATGGATATTTAAATTATAATGGAATAGATAATAGAAAAATAGATAATGAAACTAAAATGAGTATTGTTATGGTACCCCAAAATCCATATCTATTAAAAAGAACTGTTTTTGAAAACATTGCATTTGGTTTAAAACTTAGAAATAAAACAAATAATATTGAAGAAAAAGTTGAAGAAGCTTTATCTTTAGTAGGTCTTGATAGCTCTTTTAAATATAGAAAATGGAGCCAATTATCAGGTGGTGAAGCTCAAAGAGTTGCCCTTGCAGCTAGACTTATTTTAAAACCAAAGGTTTTAATCCTTGATGAGCCTACAACGGGTGTTGATACAAACTCTGCTCAACTTATAAAAGAAGCAATTTTAAGTGCAAAACAAAAATGGAATACAACTATATTAATTTCAAGTCATGACCATAATTGGCTAAATAAAATTTGCGATAAAAAAGTTGCACTTTATCAAGGACGACTAATAGAAAGTGGTAGTGTAAATCTATTATTTGCTCCATGGGAAAAAGATGAAGATGGTAATTTAGTTAAGTTTTTCCTTGATGGCCAATTTCTTAGAATTGAAAATAGTGAATCAAAGAAAAAAGATTCTGTTGCAATGATAGATTCAAATGATATAACTATTTGTAGAAAAGATTGTGAAAATATGTTTAATAAAAACACTATAATAGGACTTGTTTCTTCAATTTCACAACAAGATTCAATTGATTATTTATTAGTTGAATTTTCAATAGGAGGAATCTCTTTTTCGTGTAGAATTAGTAGAGATGTGATGCAAGAACAAAGATTTTTACCAGGTGATAGAATATATGTTAATATTAATACTTCAAATATACATTGGATATAAATTTTAGAAAGGAGAAAAAATGTTTATAAAATTAAATGATAGAGTTTATCTTAATATGGCAAAAATCACTAGAATGAAAATTGACCATGTTGAAGATGGAATTAGAGTTAGATTTTATGAAGGTCAAGACCAAGTTGCAAAATCAAAAAGATTTGAAACTACTGATGATGCGTCAGCTTGGATTGAAGAACTTTTAAAACAAGTAAAATAGTATAGCTTTTGCTATACTGTTTTTTAATGGCATTTTGTTAAAATTAATGTCATTAAAAAACAGAATATTATTCTTAGTTTTTCAAGTATCTTAAAATAACACCTAAGGTTTAGGTTATAAAACTTCACAAACTATAAATATAATCAAAAAATTATTGGAGAAAATTATGAATTTAGATTGCAAAGGTTTAGTTTGCCCAGAACCTGTTCTAAAAACAAAAAAAGCTTTAGAAGAATTAGAAGAAAACTCAGTATTAGAAGTTTTAGTAGATAATATTGCCTCACAAGAAAATGTTATAAGGTTTGCCACAAAACAAGGCTATACTTCTGAAGTTGAAGATTTAGGTAATAATGAATTTAAAGTAACTATTGTAAAAGGTTATGGGTGTAGTGTTGATACAAAAGATTCTTTAAATGAATCAAATTTTTTAAATAAAACAGTTTTTATAAAAGATGATAAAGTAGGTGAGGGTGAATTAGGTTCTATGCTTATAGTTGGTTTCTTAAAAAGTATACTTGAGTTACCAAAATTACCTAAAACAATTATTTGTGTAAACAAAGGTGTATTACTAACAACAGCAGATGAAAATAGTGATATCATTGAAATATTTAAAAACTTAGAGGAAAAAGGTGTAGAGATTTTCTCTTGTGGTGTTTGTTTAGAGTTTTATGAAGTTGCCAATAAACTTAATGTTGGTAAAATAGGAAATGCCTATGGAACTGTAGAGACATTATTAAATAGTGAAGGAACTATAACTTTATAAATGAATAATCAATATAAATTAACTAAATATGTAAAAGCCGCAGGTTGAGCCGCCAAATTAGCTCCGGGGGAGCTGTCACATTTACTTGGCAAGCTTGAATGCGATGATGAAAGATTAATTGTTGGAATTGATGGTAGCGATGATGCAACAGTATTTGTCCTAAATGAAAATCAGGCAATGGTACAAACTGTTGATTATATCACTCCTGTTATAGATGATCCATTTTTATATGGACAAATAGCTGCTGCAAATTCACTTAGTGATATTTTTGCTATGGGAGCAGATGTATTAACAGCTATGAATCTTGTTGGTTTTGATGGATGCCATCATCCCAAAGAGGTTTTAGTAGAAATCTTACAAGGTGGATTATCTAAAGTTAAAGAGTGTGGGGGTGTTCTTGCCGGTGGACATACAATTGAAGCCCCTGAGATGACCTATGGATTAAGTGTAAGTGGAACAGTTCATCCAAAAAAAGTATTTAGAAATAATACACCAAGGATTGGGGATGTTTTAATTCTTACTAAACCTATTGGACTTGGAATTTTAACAACTGGAATAAAAGCAGATATGTTAGATGATGAAGCAATATTAAAAGGTGCATCTATTATGGCACAATTAAATCATAAAGCTTCATTGTGTGCAAGAAAGTTTGATGTTAGTGCTTGTACTGATATTACAGGATTTGGTCTTGCTGGACATGCTTTAGAGATGGCTTCAAAAAATGTGAGCCTTGAATTTGATTTTGAAAAGATTCCAATGATTGAAGAATCAATTGAATTAGCTTCAATGGGAATAATTCCAGGTGGAACATATAGAAATAGATCCTATGTTTCACCTAATGTTGAACTTAAAAAAGATTTTGATAAAGAGATTTTCTTTTATGATGCTCAAACTTCAGGTGGTCTTTTAATAAGTGTATCTCAAGAGGATGCACCAAAACTATTAGATAGACTTAAAAGTGAAGGGTATGAATATAGTTCAATAATAGCAACTGTAAAACAAAAAGAGCAAAAGAGTTTAATACTCAAATAGTATAAGCTGTACTTATTTTAACCTTAAATTTAAGAATTATATTTTATTATGTATTATTAAATTTGAGGGGAGAATAAGACAATGTTAGACACAGAAGAAGCATACTATAAATTATTAGAAGTTTATGGTGAAAATGTAATTGCATCAAAGACTGACTTAAAGGGAAACATTGTTTATGTGTCCGATGCCTTTTGTAAAATAAGTGGATATTCTAGAAAAGAGTTAATGGGACAACCACATAATATAGTAAGACATCCAGATACTCCAAGTTCAGTATTTAAAGAGCTTTGGGATGCTATAAAAAATTCTAAAACCTTTAAAACCCAAATTAAAAATAGAAAAAAAGATGGGTCTTTTTATTGGGTTGATATGACTGTATCTCCAATATTAGATGAGTTTAATAATATTGTTGGATATACTGCAATAAGACATGATATTACTACCCAAAAAGAGCTTGAAGAGCTTAATTTTGAACATCAAAAGCTAATTGAATCATTTAGTAAAAATGTAATTGCATCAAAAACTGATTTAAAAGGAAACATAACTTATGTTAGTGATGCTTTTTGTGAAATAAGTGGTTATTCAAAAAATGAACTTCTTGGTAAAGCACATAATATTATTAGACATCCTGATATGAGTAAAACTTTTTATAAGAATATGTGGGAAATTATAAAAAAAGGTAAAGAGTTTAAGGGTGAAATAAAAAATAAAAAGAAAAATGGTGAAGCTTATTGGGTAGATGTTACAATCTCATGTGACTATGACAAAGATAAAAAACATATTGGATTTACATCAATTAGAAAAGAGATTACAAAACAAAAAGCTCTTGAAGAAAAATTAAAAGAAATTACACTAAATAAAAAAGAAGGCTAGTATAAACTAGCCTTTTATTCAACTATACTCTTCAGTCATCTTATTATAGAATTCAACATAATTTGTATCATTGTTGTCCCTTGCTTTCATAGCAGCTCTTGGGTGTTCATTTAAATGACCACTAATAATATAAGGAACACTACATCCCCAATCTAATTCTTTTTCTAATGGTACAATATAATCTTGAATAAATTTTAATACAGGAGTATATTTATATTTAGGGTTTTTTAAGAATCCTAGTAGAAGTTCCATAGCACAATTTCCTGCACCTCTTCCTAATCCTGAAACAGTAACATCTAAATAACTTGTTCCATAAACCATAGCTTCAAGGGTATTTGCATAAGCTAGTGATAGATTGTTATGTGCATGGATACCAACTTTTTTACCAACTGATTTTGCAACATCTAAATATTTATCAGTTAGTTTATTAATTTGTTCAGGGTAAAAAGAACCAAAACTATCAGCAATATAAATAACATCAACATTTGATTTTGCAACTTGTGCTAAAACTTCATCAAGTTCATTATCAAATGATTTAGAAATGGCCATGATATTACATGTTGTTTCATAACCTTTTGCATGAAAATCTTCAATTAATTCTAATGCTTCTGGAATTTGGTGAATATAAGTTGCAACTCTAATCATATCAACTACAGATTCATCTGCTGGTGGAATCTCTTCTTTTATAGTTCTTCCAACATCAGCCATAGTAGCAATTTTTAGTTTAGTGTTATTTTCTCCAACAATACTTCTAATGTCTTCCTCTTTACAGAAGTTCCATTTTCCATATTCCTCTTCACTCATTACAGTTGGAGAAACATTTTTTCCAATCTCCATATAATCAATTCCAGCACTAACACACATATCATATAAAGCTTTTACAAACTCATCTGAAAAGTGATAGTTATTTACAAGTCCCCCGTCTCTGATTGTACAATCAAAAACTCTTAAATCTTCTCTAACTGAAAGAATGCTTCCCTCTTTTTGTAACATTTTATATCCCTGTTTTATTTTTTGGCTAATATAATACTAAAAAGTAGTTAAATAGGTTATAAAAGAGCTCTAAAACTCCCTTATAATTTTTTAGTGTTCTCTTTTTTCTTCGCCTTTATAGCTTCTGTCTATATTTTCATCTCTAATTTGAATAGACTCTTTACCAACAAATTGAGATTTCGAAATTAATTGAACATTATTATTGGCAATTTTAGACATTTGAGATGAGATTATTCTAACATTTTCTGCAACTATAGCATTTTTCTGTGTTAGTGTATCTATTTGAGCTACAGTATTATTTATCATAGAAATACCTAACTCTTGCTCCTTAGAAGATTGAACAACTTGTTCAATTAATGAAGTAGTGCTATTTATTTTTGTACTTAGATTTTCATAACCTAATATCATATCATCAGCAATTCCTTTACCTTCATTAGCCTTAATTGATGCAGATTCAACTAAATTTTTTATCTCTTTTGCTGCATCTGCACTTCTGTTTGCTAGATTTCTAACTTCCCCAGCTACAACTGCAAAACCTTTTCCTGCTTCACCTGCTGTTGCAGCTTCTACTGCTGCATTTAATGAAAGGATATTTGTTTGAAAAGCAATTTGATCAATCATATCTAAAGCTTCATGTACTGCTTTAGTTGAATCATTGATTTCATTCATCGCTGTAACTGTTTTAGTAGCAAGAGATAATCCACTTGATATAGAGTTAGTTACTTCACTACCATAATTTTCCATCTCATTTGCCATACTAGTATTATTTTTAATAGTACTTGTAATCTCTTCAATAGCTGCAGATGTTTCTTCCAACGATGCAGCTTGTGTAGTTGTAGATTGTGATAGATTAGAAGAGATTTCCATCAATGCATTAGATTCTTTTTGTAAAACTAAACTTGTTCTATATGTACTTGTTAGTTGTTTAGTTATCTCTTCTTTTAAGAAGTTGATTCCTTGGGTCATCTTTTTAAAATCCCCACCTCTAAACATTGTCTCATCAATTTCATGTAAAAAGTTTTGTTGTGAGTATTCATTTAATATCTTATCAACATTTGCTAATGCTTTTTGAAGTTTTTCAGACATTACATTCATTGTTTTTGCAATATAATTAAGTTTATCGTTTGAGGTTTCTTTTGTAATTCTATCTTCTGTAAAACCATCTGAAAGTTTTTCAGCACAAAGCATTATCTCTCCATAGATAGTTAAATCTTCAGTATTTTTACTTTGGATTATATTTGAGATATTTAAAATCTTTTCCATAATAAGCTTATCTGTACCACTACAAGTGTTATTAGAATTCTCAATTTTATTGATATCCTCTTTTATGTAACTTTCTATAGTATCTAAAGCTTTTAATATTTCATTTGAGTCTTTATTATTTTTAAAAAACATTTTTTCGTCTTAGTCTAAAGTCTTATACAGCTCTTCTGCATTTTTAATCTCATCATCCGTTGGTTTTACCCTAACAGATATATACCTTAAGTTACCATTTACATCTTTAGAAGGAAATGCAGTTGCATTTACCCAATAATAATCACCACTTTTTGTTTTATTTTTAACTATTCCATTCCATATTTTACCAGCTTGTATAGTTTCCCACAGATCCTTAAATGCCGCCTTTGGCATATCTGGATGTCTAACATAATTATGTGGTTGACCTATCAATTCTTCCTTAGTATAACCTGCAATCTCACAAAAATCATGATTTGCATAAATAATTATTCCCTTAGCATCAGTTTCAGAAACAATCATTGTTTTCTTGTTTAATTTGACTTCCCTATTCATTATTTTTCCTTTTAAAAGTTAAAAATAATATATTTACTCCTAGTATACAATAAAAGTATAGGTAAAAAAAATATTTTTTTCTAAAAGTATCATTTTATGTGTCTTTTTTGTTACTTTTTATACTTATATTTCATTTATAATAAATTGGATATAATCCGCCAATGAATGAGATATTAAAGAAATTAGACTTAAGTGATTATATAGAATCTTTTTCCAAATTATTCGCAAGGGAAAAATCTATAATACTAGAAGGGGATATAAACCTTCACCATAGACTTATAAATGAATTAGCAAAATATGATTTAAAAGAACCAACAAAAGTATCAAATCTTGATAATGCACTATTACATATACAAAAGCAAGGTGTATTAAAAATATATGATATATACGAATTTATAAAAATAATAAAGTATTTTAACTACCTAAAAAGATTTAACTTTGAGGGAAAACTTGCTGATTGGATAGATAGAATCATAATACCAAATGAGATTACCAAGATATGTGATTACTTTGATGAGAAAGAAAATCTAAAGCAAGGTGTTAATGAAGACTATGATGCTATAAAAGGTGCTATATACAATAACAAGCAAGAGATAAAACAAAGTTTATATAAACTAATCAATAATACCAAGCTAAGAAGTTACCTAGTTGATTCACAAGTTCATTATATAAATGGGGAAGAGTGTTTATTAGTTAGAGGTGGATTTAACCATGTAATGAAAGCATCAGTTCTAGATAGGTCTAATTCTGGATTCTTTTATGTATTACCCCATAGTGTAAGTAATTTAAAACAAAAACAAAGTGATTTATTAAATAAGCAAGAAGAGATAATATTAAAAGTATGTAAAGAGATAACATCATTATTTGAAAAGAACTTATTGTTTCTAAAGTTTATCAATAAAGAGTTTGATAGGTTTGATCATTATCAAGCAAGAATCTTTTTTGCAAAAGTAGGGGATAAGAATTTTATATTACCAAACAAAAAAGGTAAAAATAAGCTAGTAGAGTTTAAACATCCAGCACTTCATGAGGCAAAACCAATAAGTATAGATTTCACAAAATCTGTAGTTATGATTACAGGGGTAAATGCCGGTGGTAAAACTATGATGTTGAAATCAATTTTATCAGCTGTATTTTTATCTAAATATCTTTTACCATACTATACACACCATACAAGTGAAGTTGGAACCTTTAAAGAAATAGCTGCTGTATTAGATGACCCACAAAGTGTTAAAAATGATATCTCTACCTTTGCTGGTCGTATGGTAGAGTTTTCTAAACTATTTACTTCTAAAAGTGCTATTGTTGGAGTAGATGAAATTGAACTTGGAACTGACTCAGATGAAGCAGCTAGTTTATTTAAAGTGATAATAGAAGAGTTAATACAAAAAGAGATAAAGATAATTATAACTACTCACCATAAAAGACTAGCTTCACTAATGGCTTCAAATGAAGATGTAGAATTAATAGCTGCATTATATGATGAAGAGAATCAAAAACCAACTTATGAGTTTTTACAAGGGACGATAGGAAAATCTTATGCCTTTGAAACAGCTTCTAGATATGGAATACCTCATAATGTAATTAAAAAAGCGAAAATAGTATATGGGGAAGATAAAGATAGGTTAAATGAACTTATTGAAAGAAGTAGTGCCTTAGAGATAGAGTATAAACAAAAGATAAAAAAACTTGAAGAAGAGCAAGAGAAATTTGAAAGATTAAATAAAAATCTAAAAGAGGCTAAAGAGAGTTTAGATGAGCATATTTATGAAGAGAAGTCTAAACTTCATAAAGAGTATAAAGATGCAAGAGATGAAGCAAAAAAAGCTATTAAAGCAAAAGTTGCAGTTGGACATCAACATTTAAATGTAGCCCATGCAAAAGCTCAATCAATTAAAACTGAAAAGGTTCAAGAAGTAGTAGAACTTAAAGTAGGGGATAGAGTTAAATATAGAAACTCTAAAGGGGAGATAATCTCTATAAAAGGGAAAAAAGCTTTTATAGAAAACGATATGGGAATGAAGATGCAAGTATTACTAAGTGACTTGCAAAGAAGTGGAAATCCTCCTAAGATAAAAGCAAAACCAAAAGCTAGTGTAAATGTTCAAAGACCAGATACCGGACATGTAAAATTAGATTTACATGGACAAAGAGCAGATGAAGCGATTGAAAATTTAGATAAATTTTTATCAGACGCACTAATTGCAGGATTTGATGAGGTATTAGTTTATCATGGAATTGGGACAGGAAAACTATCTTATGCTGTAAAACAGTTTTTAGATAAACATCCACGGGTAAAATCATACGAAGATGCTCATCCCTCTTCTGGAGGTTTTGGAGCTAAGGTTATTAAACTATAAGGTATTTTTCTAATCCCTTTTTTATAAGGGTTTAGAAAATAAATATTTTTGAGTAATTAGTCTTTATTTGTACAAAACTAGACTTGACCTGACACAGCACAATTTCTCCTGAAATTTTTTGTCAGTTATTTCATGACGCCGTATCTTGTGACTCTGTAGGATTATAACCAATCATCTTGACTTTGGCAAGA
>NZ_VANU01000009.1 GCF_005771535.1 Arcobacter arenosus
ATCTAAGAATTTTTCATAAGCAGTATCAATTGCTTTTTGAACACCTTCTACATCTGTAAAAGGTACACTCCCTACTACTTTCCCATCAAACGGTGATGTTACTTCTATTGTACTCATTTATTTCCTTCTTCTTTAAATTTTCGATTATAACATACAAGCTTTTTTTGCTAATAGTTCATTTAAAATTGTATGGTTAAGTGAATAATCAACTGCTAAATCAATTAGGTGTACACCTTTAGAGTTTACACATTTATCTAAAGTTTCAGCAAATTCTTCACAAGATTCTGGTCTATAACCATGAGCTCCGAAAGCTTCAGCAAATTTTACAAAGTCAGGGTTTTGTAAATCAAGACCAAAGTTATCAAATCCCATACCTGATTGTTTCCATTTAATCATACCATATGCGTTGTCATTTAAGATAATACAAGTTAAATCAAGTCCTAATCTTACTGCTGTTTCTAACTCTTGGTCATTCATCATAAATCCACCATCACCACAAACTGCAACAACTTTTTTGTCTGGATTAACCATTTTTGCTGCCATTGCAGATGGAAGTCCTGCACCCATTGTTGCAAGGGCATTATCTAGTAATAAAGTATTAGGTCTTGCACATCTATAGTTTCTTGCAAACCAGATTTTATATACACCATTATCAAGTGTTACAATATCTTCATCATCTAAAATTTCTCTAATTGTTCTAACTGCTTTTTGAGGTAAAATTGGGAATCTAGTGTCTCCAAAGTATTTAGAAAGTCTTGTTCTAATTTCATCTGCAAGTCTAATATAGTAATCAAAATCCCAGTGCTCTTGTTTAGAAATAGCATTAGTAATTTGTTCCATATTTTTTGCAATATCACCTAATAGGTCCATTTGTGGGAAATATGTATCATCTACTTCAGATGGGAAAAAGTTTACATGTAATACTTTTGTTGCATCTGGTTTATTTTCCATAAAAAATGGTGGTTTTTCAATAACGTCGTGACCAACATTGATAATTAAGTCTGCTCTTTCAATTGCACAGTGAATAAAGTCATCTTTTGATAATGCAGCTGTACTTAAACATAATTTATGGTTTTCATCAATTACACCTTTACCCATTTGAGTAGAGAAGAATGGAATTCCAGTTTCGTTTACAAAATCAGTTAATGCATTTCCAATTCTACTTCTGTTTGCCCCTCCACCAATACATAATAATGGTCTTTTAGCTTTTTCAATCATTTTAACTGCATCTAAGATTGCAGATTTTTCAGCATATGGATATTTGAATTTTTGTACTGGATATACATTATCTTCTACATCTTCTTCTGCAGAAATATCTTCAGGGAATTCAATATGAACTGCACCTGGTCTTTCAGTTGTTGCAATTTTAAATGCTTCTCTAATCATAGATGGAACATTATTTCCATTTACAACTTGTTTAGCATATTTAGTCATTGGTTTCATCATACCAACGATATCAACGATTTGGAATCTTCCTTGTTTAGATTTTTTAATTGGTTTTTGACCTGTAATCATCATCATTGGCATACCACCAAGTTGTGCATAAGCTGCTGCTGTTGCAAAGTTAGTAGCTCCTGGTCCTAATGTTGAAACACATACACCAACTTTTCCTGTTAGTCTTCCGTAAGTTGCAGCCATAAAACCTGCACCTTGTTCGTGTCTTGTTAAAATTAATTTGATTTTATCTGATTTTCTAAGTGCTTCTAGTAAGTCTAGATTTTCTTCACCGGGAATACCAAAAATATATTCAACACCCTCATTTTCTAACGCCTTAATAAATAAATCTGATGCGTTCATTTTATCTCCATTTTTAATTATTTAATATATTTGGATTTTCACACAATTTGAGTTAAACAAGTGTTAAGTTTACTAATTATGTTACTAGTTTATATCTTTTTTTTGTTAAGTGCGAAGTATCGACACAATCGTAATTACAATATTATAACAAGTTTAAAATGACTATTTAATTTATATTTGTAATAAAAAAGAAAAATTAATTTGCTTATGTCTTTTTTAGTAGTGATAAGTTTGGTTTTACACTACTTCTTACATATATATAATACTCATTATTTTCATATCTAATGGAAATATATGGTATCTCTTCATGGGGGTTTTTTAAGATCCATGAGTTTGCTCTATCATATACTATTTCAGTAAAACCATGTGCTTTATATTGTTCATATAACTCTTTTTTTAAAGACTCAAAATTTGTTTTATATCTATCATCTATTGTAACTGAATGGTCATTATTTGTTGAAGATATTTGTATCTTTTTTTTAGGCTGCTCTCTATCTTTTAAATTTTCATTTAAGAGTCTTGGATTTACCAATTTGTATACACTTGATAAAGCTGAAACAAAAAAAACAGCAAGAAATACATCTAAAATAGAATAAAGAAATGATACATTTGGACCTACTATTTTAATTAAAAACTCAATTGCTATTGAATAAACAAGTCCAACAGTAAATGAAAAAATAAAAGGAAATAGTATTACCATCACAATTGTAAGTAATTTGTACCTTTTAGTTGCCCTCCAAGCATTTAAAAATCCAAATTTTTCATCACACGCACAAGCTGGAAATACTAAAGATAATCTGCTTGATAATATAATACCTAAAAATATTCCTATAAAAATTCCCACAATTGGAATCAATGAAATTAAAACTACAGGTATTGCAACAATAAAAGAATATTGAATCATTTTAAATAACATTCTAAATTCTCTAATTCCAAAAATTACAGAACCAAAAGTTGGAACAGAATCTATTCCAAGTACTGCAATACGGTGAACTGTTACAGCAATAGAGATATTAGTCATAACTAAAATAAATATAACAATTAATGGTAAAAGTAACTGATTTATATCTAAATTAGAAATATTAGTGTTATTAAGAAATTCCATAGAGATTAGTTCTGGAAATGAAAAATTTAATAAAGAGATAATAAAAGTAGGTAAAAAGAGTTTTATAAGTAACTTGTCAAAATTTTTAAATATAGAATCAAAGGTTTCAATAAAAACTTTTTTATACAAAAATAAATCCTTATAAGATAATTCTTGAAATTATATCTAAGGATTTATCAATAAGCATTTAAAGTGAAGTTTAAACTTCACTTTTTATATCTTTAATATCTTTTATCTTTTTAATATATTGCTCTTTTTTAGATTGTATAAATTCGATTCTATCATTATTTATTTCTAAATATTGATTTTTTGAATAATGAACAATTTTAAATAAGTAGTTTCTTTTTGAAGTTAAAAAATCCTCAATTTTTTCAAAACTAAAATTTGCTTTTAATTTAGTAAGAATTTCATCTTCCCTTGGATGGTATATGGTAAACTTTGTAGGTTCTTTTTCATATAGTTCAACTGATTCTGAAATTTGTTGTTCAAAATGAGCAATTGTTGCCTGTGTAGTTTGTATATATGAGTAAGACAATGCCCCATTAAAATAAGCAAACTTTTTTCTCAAAGCTGAGATATTTTCCAAAATTGCCCTATGGTAAGATCTTAAAACATTCTCATAAACTTTTGCAGCAAAGTGTCTTGTTAAAGAAAACTCAAGGTCAGAGGCAATCTCTCTATTCTTTTTAATTAGTTCATATGGTTCTTGCCATCTATGAACTTTATATTTAATTTTTCTAAATACATCTCTAAATGCTTCTGAGGTATTTAATTCAATTTGTTTTAGTTCTTTTATTGATCTTTTAAACATCTTATCTATAGTTTGGTCATCATAAAATAGATTTTTATATACATTGTCTGAATCTATCCAATATGTTTCATATTCAATCTTTTCAATGGTGTTTTTACCTAAAAAACCACTTTTTTCTTCAAATCTATTACTTTTTTGTTTTTTAATATTTTTATATGTTTCATGGGCCATTTTCTCCATAATCCCTTCTAAAGAGTTATAGATAGTAAAAAGCTCTTTTGAGTATGTTTTATGAATTTCATCAAAATCTTTTAAAATCTCCTCTTCAGAATCTTCTAAAATCTCATATAAAGAATCATAAACCCCAATAATAGTTTCATACTCTTTAACTAAAATATCACAAATACCTTTTAAGTCTTTTTTTATTGCATATTCTTTTGAATCTTTTGCTTGTGGTCTAATTGTATTATTTATAAAATCAAGAACTTTTTGTATATTTGATTCTTCAAGTAACTTATCATTGTTTGATGTATCAACGCTATTTATATTTTCAACATCTCTAAAATATTCATCAAGTCTAGAAGCAATTGATGCAACATTATCGTTTAATGATGATTTTATCTCCTGTAATAAAGTGTTTTGTTTATCTTGAATTAAAACCTCTTTGTGTAGTGATCTTGATTCAAGTGCCATTTTTGCAGAAATAGGAATAACTTCAGCAAAATATTTATCAAATTTTTCACTTACATATTTAGTAGTTGTTTCTATTTGTTCTTGGGAAAATTTATCTTTTTGATTTAAAACACATAATGATTTATTTTTGAAGTGTTCCATGTATTCTTCTAATACTTCAGCTTCAGACATTTTTCCTGCATTATCAATAAGTGTTAGCCAAATAATTCCACCTACATCTCTTAATACTTTTCTAGTTGTATCTGTATCGCTTTGAGATTGTGAGTTAAGTCCTGGAGTATCAACAAAAGAGATATCTTTTAAAATATCCATTGGTGCATATAAAGTAAGATATTTAATATCTTTCATCTCATCTTGTCTTTGATCTGTAAAATCAGCAATTGCTTCAATTGGAGCATATTCTTGAGCTCCAGAATAATATGTGATTTTTAATTTATACTCTTCTCCATAATTTATAAAATTTACCTTTGAAGTAACTGGAGTAATACCAGTTGGTAAAATATTCCTTGAAAGTAGGGCATTTAAAAAAGTTGATTTACCCGATGAAAATTGTCCAGTAATTGCAACTTCCATAGGGTATCTTGCCCGTCTAATTTGTTTATCTAAAATTTGTCTTAATTGAACAGAAGGAAGAAACTTTTCATCAAGTAGTTTGTCTTTTACTCTTTTTATATCTCCAACTAATCCCTCTTCATATACTGTTTTTTCAGCAACGAATTTTGAATTATACTCTTTTACAAAATCACTTAATATACTCATTATTTAAGTCCTTTGCTAATATTTTCTAATCTTTTAATTTTTTTATGAATTTCGATAGTTAACTCTTCTTTGTTTAATTCTTTCTCTTCAAAATTAGCTAATCTATCTTGTAAAGATTTTTCATCTTTTTTTAGTTTGTGTTCAAAAACTTTTAAAGGTTCTGAAATCTGAGTAAAGAAATTATCAATCAAGATATTTGAAATATCATTTGCCTTTTCTTTAATACTTTTTTCTATTGCTTCAAATTCATCTTTAATATGTGTTTCAATTTTTCTATCTAATTCTGGAAGTTTATTAGCTTTTGAGTTTTTTACTTCATTTGTAATTTTTCCAATTAAAACCTCGTTTGAAGAGGTTAAAAATCCAGATTTAAAATCGTCTTGGAAAAATCCTCTTGCATCAAAATTATCATTTTTGTGACCTAACACAAACCCTAGGTCTTGATATTTTTGTTCACAAATTTCACCAATGCTTTGGCTTTTTTTGATAAATTTGTATCTATAATCTCTAATTACATCAATGATTCCATCTTTTATTGCCGTTTCTATAATTGTTTTAATTCTTGAACTTTCTGGTCTTTTTTTAGTTTTTTCATAAGAGTATTTAACATCATTAAATACCCTTTGTTTAATTATATTTTTTAAATCTAGTAATTCTGTTGTTAAAAAAGTTTCTAAAGTTTCAAGATAGTTTTTTGCATCATTCTTGTAAAGATTAATATCTTCATTTAAACTTGCAAATATTCTTTTATTTGTTTCTTTTTTCTTAGTAAACTCATCTAAATCTGCTTCAAGTTCTTCTTTTGATTTATTTAATAAAATAAGTTCATAATTGTATGATTTTATCTCTTTTGTGATAGTTTTTAAAACTTGAGATTTAGCCCCTTTTATAATTAAATCTGATTTTGAAGATTCTGTACCAAATAAAGTATCATTTAAATACTCTTCAATCTCTAAAATTCCAGTATCTTCAAGTTTAAATCCTGCGTCTAAAGCCTCCTTTTCTCTGCCTGTTCTATGTAAAAGTGCCATTTTCCCAGAAATGGGGATAAATTTAATATGCTCTAAAACATAGTCTAATTTACTATCTTTATTTTGTTTTTTTAGTTGTATCTTAATTGAAGATTTTGTATAGTTAATAACTTCTTGAAGTTGTTCTTTTGATACTGTATCTGCTCTTGTTATTACAATTAATAGTTTTGTAATATTTTGATATAGAAGTGAATCAATAATAAACTCTACATCTTTTAAGGTTGCACTTTGACTTACATTCATTAAGTGAATCATTAAATCGCATTGTGCTAAATACTCTTTTGTTATCTCTTCCCTTTGAATTACTGGGTCATCAAGTCCTGGTGTATCAACTATTTCAATACTGTCATTTAAAAAATTTAAGTCTGATTTTAATTCAACATATTTAATTAAATTACATTTTTTTCCACTAGCTTCTGCTGATGTATATAAAGCTAATTCGTTTACATTTACCTCTTGTCTAACAGATTCTTCTTGGATTAGTTCATTAAGTTCATCGCCAAATATTTTTTTAGTTTCATTAACAAACTCTTTTATTGATTCAATAGACTCAGCTGTTTTTTCTATTCTATCCCATTCATTTTTATTCCAATAAAATACATTAGCTGATGGTTTTCCGTGTTTTACAATTGTTAAGTTTGCTGTTTCAGGAACAACGGCACTTCCTAATAATTCTTGCCCCATAAGTGCATTTAACATTGTAGATTTACCTGCGTTCATTACACCTGTAATTCCAATTGAAAATTTTTGATTATTTAAATAAGTTTTAGCTTCTTTTAATTCATCAATAAAATCTTTTGTAGCAAATAGTTCTTCAAGTTCATTTATTGTTGTATCTAATTCAAGTTTTGCTTCATTAAAAGGTTTTTTCTCATATGTTTTTTCATTGTCAAAATCATTAAAAGAATCTTCTTCTGCTAAATTTAATTCATTTGGATCAAACAGTGATACAAGTTTGTTATATTCAAAACTTCCAATAATTTTTTCTTTATTTAGGTATTTAAAACTATTATGCATAGTTTTTATATGTGAGTTTTTTGTGTCATCTTTAATAGCATCAATTAAACAAAATTGTAATTGATATAAATCATCAACAGATTTTACTTCTTTATTTGTTACTTGAGAAACAAGTTTTTGGAAATTTTCTAATGTAGAATATTTTTCATATGCTTTTTTATTTGTAGATAATATCAATGACGCAATATCAAAAAAACTATTCTCATCTTTTTTTTCATTTGTTCCATAAGTTGTTGTTTGCTCAATATCATTAATTCCATGATAAAGTAAAAAGTAATCTTTTGCTAAACTCAATTCATCCATCCTTACTTGCACCTTTTGTATTAAAATGTGCAATTATATATTTGTTAAATGACTTTAAACAGATTTATTCTAATAATTAAAATCAAATAATCTTTTATAAAAATTAATTATGAAAATTAATTTTTTTATCCCTAGAAATGCAAAAAGCCAATTACTCCTAAAAGTAATTGACTTTTTGTATTGTTTTTATATGAGAGGAATTCCTCTCATATAATTATCTTAATGCTACTAGTTTTCTTCTTAAGTAAGCAATTTTATTTTGTAATGGTAAGTGTTTTGGACAGTGGTCTTCACAAGCTAGTAATGACATACATCCAAAGATACCATCATCATCTCCGATTAATTCGTAGAAGTCTTCAGCAGTTCTTTTATCATGTGGGTCAACTTCAAATCTTGCAACTCTGTTCATTCCAACTGGTCCAACAAAGTTTGGTCTCATTAACATAGTACCACAAGAAGCAACACAGATACCACATTCAATACATCTATCTAATTCAAATGTTTCATCTGCAACTTCTGGCTCAATTCTTTCTTCCATTTTAGAAATATCAACTTTATGGCTTTCATCATTGTCAACAATCCAAGACTCAACTCTTTTTGACATTGCATCCATCCATTTACCAGTATTAACAGATAAATCTTTAATTAATTCAAATGCTGGCATTGGAAGTAGAGTTAATTTTCCTTCTGGATAGTTTGCAACTAGAGTTCTACAAGCAAGTGCTGGTTTACCATTTACAACCATACCACAAGAACCACAAATTCCTGCTCTACAAACAAAGTCAAAAGATAAATCTGGATCCATTGTTTCTCTAATTTTCATTAAAGCAATAAATAGTGTCATCCCTGGAGTTTCTTCTAATTTATAATCCACATAATGAGGTTTAGAAATTTTACTTCTTGGATTAAATTTAAGTACTGAAATTGTTATTTCTCTACCTTTTTTAACTTCGCTCATTATTTGTCTCCTGCTCTTTCATTTTTCTCTTTATAGTTCATTGGTAATTCAAATGGCATTAATGCATCTTGAATCTCATGTCTATCTTTACCTTCTGCTTGCATTTTTTCAGTAATAGAATCAACTTCTTCTTGTCTTTTTGCAGAAAGTTCATTTTCAATAATCATACCCTTAGCACCATATCCTCTAAATGCTGGAGGCATCTCCATTTTCATAATGTCTAAGTCTGCGTACTCAATTGTTGGCTCTAAATCATCTTTATTTGGCCAAGTACATAAAGTTCTATTCATCCAGTTTGCATCATCTCTTTTTAGATAATCTTCTCTATAGTGTGCACCTCTAGATTCTGTTCTATCTCTAGCACCTTTAGCAACACATAATGCAACTTTTAACATTTTTGGAACTCTATATGCTTCATCAAGTTCTGGGTTACCAGCTTTTTCTTTAGATTTAACAGTGATTTGTTTAGTTTTTTGTAATAACTCTTTTAACTCTTCAACTGCCTCAGCTAATGGTTCACCAGATCTAAAGATACCAACTTTTTCGTCCATTAATTCTTGCATTCTATTTTTGATTCTGAAGATATCTTCATTTCCATTGTAAGATAAAATCTCATCAATATATGCTTCTTGCTCATCAACAAATTTTTGAATTGTAGCAGTTGGAATTGTTACATCATTTTCTAAACAATAATCAGCAAAATAGTTACCAATAATCATACCTGCAACAACTGTTTCAGATACTGAGTTTCCACCAAGTCTATTAAATCCATGCATATCCCAACATGCAGCTTCACCACAAGCAAATAAACCAGATAATCTAGTTGTTTCACCAGTTGGTTTAGTTCTAATACCACCCATAGAGTAGTGTTGCATTGGAAGAACTGGAGCCCATCCTTTTGGTCCCTCATCAGCTGGATCAATACCATTAAAGATTTGACAAATCTCTTGAACGTCTCTTAAGTTTCTTTCAATGTGTGCTCTTCCTAAAATAGAAATATCTAACCAAACGTGATAACCATATGGAGAAGGTACACCTTTACCATTTCTAATATGCTCAATCATTCTTCTTGAAACAACGTCTCTTGAAGCAAGTTCTTTTTTCTCTGGCTCATAATCAGGCATAAATCTGTGACCGTCAACATCTCTTAAGATACCACCATCACCTCTACAACCTTCAGTTAATAAAATACCTGATGGTACAATTGGTGTTGGGTGAAATTGAACAGCTTCCATATTTGATAAAGTAGCAATACCAGTTTCAAGTGCAATAGCAGCACCTGTACCTTCACAAATTACTGCATTTGTAGTTTGTCTAAATACTCTTCCATATCCACCAGTTGCAATACAAGTTCCCTTTGCAACATAAGCTTCTAGTTCACCAGTAATTAAATCTCTAACTACTGCACCATAACATCTACCATCTTCATGGATAATTGAAAGTGCTTCTTTTCTATCTCTAATATCAACATCATGTTTTAATGCTTCATTTGCAACACCAAATAACATTGTATGTCCAGTTGCATCTGCTGTATAACATGTTCTCCATTTTTTTGTTCCACCAAAGTCTCTTGAGTGGATTAATCCATGTCTATCTTCATCTTCAGTAATAGTTGTTTTTTTAGCATTAATAACTGCTTCTCTAGTACCAGCTTTTACTCTAGTCCAAGGCACACCCCAAGAAGCTAACTCTCTAATAGCTTTTGGTGCAGTGTGTACGAACATTCTTGCAACTTCTTGGTCACATCCCCAGTCAGAACCTTTTACTGTATCCGCAAAGTGTAAATCCTCATTATCTCCATCAGACATTTTAGAGTTACCTAAAGATGCTTGCATTCCACCTTGAGCAGCTGCAGAGTGTGATCTTTTTACTGGAACTAATGATAAAACAGTAGTACTTAAACCTTTTTTCTGAGCAGCAACAGCAGCTCTAAGTCCAGCTAATCCTCCACCAATAACTAACGCATCACAATAATTAATTTTCATTATGCAACTCTCCCATCATTTATTTTTAATTCAATAACTTGTGCAGTTGGAGTATATCTTTCACCAACTTTTCCTGCTTGTGCATTTTCATAACCGATTTTCATATATGCTGCAAGTGTAGCAAATCCTAAAATCAAGAAAAACCAAGTTAAAGCTTTTTTATAAGTTTTTAATTTTTTTCTTGTAGCTTTTGGATCATCACCATCAAACCATCCCCATTTAACAGCAAGTCTATATAATCCAATTGTTCCATGGAATTCCACAGCTAATAATAAAAGAATATATAAAGGCCACATCCAGTTAGACCAAACTCTATCTGCACTTGCATATGGTCCAATTGCATCTGCTTGTGTCATGATAATATAAATATGAACAGAACCTAAGAAGAACATTGCAAAACCAGTAAATGCTTGAATAAACCATAACTTAGTATCTTCATGTCCCATGTTGTCAGCATGTGCTTTCATTACTTGATATTGTTTAAAGTTACCTGGTAACTTTCTCATACCCATTGCTGCGTGTGTAATAAATATTACAAAAATTACAAATGCAAGAATTGATACTAATAATGGCTCTCCTCCATCAAAAATAAAGCTCGCTTCAAAGAATTTTGTAACTGCGTACATAAAATCTTTACTTACTAAAATTGAAGAAACCATAAACATGTGTCCCCACATGAAAAGACCTAAAAATAATCCCGTTGCACTTTGAATATAATCAAGCTTTGCTGGAACCCTACTTTTTTTTCTCTCTACAGTCTTACCTAAATAACCTTCTATTAGGTCACTCATTTGACATCCTTTCCTATTGATTTTTGATTGATTTTAATAGCATCAGTATAGCTAAAAACACCTTATTTTGGTAAATTGTTATATGTCAAAGTTATGTACAAATGTTGTGCATTATGAGCAAAAAGATATAAAAAAGCCCCTTTTCAGGGGCTTTTTAAATTGTTAAGAAAGTATACATAATTTAAAAAAATTATGCATATGTGTTACATATCAACACATCATTATTTAATAAATAATGACTGTATTGATAGTTGAGTTAATTCAATTAAAGAATCTATATTTAATACTGGTATAAAGAACACTATAGCACTACCAATACCACCTAAAACAGTCAAGATTGCTAAGAATGCAATTGCATATGTTGAAACTCTTTTATCATTGAAGTCATTTGTTAAACATTCTTCTTTTGTTGGATAAAAATACATCATAGCAATAAGTCTAAAGTAATAGTAAACTGATACAAATGTAGCAATAATTGCTAAGATTGCAAGTGCCGCATATCCTGCATTAATTGCTTCAGTAAATACATAAAATTTACCAATAAATCCTATTGTTGAAGGGATACCTGCAAGTGAGAATAAAAATATTGTCATCATTGCAGCTAAGAATGGTCTCTCTTTAGCTAAACCTTTGAAATCATCGTAAGTAACTCTAACTTTAGTATCAGAGATAATATGTGAAATAATACCAAATGAACCTAGAGCAGATAAAAGGTAAGCAATTAGATAAAATACAGTTGCATATGCTGCATCAATATTTTGACCTAAAGCTATAAATGCTAATAATAGATACCCTGTATGAACAATTGATGATGCCGCTAACATTCTTTTGATAATTTTTTGTGTAATTGCCAGCCAAGTACCAAATACAAGTGTAAAAATAATAATTACATAAAGGACACCATCCCAGAAATCAATCATTGGTTCAACACCTTGTAATATTGCTCTTAAGAAGAAAGAGAAAATTGCAATTTTAAATGTTGATGCCATAAATGCTGTAATAATCATAGGTGCACCTCTATATACATCTAGAACCCATGATTGGAATGGGAAAGCAGAAATTTTAAATAGGAATGTAAATAAAATTAATGTTAATCCAATATATACAAGACTTAAATCACCATTTTGGTTAGCTGAAATAAAAGCTGCTAAATCTGTTAAATTTGTTGTTTGCGCTGCACCGTAAACTAAAACAACACCTAATAAATAGAAAGCTCCAATAAAAGAACCTAAAACTAAATATTTGAAAATTGCTTCTACTCTTCTACTATCTTCTGAGTTATAACCAACCATAATATAAACTGCAAAAGAAGCAATCTCTAATGCAATATAAGCAGTTATAAGTTCATTTGCATTTGCTAATAACATCATTCCAAATAAAGCAAATAATAAAATTGAGAAAAACTCACCTTTAAAATAAGTTCTATGTTGGAAATAGTGTTCACCAATTAATAATGTTAATAGAGTACCTAAAATAAGTAATACATTAAAGAAGTTTGAAAATGTATCAAAAATTAAAACACCATTAAAAACTGAATCATATGGTTTAATTGAAAAACTTTCTCCAAATGGTATAAATGACATTATTAATGCAGCAACTAAGATTACAGAAGAAGTTGCAATATATGTTTTTGTTGAGAATTTACTCTCATACATACTCATAAACATCAAAGCAAGAGCTGCTACTAAAACAGTTAATACTGGTAATATTTGAATTAATTCGCTCATTTTGCCGCTCCAATGTGTAAAATATCATTTAAATAGTGAGTTACTGTTGGTTCAAATTTATCTAAGAAAACATCTGGATAAATACCCATTAAGAATACTAAAATTACCCATGGAGTTAATCCAACAATCTCTTTAATTTTTAAATCTCTAAATTTTAAATCTTCACCAGATTCTCTTTTTACTAAGATTGCTCTTTGGAACATCCATAACATATATGAAGCTCCAATAATAACTGTAACTGCTGAAATATATCCTAATGTATGATTAAACTCATAAATACCAAATATAATCAATAATTCTGAAACAAATCCATTTGTTCCTGGTAAACCAACATTTGCAAAAAGCATAATTGCAAAAATTGTTGTAAAAATTGGTGATTGTTTTGCTAATCCACCTAAATCTTTAATTGTTTTATATCCAGTTTCATCATGAATTATTCCAACTAATAAAAATAGAGCACCAGTTGCAATTGCGTGAGCAATAATTAAATACAATGCTCCGTTGATACCAAACTCATTTAGTGAGAAGATACCTGCTGCAATAAAACTTAAGTGTGATGCTGATGAGTATGCAAACATTCTTTTAATATCATCTTGCATAAGTGCAGCAATACCAAAGTAAATAAGTCCAAATAAACCAATAAATACAAACCATGTTGAGAATTCAACATAGATATCTGGGAAAATTGGAATCATAAATCTTACAATTGCATAAACACCAAGTTTAGCCATAATTGAAGATAATAAGAAAACTGCACCAGTTGGAGCATTTTTATATGTTTCCATAATCCATGTATGTAATGGGAAAATTGGAATTTTAATAGCAAAAGCTGAAAGGAATGCTAAAAATAACCAGATTCTTTCATTATATCCAATTGATGTAATTTGAGTTAAAGAATCGTATTGGAATGACCATTGTCCAAACTCATTAAAATATGCAACTCCAAGATATAAAATTGCTACAAACATTAAAAGTGAACCTAACATTGTATATACAGTTACTTTAATAGTTGTAAATACTTTATCTCCAAATCCATAAATACCAATCATTAAGAAAACTGGTAAAAGCATAACTTCCCAGAAGAAATAGAATAAAATTACATCTAAAGATAATAATGCACCAGTTACACCAGTTTGAACTAGTAACATATTAACCCAGTAACCTTTTGTTCTACCCTCCCAAAGCATTAAGTAAGCTGTAGGAATTAAAATAGCAATCATCATTAAAATTGTTAATGAGAAACCATCAACACCAATATAGTAATTAATTCCATAAGATGCTATCCATGGAGTATTAGTTACGAACTGCATACCTGCACTTGGTTCAAAATCAATATATAGTTTTAAAACAAGTGCTAATATAACTGTAGTAGTTAGAAAAGCAATATTTCTAACTGTTTCTACATGCTTTGTAGTAATCATTAAACCAAATGCTACTACAGCTGGTAAAAATATGATAAACGATAATATATCTGCACTCATCTTATAATCCTAACGAAATATATAAATATATAAATACACAACTCATACCAACAAGCATGAAGGCTGCATAAAATCTAACATTTGCATTTTGTAATGTTGCAACTTTTTTACCAAATTCAACGAATTGGTTACAAGCACCCATAATAAATCCATCAATAATTTTCATATCGATAGTTTTGTCAATAAAAGTTGCAAGTTTTTGTGATGATTTAACAAATACAAAATCGTATAACTCATCGATGTAGAATTTATTAGCAATAATACCTTCTTCACTTTCAGGTTTGTTAATATCAAAGTTTGCGTACTTTTTATATGCTACAAAGATACCAGCTGCTGCTACAAGTACTGAAACAATCATTAAGATATATTCAGTTGCATGAGACATATGTAGTTCAATTGAATTTGTTTGTGCTAACCAAGTATCAACCATATGCTCACCACCTAATACTGTTGGTAAATTTAAGAATCCTGCTCCAACTGCTCCAACTGCTAAGATTAGTAGTGGAATTGTAATAGTTGGTGAAGTTCTAACATAAGGTTTTGCATGATTATTTGGAGCTACAAATAAAATAAAATACATTCTAAACATATAAAATGCAGTTAAAAATGCTGTAAACATACCAATTGCCCAAATTAAGTATTGACCCTCTTGGAAAGCAGCTGCTAAAATTGCATCTTTTGAGAAGAATCCAGAAAATGGTGGAATACCTGAAATAGCAATTACACCAATTAAAAATGTAATACCAATGATTGGTAGATTAACTCTATGTTGTGCCATTTTAAAAATGTTTTGTTCATGGTGTAAGGCTATAATCATACCTCCAGCTCCCATGAATAACATAGCTTTAAAGAAAGCATGAGTTAGTACGTGGAATAAACCAGAACTGTAAAAACCAAGACCAACAGCAATAAACATATATCCTAATTGAGACATAGTCGAGTATGCAAGAATCTTTTTAATATCTTGTTGTCTTGTTGCAATAACTGCTGCAAGTAATGCTGAAAATGCACCAATATAAGCAATAAATGTACCAATCTCTTCAATTCCACTATATAAGAAATGGAATCTTGCAACCATATAAACCCCTGCTGTTACCATTGTAGCGGCATGGATAAGTGCTGAAATTGGAGTAGGTCCTGCCATTGCATCAGGAAGCCATACATATAATGGAATCTGTGCTGATTTACCCATAGCTCCAACAAATAATAAGAAACCTGAAAGTGCAAGAAGTTCAGGACTTGCATTTGCAATATTTGCTTGTAATGAACCAAAGCTTAAATCAACTTGTCCTAATGCAAAGAATAAAGTAACAATACCTAAGATAAATCCGAAGTCACCAACTCTGTTTGCGATAAATGCTTTGTTACCAGCAATTACGTTTTCTGATTCAGAATAATAGAAGGCAATTAATAGGTATGAACAAAGACCAACACCTTCCCAACCAATGAAAAGGATAACAGGGTTATCAGCTAAAACTAAAATTAACATTGATGCTAAGAAAAGATTGAAGTAAGCAAAGAATTTACCAAAACCTTCATCTTTTGTCATATATCCAATAGCATAGATATGAATTAACCATCCAATAAATGTTACAAACATTGACATAAATATAGCTAATTTATCACCTAAAAATGCCATTGAGATATTTAAATCACCAATATTAACCCATGTAAATAGTTCTTGTTTATATGATACTCCAGTATCATACATAGTACAAAATAAACTAAGAGTTATTAAAAAGGCAATTAATGGAGTACCCGTACCAATTAATGAGAATACAATTTCTGGAATAGGCTTTTTCTTAATATTATAAAAATATAATCCACCATTTAAAGCTGCACCTAATAGTGGAGCTAAAATAATCCAAACTAACAAAGAAGTATCAATCATGATTTTTCTCCTTGTGTCAATGTTGTAAAGATATCAGTATCAAGAGATCTTTTTGATCTATATAATAAAATGATTACTGAAAGAAAAATCGCAGCTTCTGCAGCAGCAATTGAGATTACCATAACAGTAATAATTTGTGGATCCATATTAAAATGATATCTAGCAAATGTTATAAGGAATAGATTTACTCCATTTAACATAAGCTCAATTGACATATAAATTACAAATATGTTTCTTCTTGCAATTACACCAATAACTCCAATTGAGAAAAGAATCATAGATACAAATGCATATGATGTTAAACTTATCATGAGTCTTCCTTATTTATTTTTTTTCTTTTTGCTAATACAATTGAACCTACAAGTGCAATTAAAAGTAGAATTGAGATTAACTCAAATGCTAAAATCCAATCACTGTATAAAAGTTTACCTATTGGTTTAATATCACCAAAATCACTTTCAACTATTGACATATCTGCATTAGGTAAGTTTGAAACAGCTTTTAAAATTACAACATTAAATGGAATCATAATAGCTGCACCAATTGCAATTAACGTATATTTTTTAGGCTCTTTTGGAAGAGCTTCTTCTTTAATATTAAGAAACATTAAAATAAATAAAATAAGTGTCATAATCGCACCAGCATATACAATAATTTGAACCATAAATAAAAATGTTGCATTTAATAGTGCAAATAAACCTGCAACTGATAAAATTGATACAAGTAAACCAAGTGCTGCATACATTGGGTTTTTATAAACTAACATTGCAATTCCACCAGTTATTGCAAAGAAACTAAGACCAATAAATACTAAATTAATCATTACTAAAATCCTTTGAACGCTCATAAGACATAAGTTTATCTTTGTCTACTACAAAATCTTCCCTTTTAGCGGCTGTAAAAGAAAAAATTCCAGTATCCATTCTAATTGCATCACAAGGACAAGCTTCAACACAATATCCACAGAATACACATTCTAAAAGGTCTATTTTGAATTGTTTTGGTCTTTTTTCAGCTTTACCATCAAATCTTTCTTCTGCGTCAATAAAAATACATTGAGCCGGACAAGCTGTTGCACACATATAGCAAGCAACACACTTTTCACTTCCATCATCCCATTTTGTAAGTCTATGAACACCTCTATATCTATCTGTAATATCAGTAGGCTGTTGCTCTGGGTATTGCATAGTTTTTAGTTTTGATACATCACCTAAATTTTCTTTAAAGTGTGTGAACGTAGTCTTCATACCACCAAATATTGCAGGGATATAAAGTTTATCTTTTAAAGACCTACCGTGTCTTTCTACAATTTTAATTCCCATAATTAACTCCCCATTGCTACAACAACAATTGCTGTAATTACAATATTTAAGATTGATAATGGAATTAGAACTTTCCATCCAAGCATTTGAAGTTGGTCATATCTAATTCTAAGAAGAGTCCATCTAACCCACATATAAACAAATGCCATCATAAAGAATTTAATTAAGAATGTTCCAATTTGAATCGCAGTAACAGCAATGTTTGTTCCATTTTCACCTAATCCTGTTACTAGGAACATAATTAAAACTAACATTACTAAAATCGCAATTGTCCAGAATGCTTTTAATAAAATTCCTTTTTCTTTTTGTCTACTGTCATCTTTATCTAACCAATAATAGTTTTTATTCATCCATTTTGTAAGGAAAAATAATTTAATTGGTAAAATTAATACAATTGCTAAAATTACATAATCAATATTATCTTTTAATGTAGCAGTATCTAACCATGGAACTTGATATCCACCAAAGAATAAAGTTACAATAATTGCACATGATGCTGACATAGCTGCATATTCACCAACTTGGAATAAACCAAATCTCATTGCAGAATACTCTGTATGATAACCTGCAACAATTTCAGATTCACCCTCAGCAATATCGAATGGTGTTCTATTTGTTTCAGCAAATGAAGTAACAATAAAAATTAAAGCTGCTAATGGTTGCATAAAAATACCCCAAGTTGGAATAATTCCAAAGAAAGTATCCCCTTGAGCATGTACCATATCATTTAAATGTATTGAACCATACGTTAAAAGCATTGAAATAATTGATAATGCCATTGCCGCTTCATATGAAATTACTTGAGCTGATGCTCTAATACCACCTAAAAGTCCATATTTGTTTTCAGATGAGTAACCACCTAAAATGATTCCATAAACAGAAAGACCAGCAAATGCTAAAAACCACATAATACCTAAACTAACAGGTACTGCTTGCATTGTGTAACTTATTCCATCTAATACTAAGTTATCAGCAAATGGAATAACAGCAAACGTTAAAAATGAACAAAAGAATACAATCCCTGGTGCGATTGTATATAAAAATTTGTATCTAATGTGAGCAGGTGTGAAGTCCTCTTTAAATACTAGTTTTAACATATCTGCAATTGCTTGGATTAATCCACCAAGTCTAATTCCTGCAATAGAAGCTCTATTTGGACCAGTTCTATCTTGAATAAAACCTGCAATTCTTCTTTCCCACCAAACAAATAGTGGAGTTAAACCTACTGCAAGAACTACTGCTAATGCAATGTTTACAATTAATATTACTGCATTCATATAGTTCCTTTTCCTATCATTGATTGAATATTTTCTAAAATTGAAGTTATAGTTTCCATTGGATTATCTCTATTCATTTTAGAGATTACTTTTTGTTTTATCCCTTCAAAGTTGATATATGTCCCAGATTTTTCATAGAATGATGCAACTGGGATAGCTATATCAGATTTTGAAATTGTATTAGTTTCATGAGAGAATAAAGAAACAACAGTTTTACCCTCTAAAAGTTCTAATTTATCATCAAAATATGTATTACCAAAAACTACTACAAGTGAAGCTTCATCAAGATATTTTTTAAATTCATTTTCATCTTCACTAATCTCTAATTCTTTGTAAGATGCTCTATTTGCACATTTGTCACTTTTTCTTAAATAATCATCACCAAATGTCTCATCAATATATTGTGGAGCAAATCCAGAAACATTAGCATTTACTGCTTTAGCAAAGTTTTTAACATTTGTCATCTCTTCATAAGACATATTTGGGTCTAATAAGAATAAAGTACTTTTTTCATCGATTAATAGTTTATATGTATTTGTTAAAGTATTACTAAATATAACTTCTTCACCACCAATTTTAGGTGTGTAGAATCTATTTTCAGCTTCTTTCTTATATGAAAGTCTTCCTTCATCACACATAAACCACCCGTTAACTTCTCTGTTAACTCTTGGTTTAAATCTAAAGATTTGATCATCTTTATATTTTTCTTTTCTATGATCTACTCTAATATTACAAGCTCTTGAACAACCATTACAAATTGCGTCAAAAGATTCTAAAAACCAAACTCTTTGTTTAAATCTAAAATCTTGTGAAGTTAAAGCTCCAACTGGACATAAATCTACAACGTTCATAGCATAAGGGTTATTTAAAGGTCGACCTGGGAAAGTTCCAATAACAGAATGGTCTGCTCTACTAATAACACCTAATTCATTGGTCCCTGTAATATCAGAACAGAACCTAACACATCTAGTACAAAGCACGCATCTTTCTTGGTCTAACATAACGTTACTACCAAGTTCAACTCTTTTTTTAGCTGTAACTTTTTGATTTACATCAACTCTAGCTTCATAAAAACCAGACTCCATGTAATAATCTTGAAGTTTACACTCTCCAGCTTGGTCACAAGTTGGACAGTCAATTGGATGGTTAATTAGTTCAAGTTCTAAAATATCACGCCTAACTTTTTCAATATTTTCACCTTGAGTTCTAACTACCATTCCTTCCTTTACAGGAGTATCACAGGCAATTTGAGGCCTTTTTTGACCTTCGATTTCAACCATACACATTCTACAGTTTCCATCTTTTCCTAATGCTTGGTGATAACAAAAGTGAGGAATATGAATATCTCTATCTAAAAGTGAGTCTATTAATAGACTCCCTTTAGCTGCTTCAATATCTTCCCCATTCACCGAAAATTTTACAAGTTCACTCATAATTGTGTAATCTCCTTTATTCTGACCGCTTTTATTTTATTTACCTGTATATAATTGTCTTGGTCTTGCAATTTTAGCTGTTGGGTCTTGTTTTAATTCAGACCATTGTGCTAACCATCCTGGAATTCTTCCAATAACGAAAATAGGCGTAAACATCTCTACTGGAATTTTAAGAGCAGTTAAAATTACACCTGAGTAGAAGTCAATATTTGGATATAAACCTCTTTCTTTGAAGTAATCATCACTTAAAGCTGCTTCTTCAACTGCCGATGCAATATCAAGAAGTTTAGAATCAAGGTTTAGCTCTTCTTTTAATTTATCTTGTAATCTTTTTAATTCTTGAGCTCTTGGGTCTCTATTTTTATAAACTCTGTGTCCAAATCCCATAAGTCTAAATGGATCATTTTTATCTTTTGCTTTTGCAATATAAGTTGGTACATTTTTAACATCACCAATTAATTGTAATTGATCCATAACTTTTTCATTTGCTCCACCGTGAGCAGAACCCCAAAGTGCTGCTATACCAGAAGCAATTGCAACATAAGGGTGAGCTTCTGTAGAACCAACATTTCTAACTGTAGTTGTAGAAGCGTTTTGTTCGTGATCTGCATGTAAAGTTAAAATAGCATCAAGGGCATCAACTTCAACTTGTTTAATCTCTTCATGTAATCCATTTCCAAGATTTTTTAGTTTACCACCTGGATAAGCTCTTAACATATATAAGAAGTTTTCAGTGAAATATCTATCAATATCTGGATAGATCATTGGAACACCTCTAGAGTTTCTAAATGCCATAGCTGCAATAGTTGGCATTTTTGCTAAGATTCTTCTTCTCATTATTTTAAACTCTTCTTCATTTTCTAAGTTTAAATGATCTTTATATATTGTAGCAAGAGCCATAGTAGCTGCACCCATAGTTGCCATTGGATGTGCATGATCTGGTAATGCATCAAATAATCTTAAAATACCTTCATCTAAAAATGATCTATGTCTAATCTCTAGGTCAAAATCTTTTGATTCTTGTTCAGTTGGAAGATTTCCTCTAAATAGTAAATAACAAACATCTAGGTATGATCTTTTACCTGCTAACTCTTCAATTGGGATACCTCTATATCTAAGCTCAGAGTTTTCCCCATCAATAAATGTGATTTTAGAATCACAAGATGCTGTAGATGTGTAACCAGGATCATATGTAAACATTCCTGAATCTTTATAAAATGATCTAATATCAACTACATCTGGTCCTCTTGTACCTTTTAAAATATCATACTCAAAAGATCTGCCATCTCTATTATCTGTTAACGTAAAAGTATTCTTTCCCATATTATCTCCTTAATTTTTACTTTTTTTATTTATTAAAATATTCAGTGAATTCATTTCTATACTTAACAACTATACTTTTTATAATATCTTTTACTGCTGGTGCAAATACACAAATAGTTTTACCATTCATTGTTTCACAAACATCAAGTATAGTTTCAATATCTTTTTCCGAACCATTACCCTCTAGAATTTTTTTGATAGTTTTATCAATCCAACCAGTTCCTTCTCTACAAGGTGTACATTGTCCACAAGATTCATGGTGATAAAATTCTATTAAGTTTTTCGCAACATCAACCATTGATGTTCCTTCTGGAATAATCATCATTCCTCCAGTACCCAATGTTGAACCAATATCCCACATAGATTCATAATCTAAATAAGCTTTTTCAACCTCTTCGGCAGTTAAAATTGGACAAGATGCTCCACCAGGGATAACAGCTTTTAATTTAAGGCCATCTTTCATACCTCCACCAATTTCATTAATAACATCAATCATTTTTTCACCATATTGAAGTTCATAAACTCCAGGGTTATTAACTGGTCCACTCATTGCAAAAAGCATAGTTCCAGGAGCTTTTTCTGTTCCCCATTTAGTATATGATTCATATCCATTTAATACAATATTTGGTACTGATGAGATTGTTTCAACATTATTAACTGTTGCAGGCATTCCATAAAACCACTCACACTCTTTTCCATGTGGCTTAAGTCTAGGGTGTCCTCTTTTACCTTCAATTGATTCAATTAAAGCAGATTTTTCACCACAAATATATGCTCCTCCACCTCTATGAACAGTAATATCAACTCTGAAGTCGTACTTATTCATAACTTTATCACCAATAATTCCTGCTTCGTAAGCTTCATCAATTGCTGCATTTAATCTATCAATGAACCATTTATATTCACCTCTAATATAAATATACGCATCATTTGCTTGCATAGCCCAACAAGAAACTATAATACCTTCAATAAGTAAGTGTGGATCGTATTGGAAAATTTGTCTATCTTTAAAAGTACCTGGTTCTGATTCATCACCATTAACGATTAGATATCTTGGTCTTTCATCAACAGGTGGCATTAATTTCCATTTTGGTCCACAAGCGGCACCACCACCACCTTTTCCTCTAAGACCTGATTTACAAACCTCTTCAGTTATATCTTCAGGTTTCATTGAAAATGCTTTTTCTACAGATTCATATCTTCCATTTTTTAAAGCAACTTCTAATTTATGAGAATCTGGAATGTCAAAGTTTTTGCTTACAATTTTTACTAACTCTACAGCCATTACTTACACCCCTCTATAATAGTTTTTAATTTATCAATAGTTAAATTCTCATGATATTCATTATTTAATGCAATCATAGGAGCTCCACCACAAGCACCTTGACATTCAACTTCACTTAAATGGAATTTTCCATCTTCGCTAGTTTGCCCAGGTTCAATCCCTAAAGTATCTTTAATGAATTTTTTAAGCTCAGGTGCTCCCATTAACATACAAGATAAAGTTTTACATAATTCTATGTGGTATGTACCAATTGGTTTTAAATTGAACATTGTATAAAATGTTGCAAATTCATAAACTTCAATTGGAGTTTTCCCTAATTTATCAGCAACAAAAATCATAGCTTCAGGAGATACCCAACCCTCTTGCTCTTGTACTAACCATAGTGCTGGAAGCATCATTGCATCGATTTTTGGATATTTTGCTGCAATTCTTGCAAACTCTTTTTCGTTTTCTTCAGTATATTTAAATTTACTCATTATCTATCAAACTCCCCAGCAATAAAGTTCATACTTGCCATTGTAACAACAGCATCTGCTAACATATTACCTTCAACAATTCTTGCATATCCACCTAATGCATAATAACATGGTGGTCTACACTTAATTTTGTAAGGTGTTCCTGAACCATCACTCACAGTATAAAAACCTAATTCTCCATTAGCACCTTCAGTTGCTCCATAATATTCACCTTTAGGAACTTTAATCCCTTCAAAAGTAAGTTTAAATTGATTCATTAATCCTTCAATATTTCCATATACATCTTTTTTAGATGGTAAGAAAATACCAGGTGCATCAACATTTATTGGACCATCTGGAAGCTCTTTCATAGCTTGTCTAATGATTTTCATTGATTCTCTCATCTCTTCAAATCTACACATGATTCTGTCATAAACATCACCATGAGAACCAACTACAACATCAAAGTCAAAGTTTTCATATCCATAATATGGAGTATCTTTTCTTAAGTCAAAAGGAACTCCAGCTGCTCTTAAGTTAGGACCTGTAATACCAGCATCTAATGCAAATTTTGCATCTATTACACCAACATCTTGAGTTCTATCTTGGAAAATTTTATTGTGTGCAACTAAAGATAAAGAATCATCAATTGCTTTTTCTACATCTTTTAATACATCTTCTAAATCTTCAGCAAAACCTTCATATAAATCAAACTCTAAACCACCAATTCTAGTGTAAGAGTTAGTTAATCTAGCTCCTGTAAGTTTTGAAAATAAATCATAAGCTTTATCACGTGGAGCAAAGATATACCAGAAGTTTGTTAAACCACCTAAGTCAACCATATTTGCTGCATTACATACAATATGGTCTGTTAGTCTACTTAACTCACCAATAATGATTCTAATCATTTTAGCTCTAGGAGTAATATCAATACCTAACATATCTTCGATAGCTTTTGCATAACCAATATTATTTAACATTGCTGAACAGTAGTTAAGTCTATCTGTATATGGAATTACTTGTGAATAGTTGTGAGTTTCACAAGCTTTTTCAAAACCTCTATGTAAGTAACCAATTTCAGTTACACACGCAGTAATTGTTTCACCTTCCATTGCAACAAAGTTTCTAATTGTACCGTGAGAAGCAGGGTGAGATGGACCAATATTTAACATCATAAGTTCTTCTAAATCAGATTCAGAATAACCTTTTCTTTTTAATAAAGGAACCATTTCATCCATTAAATCTTCAGTTTCTGTACAAATTTGTCCCTTTGTAACAGGGTAATCTTTTCTTAATGGATGTCCAACAAATTGGTGGTGATTTAACACTCTTTTTAAATTTGGATGACCTTTAAATCTAATTCCATATTGGTCAAAAGTTTCTCTTTCTGCCCAATCTGCAGCATAATAAAGATCTGTAATAGAATCTATTTCTAATGTTGTATCATTTACATAAGTTTTTAAAGTTAAATGTTTTTTAAAATCACTTGTTCTTAAGATATAAATTACACCAAATCTTGATGGAGTAACATCAGGATATTGTAAGTAATCTACTGCTGTGATATCTAGAAGAATTGTATAGTCTTGTTCCTCTTTAAGAGATTTAATCGTTGCTTTTAAATCTATTGAATTTACAATCATATCTGGTTTAAGCATCTAAAATCCCTTTGAAATTTTTCTCTCTATCTTTGATAATTGACTCATCATAAGATCTTTCTTGAATTCGCATAATTGCATCTAATACAGCCTCTGGTCTTGGAGGACATCCTGCAACATACTCATCAACAGGTATTACTTCATCAATACCTTGTAAAGTTGTGTAGTTATCATAAAAACCACCTGAGCAAGCACAGGCACCCATAGAGATAACCCACTTTGGCTCACACATTTGATCCCAGATTTTTTTTAATACAGGAGCTTGTTTATAAGTAATTGTTCCTGCAACAATTAGTAAGTCTGCTTGTCTTGGTGAGAATCTTACAACTTCTGCACCAAATCTTGATACATCATATTTTGCAGCTGCAACTGACATAAATTCAATACCACAACATGCAGTACCAAATGCCATTGGCCACATTGAATATGATCTTGCCCAGTTAATAGCTTCGTCAAGTTTTGTGGTGATTATTGAATCACCTAAGTTTGCTTCTGCTCCTAATCCCATGATAATGCCTTTTTCTTATACATATATATTAATCCTGCAAATAGTAATCCAATGAAGATAAACATTTTAATAATTCCTGCATAACCAAGATCTAAAATGTTTACAGCCCAAGGAAACATAAATATGATTTCTACATCAAAAAGTAAAAAACCAATAGCAACAAGATAAAACTTAATTGAGAACCTGATGTTTGTGCCTCCAACAGGGTTACTGATACCACTTTCGTAAACAGTATTTTTTAGTTTGTCATCTTTTTTATTTGGTCCAAGAAATTTAGTTAAAAAGAATACTCCAATTAAAACTAAACCTATTGTAACAAATATTATAGATGAAAGAATTAGATGTGTTGACATAAATCTATCCCATATTTTGATTTGTTTAGAGAATTGTACTATAAAAAGTATAACTATCTGGTCATATGTGATAAATACCTTAAACTTTATTTGTTAATTGAGAAGAATTGTAATACTGTTAAAAAAAATCACTAAAAATATGTAACAATTTTACCCAATGCCTTTTCTAAATTTGCTTTTGTAGTTGCACAGTTCAGCCTAAAATAGCCCTTTCCTTCGATACCAAAGCTAGTTCCATCATTGAGTGCAACTTTTGCTTCTTTAAGTAGCTTTTGTTTTACTTGTTCGTGATTATTAGAAATTTTTTTAAAGTTTAACCAAAGTAAATATGTAGCTTCTGGTTCAAAAAAACTTATTTTTGAATCCTGACTAATTAAGTAGTCTTTAGTAAAAGTTATATTACTTTTTAGATATATTAATAATTCTTCTAGCCACTCTTCACCATGAGTATATGCTGCTTGTAAAGCCGTAAAACCAAAAACATTAATCGATGATATCTCCCTTTTTTGGGCCTCTTTTTCAAAATTTTTTAATAATTGTTCATTTTCAGAAATAGCATATGCACAATTTAGTCCAGCTATGTTAAAAGTTTTTCCAGGGGAGTTTAATGTTAGTGTAATTTTAGAAATTTCTTCTGAAATTGATGCCATTGGAGTAAATTTTTTAAATACTAAATCGGCATGAATCTCATCACTTATTATAATTAAATTGTTTTCTATACAAATTTGCCCTAAAGCTTTTAATTCTTCTTTATCCCAAACTCTACCAACAGGGTTATGGGGAGAGCATAATACCATTAATTTTGTTTTTGGTGTGATTTTTGATTTTAAATCTTCAAAATCCATTGTGTAGTAACCATCTTTTTCTTTTAAAGAGTTTTTTATAAGTTTTCTTCCATTAGCTTTTATACTTTTAAATAGAGGAAAATAAACTGGAGTTTGAACAATAATCTCATCTTCAACATTTGTAAAGGCTTCAATTGCTGCACTATAGGCGGGTACAACACCATTTACAAACTTAATCCATGAAGTTTCAATCTCCCAATTATGTCTTTTTTTCATCCACTCTTTTACAAGATTATAAGTATCTTTTGAGGGTTTAGCATAACCATAAACTCCATGTTTTGCTCTATTTATAATTGCATTATTTATTACATCAGGGGTTTTAAAATCCATATCTGCTACCCACAGTGGTTGTAGATCTTTTTCATTAAAATAAAATTCTAGTGCATCATACTTTGCACAATCAGTATTTTCTCTATCAATCACTTCATCAAAATTGTATTTAATTTTATTAAGCATACTTAAAACCTCTACTATAAACTATTTTTTATTGATAAAATGATATAAGATTTTGACTAATTATTAGATTACCTAGAGGATATAATGGAAAAAGCTATAGAAATTTTAAAGAACAATAATCTTTTAAAAATTATTGATGATGAACTTGATATTTATCTTGAGATTCCACATATTGCATATATTGAAGTAAAAAGAGCTGACTCTAAAGCGATTCTTTTTACAAATGTGGTTGATAGAAAAAACAATAAAAAATTTGATGTACCAGTATTAATGAATGTATTTTGTAATGAGAAAGCAGTAAAACTATTTATAGGTGATGGAGATAAAATTGGAGACGAAATAGAGTCCCTACTTAAAATGAAACCACCTACTACATTTAGTGAAAAACTTTCAACTTTTGGGAAGTTGTTTGCATTAAAAAATGTAATTCCAAAAAAATTAAAAGGTAAAGGGGAGTGTCAAGAGCTTATAAAACTTGGAAAAGATGCTAAACTTTCTGATTTACCTATATTAACAACTTGGGAGCAAGATGGAGGTCCTTTTATTACCATGGGACAAGTTTATACTACTTCATTAAATGGTGAAATGAAAAATCTTGGTATGTATAGACTTCAAGTTTATGATGACCATACTTTAGGTATGCATTGGCAGATTCATAAAGATTCTAATCACTTTTTCCATGAATATAAAAAAGCTGGTAAAAAAATGCCAGTCTCTATTGGTATAGGTGGTGATCCAATGTATATTTGGTGTGGACAAGCACCTCTTCCTATTGGTGTATTTGAATTAATGCTTTATGGGTTTGTAAAAGGTAAAAATGCACAACTTGTAAAATCTGTTACAAATGATATTTATATTCCAAAAGATAATGATTATGTAATAGAAGGTTTTGTTGATACCTCAAAAATGAGAATAGAAGGACCTTTTGGTGATCATACTGGGTATTATACTTTAGAAGAGGAATATCCTTTTATGGAAGTAACAGCAATTACAAGTAAGGCAAAACCTACGTACTTAGCAACAGTTGTTGGGAAACCACCTTTGGAAGACAAATATATGGGGCATGCAACTGAAAGAATATTCCTTCCGCTTTTAAAAACAACAGCTCCTGATTTAATAGATTATTATATGCCTGAAAATGGTGTTTTTCATAATCTAATTTTAGCAAAAATTAAAACTTTATATCCTGGACACGCTCAACAAATGATGCACGCATTTTGGGGAGTAGGGCAAATGAGTTTTGTTAAACATGCAATTTTTGTAAATGAAGATGCTCCTGATTTAACAGACCATGATGCAATATGCAAACATATTTTAAATAGAATTGATATTGATGAGTTGTTAATTACTAGAGGTGTAGTTGATGCCCTTGATCATAGTTCACCTAAATTTGCAGTTGGTGGAAAACTTGGATTAGATTGTACAGGGGATGAAATTGATGAATTGGGAATTACAGTTTTAGAAGATAATGAATTATTAGAAAAGATGCAAGAAATATCTTCTGATGTAAAAAATTTAAAACAATACTATAAAGATACAAAAAATCCAGTTACTGTTATTACTGTTGAAAAAAATAGAAGTCAAAAATATCTTTTTGAAGATTTAAAACCATTATATGATAATTTAAAAATATTAGTAATTGTTGATGATGCTAATCAAAATGATGTAGAAAATCCATATATGTTAATTTGGAGAGTTGTAAATAATATTGATTCAAATAGAGATATTTATATTGATTTAAATACTATTTGTGTTGATGGTACAAATAAAAATGCACATGATAATTTTAAAAGAAGATGGCCAGATGATGTTGATTGTTCAAAAGAAGTTATTGATTCTTTAAGACAAAGAGGTATTCTAGATATATCAGATGAATTTATAAAAAAATTCCAATTATAATAGTTAAGGTATTTTATTACCTTAACTTGATTTTTTCATCTCTCTTTTTAATCTAAAACTATAGATAAGTAACAATATAATAATCAATACCAAAGGAAAAATAAACTTTAATATAAAAGTGTAGTCAACTTGGTCTTGATATACAATTGAATAGTATTTATTATTAATCTCTTGTCTCTCTTCATCACTTATTAAAGCAATAGATTCATTTAGTAGCTTTAATAGTTTTTTATTCCCATTATTTACTACAAGTTTTAATTCAAAATCAATATCTACAGTTCCAGAAATTTTTATTTTTTGATAATCTTTTTTTGAAATCACATATGCAATTGCTGGAACTTTTGCTATTACTGCATAAACTTTATCTTCATTTAAATATTTTATAGCCTTATTTAAATCATCAATTTTTACAAAATCAATATCTGGATAAAGCTTTTTGATTTGTTCATAATATAATGCATTTTTTGCTATTGCAATTTTTTTGTTTTTTATTTCATTTAAGTCTGAAATATATGGCTTGTTAAATTTTGTTGCAATACCAATTTTTAATTGTGCTATTGGAATAGTTTCAAGTAGTTTTGATTTTTTGTCATGCTTACTAAAACTATATTTAACATGATTTGGGTTTTTCTCAATCTTACTAATTGCTTCTTTTATGTCATGGACTATTAATGTACTTGCAGTGTTTGTACTAAGTTTTTTATTTATAAGTTTCCAATAATCTATTTCAATACCTGAGATTTTATTATCAATCATCATAGTAAAAGGTGGATAGTTATTATTAGTAACTAAAGTTAAAGGATTTTCCTTTAAAAAATTATCAACTTTTTTTGTTTTTAATATTTGATTTGGTGAATAGATAAAATTTTCAAGATAGTATGATTTATTTGTAGTTCCTAAAAGAAGATATAATCTTTTTATCTCTTCAATCTTTTTTTTATCAAAAGTACCTAATAAACCCTCATCGTATTTTGCTAATTTTTTTAAAATTTGACCTTCATATATTAAAGATTCTAAACTTTTATTTTGGGTATTATATTTATCAAAAATTAGTTTTGCTGTCTCTTCAATATTTTCAAAGGCATATTTCCAACCTTTTAATGTAGCATTATAGACTTTTTTTACTCTAAGTGGATTTTGGTCTAGCTCTGTTTTTGAGGTATAAAATATACCTCCATAAAAATCAAAGCCATAATCACTTGGATTGTGAATAACAAAGTCTATATTTTTTTCTTTTAAAATAAATGGCTCATTTGAAAGGTAAGAAGCCATTGCATCTGTTTTTCCATTAATCAAATCTTCAAGTTTAAAAGAGTGTTTTTGAAAATTTATATTATCTAAAGATACCCCTTGTGAGATAATCATTGAATTAATACTTGCTGCAAGTTTAGCATCAGTAGTAATCATGATTTTTTTATTTTTTAAATCTTTTGGTGAAAAAATATTTGATTTTTTTAACGAGATTAACACCATTGGTGAATTTTGATATATAGCAGATAAAAAAACTATATCCTTTCCCTCTAGTTTATCTACAATAAGGGATGATTTCCCTACAGCATATTCTATTTTTTTATTTAATAAATCATCTAAAATATTTATATTGTAGTCAAACTCTTTTATCTTCACATCTAAGTTTTCATTTTCATAAAAACCTTTTTCTTTTGCAATATAATATCCAGCAAATTGAAATTGATGTAGCCAGTCTAATTGTATAGTTACTTTATCTAATGTTTTAGAATACAAGTTTGCCATAAGTATTAATAGTATTGTTATTATTTTTAGAATTTTCATAATAAAATTATATCTTAATTAATTGAAGATAGATTTACAGTTTTGTTACTTTTTTTAAAAAATACATTTTAATGTTAATATTGATATAATATCGTCTTAAATATAGAATGTATTTTCTAATAGAGGAATATAATAGATGATTCTAATGATTGATAATTATGATTCATTCACTTACAATATTGTTCAGTATTGCCTAGAATTAGGTGCTGATTTAAAAGTAATTAGAAATGATGAATTAAGTGTAGAAGAGATAGAAGCTTTAAACCCTGAAAAGATAATTATATCTCCAGGACCTGCAACTCCTGATGATGCAGGTATTTGTTTAGACGTAATAAAGCATTTTGCTGATAAAAAACCAATATTTGGTATTTGTTTAGGTCATCAAAGTATTGCTCAGGTTTTTGGTGGAGAAGTAATTAAAGCAGATAATATGATGCATGGTAAAACTTCTAAAATGAAAAGGGTTAAAGAAACAAAAATTTTTGATACTCTTCCCGATGAATTTACTCAAACTAGATATCATTCTTTAACAGTAAAAAAAGAGAATTTACCTGAAATTATTATACCAACATCATATAGTATGGATGATAATGAGATTATGTCTTTAGAGATTAAAGATAAACAAGTTTATGGAGTTCAATTTCACCCTGAATCAATTATGAGTGAGTATGGATTTAAAATAATAGATAATTTCTTAAAATTATGAGTTTAAACGATAATAGTTACAAAAATATTTTTTATACGCTTTTTTTTGTAGTACTATTATCTTTATTTTATAGTGCTAACTCTATGAGTATCTCATATGGTGAAGCACTAAATGTATTTAAAAACACCTCTTTATTAACTATTTTAACAAATTCTTCTATATACATTTTTGGACAAAATGATATTGCATTAAGATTGCCATTTATATTGTTTTATCTATTATGCTTATTATTGATGTTTTATTTAAGTAAAGATTTTTTCAAAAAACAAAGTGATAGATATATATCTTTGAGCATTTTTATGATACTTCCAGGTTTGATAAGTGCTTCTTTATTGGTAAATAGTGCAATTGTAGTTACTTTTTTAGTTTTATTATATGTTTTATATTACCAAAAATTAAAAAAACATTCTTATGCTTTATTGGTTCTTTTTTTATTTGTTGATAATTCCTTTGCCATTTTATATTTAGCACTATTTTTCTTTTCTCTAAGACATAAAGACAAAAAATTATTAATAATTAGTTTAGTGTTATTTATTATATCAATGAGTATTTACGGATTTGATTCATCTGGAAAACCAAGAGGTTTCTTAGTTGACACCTTTGCAATTTATGCAACAATATTTTCTCCCTTACTTTTTATATATTTTTTTTATACAGTTTATAGAAGTGGTATAAAAAGAGAAAGAGGACTTATTTGGTACATAGCAACGACATCATTAATATTTTCTTTTATATTATCATTTAGACAAAGAATTAATATTGAAGATTATGCACCTTATGTTGTAATTTTTTTACCTTACATGGTAAGAACTTTTTTACATACTATTAGAGTTAGACTTCCGCAGTTTAGAAATAAATATTATATTATTAGTAGTTTGGTATTAATTGTTCTTTTTACAAATCTTTTTTTTACAATTGTTAATAAGCCATTATATATGTTAGTTGAAGATCCTAAAAAACATTTTATTTATAAATATGATTATGTAAAACAATTAGCATTGAATTTAAAAGAGAACAATATTAATAATATCTATACTGATGATGAGAAATTATCTCTTAGATTAAAATTTTATAATATCAATTCTGGGGATGAATTTTATCTTACTACAAAAGAGTTAAAAATATATGATTATAAATTTGATATAAAATATTATGGAAAAATTATCTACACTGCATATATTATAAAAAAGATATGAAAAAAAGTTTCACTTTATTTGAATTGTTAATAGTAATAGCAATTTTAATAATAGTATCAACTTTTACTATATACAAATATGAAGATAACAATTTAGAAAAAGCAACAAATAGATTAGTTTTATATTTAAAAGAGCTCAGGTATCAAGCTTTAATTGATTCAAAAAGAGATAATGATGAATTGTTTTGGCATAAAAAAAGATGGAGCTTAAAGTTTTTAAACTGTAATAAAAATGTTGGTGGTATCTATTATGTTATATATAGCGATACAAATATGACTGGTCATCCAGGTTTAGAGGAGAGTTTATCTGATCCTTTAACAAATAAAAAAATCTACTCAACTAATAAATGTGAATATAGACCAAATACAAGTAAATATGTTTTATTAACAAAAGAGTTTGGTATTGATGAGGTTAATGTTAGTTGTAATAATACTAGCTCAATTGGACAAATTTCCTTTGGAGATGATGGAAATGTATATACAAAATTAAGTAATTTTGAAAATTCAGAAAATGAGTATAAACTAGAAAATATATGTACTGTTGAGTTAAAATCCCTAAAAGAAGGGACTTCTTCTATTGTAATAGAATCTAATACAGGCTTTATTTCAAGAAATAAATAGATAAAAAGCAGGAATTTCAAAATTTAAGCTACATTTTAGAAAAAACTCTTGACAAGGGGTAAAAATTCTATTATAATTCCCGTCCAATTTGAGTGACACACTTAACGAAAAGAAGTTAAGAGTATCGATTCAAACGTTCTTTAACAATAAAAGGTTTGTTAAGA
>NZ_VANU01000010.1 GCF_005771535.1 Arcobacter arenosus
TTCTTTATGATTTTTTCTTGTGTATGTAGATTCATTTTAATTTCTCCTAAATCTATTATCTAGGAGAAATTGTACTTTATTTTTTAGTAAATTGTCAGATTAAGTCTTAACTAGTACATCTTAATTAAAATGGGTTCTTGCCCATTTTAATAATTTAAAATTTATATATTTTTATTTCTTCATTAAATCTTCTGGCTTTGCATAATAAAAACCTTGTCCATAATCAATCCCTAGTTCTTTTACTACATTATGAACTTTCTTATTATCAATAAATTCTGCGACTGTTTTGATTTGTGATTTTTTTGCAAGGATTAGAATAGATTCTACAATGTTTCTTGAGTTTATATCTTTATCAATATTTTTTATTAAACTACCGTCAATTTTTATAATATCAGGTTTCATATTAAGTAGTTGTGTGAAGTTTGAATACCCACTTCCAAAATCATCAATTGCAACTTTACAGTTGTATTTTCTTACTAGATTTATAAATAAATTAATTTGTTCATAGTCTTTTATTTCAGAGCTTTCAAGTATTTCAAAAGTGATTAAGTTTGCAATCTTTTCATTGCATTGTAATAAAAATGCAATATAATTTAGTACATTGCTGTTAATTAAATCTTCAAATGATATATTGATAGATATAGGTATATTTGTTGATTTCAAAAACTCAATTGATTTTCTTAATACATTTTTTGTTATTTGAGAATACATCTTTGATTTTTTAGAAATTTCAAGAAATTCATAGGGAGATATAATTTTATTTTCTTTTTCATCAATAAGTCTTACAAGGGATTCATATTTTACTACCTCTTTTGTTTCCAATGAAACAATTGCTTGAAAATAAGGTACGATATTGTCATTTTCTAAAGCATCTTTTATCTTTATCAACATATCAAGGTTTTTAAAGTCACTTGCTTTTTCATTAATATCATAATTATATCTAGCTATTTTATTAAAGCTTTTTTTATTTCTAGAGATTGCTTCTTCTGCTGTTAGTAAATATGGAACAGTATCTGATATTCCTATATTTATTGATACAGGTATTTCAAAGTTATCATATATGAATTTATGGGATTCAAATTTAAGCATTAAATTAATTGCTTTTGTATTTACATATTCAATTTTTTCATTTTCATAAAAAACTGCAAAAATATCACCATAAAGTCTATATGTTAATTTAGATTCCTCTTTTAATAAATTTGCAACAGATATTAATATCTCATCTGCACCTTCATAACCAATCAATGAATTTAATTTTTTAAAATCAATTATATCTATTAGTAAAAGAGTTCCTTTTTTATTTTTTAAATCATTATTTAGAGCATTTCTACCTTTTAGTTTTGTAAGTTCATCATAGGATAATAAAAACTCTTTTTCTTTTTGGTACTGAACAACCTTTGTAATATCAACCCTAATAACCATAAATTCTAAGATCTTATCATTTTTATCTTTTAGTGGTACAACAGTTGTTATAAAGTGTTTTATATCACCATTTTTGCATAAACCTTTAAGTTGACCTTTCCAAAAACCTTTTTCTTTAATAATCTTAATTCCATCTAATATAAATTCTTTTTTTATCTCACTAGGGAATAAGTCATGATGGTCTCTTCCTATTAATTCTTCTTTTGTATATCCAAATGTTTCACAAAAAAGTTCATTAACGTGAAGTATTTTTAAATCGTTTGATAATCTTAATATTATGGTTGTTTTATCTAATGTTTCTTCATATAGCTTAGAGATGCTATTTATATTTTCAAGTTTGTCATAGGTTATATTAAATTGTTTTTTTAAAAACTCTTTTCTTTCCTCAAGCTCTGTAATATCGGTTCTTAACGCAATATATTCAATGATTTTACCATCTGAATCTAAAATAGGATTTATAATAGTATCTACCCAATAATGACTACCATCTTTTTTTTTGTTTTTTATTTTACCTTTCCAAACTTGTTTCAAGTCTTTTATTGTATGCCACATTGTTTTAAAAATTTGAGAACTCATATCTTCATGTCTAATTATCTTGTGAGGTTTCCCTAACAATTCATTACTCTTGTAACCAGAAGTCTTACAAAACTTATCATTTACATAAGTTATATTACCTTTACTATCTGTTTTAGAAACAATTGAATATTTATCTATGGTCTCTTTATATTGATTAAGTAGTTTGTACTTGGATTTAGTCATATTTAAGCTACTTAGAATATCAAGTGAGTTATCAATTTTATAAATTAATTCTTCGATTGTAATAGGTTTTTTTAGAAAATCAAAAAAAGTAAAATTTAGATTTTTTTTAATATTTAAAAATTGATTAGAAATGGGGTCTGCAATAACAATTACAAATAAACCTGGTTTATTTTTTGATAATGATTTTAATAGTTCTAAATAGTCTTCTTTCATATCAATTATTAATAAACTTATATCTAAGCTACTAAATAAAAAATTAATGTTTTGTATTTTAGTTGAGACAAATGAATTATAGTTTTTAGAAGATGATAATGATATGAATTTTTTGTAATTATTATTTACTATATTACTTGAGATTAAAATACTTTTATTTTTTTCATTAAATACTTGTTCAATTAAAAAGTGATTTATATTTTGCATATTTGACCTCAAAATAATATTATTATAATCCAATTAAATAATAATATATCATTATCTTTTAAACATATAAAATTTTAAAATAACCCTTGAATAGGAAATTCTAAAGTTTGTAATATTAATTATTTTATCAATATAAAAATGATTTTAGACTTAAATAAAATATATCTAGAAAAATTAAACTAAGATTTTAATAATAATTTATACTATTTGTCTTTAAATTAAATATATAATTTTGATATTTTTAATAAGTGACTTTGTTACTACTTTATTAAATGTAAAAAATCTAAACCTTTTTTATTGGTATTTCTTATGATTTACGGCTAAAATATAAATAAAAAATAAAGGAAAAAATTGAGTTTTTTTATTAGCAGTGAAAATATAAATATTCCAAATATGATTTATGGTACAGCTTGGAAAAAAGATAAAACGTCAAGCTTGGTTTATGAAGCTTTAAGAGAAGGTTTTAAAGGAATTGATACAGCAGGACAACCAAGACATTATAATGAAAAAGGAGTAGGAGAGGGGATAGATAAATCTTTTAAAGATAATATTATTAAAAGAGATGAGTTATATATTCAAACAAAATTTACTCCAATTGATGGTCAAGATAAAAATAATATGCCATATTTAATAACAGATGATTTAAAAACACAAATTAGAAAATCTTTTGAAAAGTCAAAATTGAACTTAAAAGTTGAATATATAGATTCTTATATTTTACATTCTCCTATTTTCCCTGGTAAAAAGTTAATTGAAGCTTGGCTTACTATGGAAGAGTTTTATCATTCAAAAGAAATTGGCCAATTAGGAATCAGCAATTGTTATGATTTAGATGTTTTGAAATATTTATATAATAATAGTGAAGTTAAGCCAGCAATAGTACAAAATAGGTTTTATGCACAAAGTGGATATGACAAAGAGATTAGAGTTTGGTGTAAGCAAATGGGAATTTTATATCAAAGTTTTTGGTCTTTGACTGCAAATCCAGAAATTGTAAACTCATCGCTAATTAATCAATTGTCAAAAAAATATAATAAAACAAAAGAACAGATTTTTTATAAGTTTTTAAATGAACTTGGAATAATTCCTTTAAATGGAACAACATCAAATGAGCATATGAAGTTAGATTTAAATATAAAAGATTTTAATTTAGAAAAAGCAGAAATAGAAACTATTAATAATATGTTATAGGGTAAAGGTTATTGAACCTTTACACCATATTTTTGAAGCATCTCTACCCAAGATACTTTATTTCCTTTTGTATCAAATACAGAAGGTGTTCCTCTAACACCTAATTTATTTGCAATTTCCATTTGTTCTTCAAGAGTTTTTTCTAGTTTTGCTAACTCTTTTTCATCTATTTTTCTATTTACAAAAGCAGGAGTATCAGCTTTTGTAGTTGTCATAGCTTTTACTTTGTCACCATAAGATTTTTGACTCATAATATAAATTGAAATATCTTTTGCATTTGCATGACTTGGTAAAGGATAGAAAAATACTCTAATTTTTACTTTATCTTCAATTTGTGAAAAATATGATTCAAATTTTTTACAATATGGGCATTCTGGATCTGTAAATAATACATATTCATCATTACCTTTTCCAAAAGTGAAAGCTTCTTTCCCAAGTGTAGGCTTTATATCAACTGGTAAGTCTGGAATATCAAGTGCTCTTCCTGATTCTGTATTTACAACATCTCCAGCAATTAAATATTTTTTATCTTTTGTTAAGTATATTTTACTTTGTTGACCTCTAACAGTTACATTTAAAAGATATAAATCCCCTGAATCAAAACCTCTAAGAACTTTTACTTGAGCACCTTGAAAAAGATTTAATGATTCAATCTCTTTAACTAATTTGTCTGAAATTTGTTCCATTGCATTTGCAAATGATGTTAATGCAAAAAGAACTAAAACTGTTTTTATAAGTTTTAACATTTTTTTTTCCTAGTTTTAAAAATAGCTAATATCATACAGTTTTTATGTTTAGAAATTGTGAAGTTTTTGCTTATAAAATCAATTTTGCAATAATATAAGTGGTGATAAATGAAAATAAAATACCATATCCCACAATAGCAGAACTTAACCTTGGAGCAAGTCCTGCCATAGATGCAATTGCACCAGCAGTTATCATAGGTGCCATTCCTGCTTCAAATATTGAAACAAGGGCAGATGTTGAATTCCATCCAAAAAGTTTAATTATAAAATATGCAATTATTGGAGCAACTATTAATTTAATAAATAAAGAAACACTAAATGGTTTTATTTCATGTCCTGGAAGTTTTAATTGTAATTGAAGTCCAACTGCAACAAGGGCTACTGGTACAATCGTGCTTGCAAAAGAGCTTAAAACTGAGCTTATTATAGGATGATATTCAATACCCATCAAAAATAATGATAAAACTAAAGCAATAAATGGAGGGAAAGTTATAACCTTAAAACCAATTATTCTTAATGTTAAATTATCTTTACTTGCATAATACGAAGCGATAAAAGTTCCATATGTTGCTAGTGCAATAAAGGTTCCTAATTGGTCATAAACCAATACATAAGGTAAGGCTTCTTCGCCCATATATGCATTAACTATTGGTATCCCCATAAATGAAGAGTTTGTTAATATAGTTACTAATAAAAGAGATCCTGTAATCTCTTTAGAAAAAGAGAATAATTTAGAAACTAGCAGTGTTAAAACTGCTGTTATAAACATCACAAGCCATGAGATAATAACTGGAATCATCATATCCATGGAAAAATGCAGTTTTGGTATTTGTAATAAAATCATAGCAGGAAGAGAGATATAAATCACAAACTGATTTAATGCTACTGGGGCATCTTTTGGTAAAATCTTTAAATGCTTTAATAAATATCCTGCAATGATAGCAAGTAGAATTAATACAAAATTTTCCATTATTTAATTACTTAGTTAAATTTATATCACAATTATCTTCACAGCTTATTTTGCCATATTCTTTAACATAATCTATTCCCCATTTATACATCTCATCTAAAATTGGTCTTAATCTATCTCCCGCATCACTTAAGGAATAAACTACTTTAGGTGGAACTTCTGCAAATACTTCTCTATTAATTATGTTTTTTTCTTCTAATTCTTTTAGTTTTACCGTTAATGTTTTTTGCGTAATTTCAGAAATCTCTTCATGAAGCTCTTTAAATCTTTTATCTCCATCAAGAAGATGCCAAATAATTGCAAGTTTCCATCTATCATTAAAAATATCAAGGGTAACAGATACTGAACATTTATATTCTTTGTCATTAATAAAATACATTATATTTCCTTTTCTTGGATAATTATATCATAAAAGAATTAATATTCTATTACTTACCTAAAGTAAAGTAAGATACATTTAAGTTTGTAGTGTATATAATTTTCAAAATAAAAAAGGTTTTATTATGAAAATAGAAAGAATTTCTGCATTTTCTTATGAAAATAAAGGTGGTAATCCAGCTGGTGTAGTATTAACTGATGATTTATTAAGTGATGAAGAGATGCTAAAAATTGCAAAAGATGTAAATTATTCTGAAACAGTTTTTTTAACGCAGGAAAATGATTTATTTCTAACAAAATATTTTTCCCCTGAAATGGAAATTGACTTCTGTGGTCATGCAACTATAGCAAGTGGTAGAGTATTAGGAGAAAAGTTTGGTAGTGGAATTTATAAATTAAAAATTAATAATGGAATTATTAATCTTGATGTAAAACTTGAAAAAGAGAAAATTATCTCTTCTTTCTCTTCTTTACAAACTAGTACAAAAGATATTGATATAGATGTTAAAAAGCAGTTGCTAGAAATTTTCAATTTAGATGAAGATGATTTAAATCCAAGTTTTCCTATTAGAGTATCAAATTCTGGAAATTTACATCCCATAATCTTTTTAAATAGAGAAAAAAAATTAGCACAAATGAATTATGATTTTGAAAAAGCAAAAGATTTTATGAGAAAACATCAATTTGTAACGATATCATTGATTTTTTTTAAATCTGAAGACTTATTTTACTCTAGAAATGCTTTTGCGTATGGTGGAGTTTATGAAGACCCTGCAACTGGCTCTGCGGCAGTTGCTTTAGCTGAATACTTAAGAGATTTAAAATTTAAAGAATCTGGAACAATTGAGATTTTACAAGGGTTTGATATGAATCAACCTAGTAAATTAATAGTTAATTATACAGATAAAGCAAACTCGTCAATCAATGTTTCTGGGGAAACAAGACTAATTAAAAATTAAAAATAGATAAAGGATTTATATGAAGAAAGTATTAATTATAAATGGACATCAACATTATGATGGTGTTGCTGAAGGTAATCTAACTAATGATTTAATAAAGTGTGCAAAAACTTTTTTTGAGAAAAATGATTTTGAAGTAAAGTTTACATATGTAGATAAATCTTATGATATTGAAGAGGAAAAAGAAAAATTAGTTTGGGCAGATTATATATTTTTTCAATATCCTGTTTATTGGATGGGCTTACCTTGGATTACAAAAAAGTATTTTGATGAAGTATTAACTTCAGGAATTCATTATGCAAATGATGGAAGAAGTAGAGAAGATAAATCAAAAAAATATGGAAGTGGTGGATTATTAAGTGGTAAATATATGCTTAGTTTAACATATAATTGTCCTACATCAGAATTTTCAAACAAAGATGGATATTTTGATGGTTTATCTTTAGATGAAGCCAATATAAGTACCCATAAAATTTTTCAGTTTTTAGGATTAGAAGCTATGAAAACATATTCTATTCATGATATATTTAAAGGTGACATGGATTTAGAAAAAGAATTAATTAGATTAGAAGGTGTTTTAAAAGAGAATTTTTTATAATAAGGAAATATTATGAATGAGACAATAAAACAATTAAGTTCTAGAAAATCAATAAGAGAGTTTACAGGTCAAAGTGTAAAAGATGAAGATTTAGAGCTTATTATGAAAACAGCTCAAAGGGCTCCTACCTCAGTTAATGGACAACAAATATCTTTGGTTTATACAAGAGATAAAGAAACTATAAAAAAAATTGCAAAATTAGCAGGTGGACAAAAACAAATTGAAAATGCAGATGTTTTTATAACTATTGTTGTTGATTTTAATAGAACTAGTTTTGCTGTATCTCAAACAAATGAGATTCAGAACATTGACAAATCAGCTGAAGGAATTTTAGTTGGTGCAGTGGATGCTGGAATTATGTTAAGTGCCTTACAAGTTGCTGCTGAATCTTTAGGTTATGGAACTACAGCAATCGGTGGGATTAGAAATAATCCAGAAGAGATGATTAAACTTCTGAATCTACCAAAAAAGACCTATCCAATTGTTGGAACTACTATAGGGGTATCTACAAAAGAAGCAAAAGAATCTCCTCTTAAACCTCGAATACCATTTGAAAGTTTTGCTCTTGAAGATATATATGATAATGAAAAAGTAAAGGAAGGTGTATTAAAATACGAAGTTCAATTAAAAGATTTTAGAGTTAAAAATAATATGAATTATATGCAATCATATTGTGAACAAATGTCAAACTATTATAAGAAAATATATAATAGAAAAGTTGCAAAAAGTTACGAAACTCAAGGTTTTGAGTTTATAGATTAATTTGTAGAACAACTAGTTGTTCTCTTTAGAGTTTGCTACTTTAGTAATTTTTTATAAATTACGTTAAAAGTAGTTAATATTAATTGGGTCCCTAAAAAAATGGGGCATTTTTTAAGGAAGATATATGGAAAAAACATTTATGGAAGCTATGGACTTCAGACATGCTTGTAAGATATTTGATGAGAATAAAAAAGTTTCTGATGAAGATATGAATTTTATTTTAGAGGTTGGTAGAAAGTCGCCATCTTCTTTTGGTATGGAACCATGGAAATTTTTAGTTATTACAAATGAAGAACTAAAAGCAAAAATTAGACCATTTTGCTGGGATCAGCCACAAATAACTACATGTTCACACTTAGTTATTATCTTAGCAGCAATTGAAAATGTTAAGCCAGAATCTGGTGAGCCAATGAGAAAATTTGGAAGAAGAGATATGCCTCAAGAAAAATTAGACTTTTATGAAGGTATTTATTCATCTCATTTAAAAGATGTATTAAGTAGTGATGAAAATGTATACTCATGGACAGCTAGACAAACGTATATTGCAATGGGTAATATGATGACAGCAGCAGCTGTAAAGGGTATTGATACTTGTCCTATTGAAGGTTTTGAAAAAGAAAATGTTGAAAAAGTTTTAGGTTTAGATACAACAAAATACCAAGTATCTTGTGTTTTACCTTTTGGTTATAGAATTAATCCTCAATCGGAACAATTAAGAGAAAAACTAGAAGATGTAGTTGAATTTATAAACTAGCTTTTAATAGCTAGTTTATAAAACATTATTAAAAAAATTATAGCAAATAAACTAATTCCAATTATCTCAAAAAAAGTTTGAACTCCAAAATTTGATACTAATGGATGAAAAACAATAGGTGAGCAAAATTGTCCAAGAAACATAAAGCTTGTCATATAGCCAGAAGATTTAACTCTTTTTTCAAAAGTGGTTCTACTTAACATCCAAGCTGTTACATTTGTCATCATAACTCCACCACCAAACCCTAAAATGGTACTTGTTAAGAAAAATAGCTTTAGATTATTTACTAATCCTACACCAATAAAACCAATGGCAATAATTGTTAAAGCGATGATATAAATTGAAAAAAAGTCAAATCTCTTTTTTAGTTTAGAAAAACTTATAGCACCTAAAGCATTTGCAAAAAATGCCAAACCTATTATAAAACCTGCAACTTTTCCTGATGCTTGAAAGGTATCTATGATCAAAAATGGAATTTGTGTTGGTAGAATAAAAAATATTAACATATAAAAAAAACCTAAGAGATATATTCCAATTAGTTTTTTAGGTACAGTAATTTCATCTTCTAAATTAAATAATTCATCTTTTCTTTTTTCAATTAAAAATAAATATGCAATAGGAATAAGTACAAATCCCATAAGATATATTCCAAAGGGAAGTCTCCAATTTATATCTGATAAAATTCCACCACCTATGACAAAAGAAACCCCTCCTATAGCCATAAAAGCACTTTGATAGCCCATAAATTTATGTCTTGCTTCCCCTTGAAAATAATCTCCTACTAAAGAGGTTGAAACAATCATTAGTGTTGCAACTGAGATACCAAACATTGCCCTTGATAATAAAAATGCTTCAATATGCTCTAAAAATAATCCTGCACTTCCTGTTGTTGCAAAAATAAATAAAGCAGCTAAAGCTGAATTCTTTTTACCAAATCTAAAAACAAAATGTCCTAGAAATGGTGCTAGTAAAGCAATTGAAAGGGAAGGTAGGGTTAATATTAGTCTAGAATAAAATTCTATATTTTCAATATCACTAAAATAATCTTGTAATCTTGGTAGGGCAGTTACAATAGCAACATTTGACATCATTGTTGTCATTGAAATTAAAAGTAGGGTGAAAATTGCAGTTTTTTTTATTTTTAAGCCTTTTATGGTCATATGTTCTATTTGTGAAACTTTACTACTCTTATGCTATAATTCCCCTTACAAAAAATCAAAGGTATAGTAAGAATGGATAAAATTGAGGTTAAAACTCAAAAATTTATAATTAAGTTTTTCCCAGAAATAATGGTAAAGGGAACAAAAGCTAAAAGACAAATGATTGATCAACTTTTAGGAAATCTTAAAAAGTTGCTTGGGAAAATAGATGAAAGCGCAAGTTTTAAAAAGTTTTTTGACAAAATTGAAGTTGTTTGTAGTATTGAATATGTAACAGAAATTAGATTGAAGTTACAAGAAACACCAGGTATAGAAGTTGTTCAAGAAGCTATACAAATAGATAATATGAATTCTTTAGATGATATAAAAGTTGTTGTAAATGAATATATGTATAAAGAGATTACAGGAAAAACATTTGTTGTAAGGGCAAAAAGAACAGGAACACAAGACTTTAAATCAACCCATATCGAACAAACAGTTGGTGGATATATGCTTGCAAAAAACCCTGAAACAAAAGGGGTAAAACTAAAAGATGCTGAAGTTACAATAAATGTAGAACTTGTTCACTCTCAGTTAAATATTATTACTCATAAGTTTAGAGGACTTTCAGGTTTTCCTTTAGGAACACAAGGTGATATATTATCTTTAATGTCAGGTGGTTTTGATTCAACAATTGCTAGTTATCTAATGATGAAAAGGGGTATTAAAACACATTTTGTTTTTTTCAACCTTGGTGGAACTGCCCATGAAATTGGTGTAAAACAAGTTGCGTATTATCTATGGAATAAATTTGGCTCTTCCCATAAGGTATCATTTATTACTGTTCCTTTTGAAGATGTTGTAACTGAAATATTCAAATCTACAAGTGAATCTTATATGGGTGTTACTTTAAAAAGATTGATGCTAATGGCTGCTGAAAGATTAGCAGATGAAAGAAAAATTGATGCTTTAGTTACAGGGGAGAGTGTTGCTCAAGTTTCTTCTCAAACTCTTAGAAATCTTGCTTTAATTGATAAGGTTACAAATAAATTAGTTTTAAGACCCCTTGCAACTATGAATAAACCTGAAATTATGGAGATGGCTGCAAAAATTGGTACAAGAAGATTTGCTGAAGCTATGCCTGAATATTGTGGTGTTATTTCAAAAAATCCAGTTACCCATGGGTCTTACGATAGGATGGAAAAAGAGGCTAAAAAATTTGATTATTCTGTTTTAGATAAAGCAGTTGAAAATGCAATTGAAACAGAAGTGGATGAAGTTGTAAACCAAATTGAAGATATTGGACAAGTAAAGGTTGTAAACGATTTAAGTGGTGGAGATTATACAGTTATAGATATTAGGCAAGGAGACGCTTGTATTGAATGTGATTGTGAAACTCTTAAAATTCCATTTTATAATTTAAAAAATGAATTTAAAAAATTGCCACAAGATAAACAATATCTATTTTATTGTGATAAAGGGATATTAAGTCAATTACATGCACAATATTTAATTGATTCTGAAAACTATACAAATATTAAAGTTTATAGACCTTTAAAATAGAAAAAAAGAGTATTCTTTACTCTTTTTGACTGTGTGTTCTCACTTTAATATGATAAAATATTTTTGAATATTTTAAGGAGTTTTTTATGATAAAAGTAAATGAACACAAAACAAATAATAGCCCACGTTTTTTAATGGTTTTATCAGTACCATTAATTCTTTTTTTATTATTACTGTTGGGTTATAATAGTTTTATTCCCTTAAAAGCTGAATTACATTCAATAATTATAATCTTTTTTATTCTTATAATATTTGTTTCATTTATCACTCATAATGCATGGTACTCTTTTGCACAATATAAAAACACGATTTATGATGTAATTGAAGAGGTTGATACCTATCTTAATCAAAACCAATTAGTTTTAGCAGGAAAGAAAAAAGCCTTAGCAAATATAGAACCATTTTTTCAAAAACACTTTGAAGAGATTAGAAACGATAATTTTGCAAGTATTGCAACATCTATTTTCCCAACATTAGGTATTTTAGGAACTTTTTTAGCTATAGCAATCTCAATGCCAGATTTTACAGTTGAGTCTAAAGAGGCTTTAGAAAATGAAATTACAGTTTTATTAAGTGGAGTTGGAACTGCTTTTTATGCTTCTATTTATGGTATCTTTTTATCAATTTGGTGGGTCTTTTTTGAAAAAAGAGGATTAACTAAAATTGAATATGAGATGAATGAGATTAAATTACAATATAAAGAGCTAATTTGGGAAAAAGAGGAGATTGAGTTATATAAAATTTTAGAAGCTCAAGAGCAAAATCAAAAATTTATTGAAAAAATTGAAAATGTAGTTACCCCTGAATATATAGCTAAACTTGACAAAATTGCCCAAGAAAAAATTGATAAAATTAATGCTTTAGATGAAGAGTATAAAGTTAGTGAACAAAGACTAACAAAAAATCTAGCTTCTTTAGGAAAAGTTTTTGAATTAACTTCAGTAAAACAAAATGAGTTATTAGAAAGTTTTGAGAAGATAGAAAACTCATTAACAAAATCGAGTGAAGTTTTTGAAAAAAGTGTAAATGAACAAAAATCTAACTCTAAAGCTTTAAATAATGAAATATATTCTGTTTTATCATCTTTTGAATTAGTTTCAAGGGATTTAAAAGCTTTAGGAAAAGAATTGATTGATGCAAAATAAAAATAATAACACTAATTTTTGGATATCTTATGCTGATTTAATGGCAGGACTTCTATTTGTTTTTATCCTTTTAATTGGTGCAATTATTGTTAAATACTCTTTACTACAAAGTGAATCAAAACTCTTAGAAGAAAATCTTCATAAAGAAAAACTTGCATTGGAAAAAAATAAAGAAGAGTTAGAAAAAAATAAGCAAGAGTTGAATAAAAAAGAGGAAAAAATCAAAAATGTTTTAACTGATTTATCCTCTTTGGAGATAAAATATAAAAAAACAAAAGAGGATTTAAAAGAGTCTCTTATTTTAAATGAAGAGTATAAAACACAACTAAAAAATAAAGATGAGTTATTAGCAGAAAGCCAAAAGAATATTGATACTTTAAAAGATAATATAAATGAAACTAAATCAAAGTTAGAGATAAGTTTGAAAGAAAAAGAGCAATTAGCTTTGTCTTATGAAGAGTTAAAAGAAATTTCAAAACAAAAAGATGAAAAACTAGATAAATTACTTGAAGAGGTTTTGGCCAAAAAAAGTTTAATAGAATCATTTGAAGATAAAACAAAAACATTAAATGATGAGATTGCTTTAATGACACAAAAACTTAAAAACTCTGAAAAGCTTCATGATGAATTATCTTCTCAATTGCAAAATACAAAAGAGAAAATCAAAAGTTTTACAGGGATAAAAGTAAAAGTTATCACCTTACTTAAAAAAAGTCTAGGTGAAAAAATACAAATTGATCCTAAAAATGGAAGTTTAAGATTATCATCAAAGGTTTTATTTGATGAGGGAGAATATGTATTAAAAGAGGATTCAAAGAGTGCTTTAAAAAGTGCTTTATATGATTATTTTCAAACAATTTTAGATAATAATGAAATAAATAAACATATTGATAAAATAGTAATAGAAGGGCATACAAATTCTAAGGGAACTTATCTTTATAATTTAGAATTGTCTCAAAAAAGAGCTTTTTCAGTTATGGATTTTTTATTATCCCTTGATTTTAACAATCATGAAAATCTAAAAGAGTTAATACTTGCAAGTGGTAGATCGTTTCTAGACCCAATTTATACAGAAGATGGTAAAGAAGATAGTGATGCCTCAAGAAGAATAGAAATAAAACTTAGACTTAAAAATGAAGAAGCAATAAAAGAGATTGGTAAGCTTTTACAATAAGCTTGTTTAACCTTTCATATAGTTTTTTTCGATATAATCGCGCTAGATTAAGATAACGGAGTTTAGAAATATGGTTCAAGTAGTAAACTTAAAAAAAGCATTCGGAGCAAGAGTGCTTTTTCAAGATATAAATTTAAAACTAGATGTTGGAAAAAGATATGGTCTTATCGGTGCAAATGGTGCTGGTAAATCAACTTTTTTAAAGATTCTTTGCGGAGAAGAAGATGCAACTGAAGGTGAAGTTCAAATTCAAAATGGTAAAAAAGTTGGTACATTAAGCCAAAACCAGTTTGCTTATGAAGAGTATAGCTTATTTGATACTGTTCTTTTAGGAAATAAAAGATTATATAATGCAATAAAAGAAAAAGAGGAACTTTATATGAGTCCTGAGTTTACTGATGAAGTAAATAATAGACTTGCAGAACTAGAGATTATCTCAGTTGAAGAAGATCCAACATATGAATATGATATTAAAATCACAAAGATTCTTGAGGATTTAGGTTTCCCTGCATCAATGCATCAAGACTTAATGAGTACATTAACAGGTGGTGATAAATTTAAGGTATTACTTGCGCAGGTTTTATTCCCAAGACCTGATATTTTATTTTTAGATGAGCCTACAAATAACCTTGATATTAAAACAATTGGATGGTTAGAAAACCAATTACAACACCATAATGGTACAATGGTTGTTATCTCTCACGATAGACACTTCTTAAATGCAGTTTGTACACATATTCTTGATGTTGACTTTAAACAAATTAGAGAGTTTACAGGTAATTATGATGATTGGTATATTGCATCAACAGTATTGGCAAAACAACAACAAGCTGATATGAATAAAAAACAAAAAGAGAAAGAAGAATTAGAAAAATTCATCGCAAGATTCTCTGCAAATGCTTCTAAAGCTAAACAAGCAACTTCTAGACAAAAACAACTTGATAAACTTGATTTAGGTGCAATTCAAATCTCAAGTAGAAGAGACCCTTCTATTATTTTTAGACAAAAAAGAGAAGTTGGTAAAGAATTACTTTTTGTTAATAATATTACAAAATCATATGATGGTAAATTAGTATTAAATGATATCTCTTTTTCATTGGAAAAAGGTGATAAAATCGCATTAATTGGACCAAATGGTATTGGTAAAACTACTTTATGTGAAATTTTAGTTGGAAATGTTGAAGCTGATTCTGGTGATGTTCATTGGGGTGCAACTATTCAAAATGGATATTTCCCTCAAAATGCAACTGATTTAATTAAAGGTGATATGACTTTATATGATTGGTTAAGAAGTTTTGATAGAGATGCTGATATTGCTGAGATTAGAAACTGTTTAGGTAGAATGTTATTTAATGGTCAAGAGCAAGAAAAACAAGTAAAAGCTTGTTCTGGTGGAGAAAAGCACAGAATGATGCTTTCAAAAATCATGTTAGAACAACCAAACTTCATGGTTTTAGATGAACCTACAAACCACTTAGACCTAGAAGCTATTATTGCACTTGGTGAGGGACTATTAGAATATCCTGGTTCTGTTATTTGTGTATCTCACGATAGGGAATTATTAGATGCATTTGCAAACAGAATTATTGAGATTCAAGAAGATGGGTCAATTATTGATTTTAAAGGTACATACGAAGAGTTTATAGAAAGTAAAGAAGAGGCTTAAGCCTTTTCTTTAGTGAACATGCATGGCATGTCTAGAAGACATTCTTTGTTCTCTTCTTCTTATAGCATCTTGATATCTTCTTTTTTCATCTTCTGTTTGAGGTTCTAACTTAGGAACTGATACAGGTTCCCCTTCTTCATCAACTGCAACCATTGTAAAGTAGCAAACATTTGTATTTTTAATAGTATGATCTTTGATATCTTCTGATATTACTTTAATACCAATCTCCATTGAAGTTCTTCCAGTATAATTTACTGACGCATGAAAAGTTACGAGCGAGCCAATTTTTATGGGGTCTTTAAATAGTACCATATCAACAGATAATGTTACTGCGTAAGTTTCAGTGTATCTAGCAGCACATGCATATGCCACTTGGTCTAACATTTTTAGAATCTCACCACCATGAACATTTTTTCCAGTAAAATTTGCTTTTTCTGGTGTCATCAACATAGTCATTGTTAATGATTTTTCTCTTTTCTTTTCAGTCATTCTTGTACCTTTTGAGATAATTAATTTATTATAAAACAATTGGATGAAAAAAAAGATGATTTTAGAGTAATTATTTTATAATTTTTCAAAACTATATAAAAAGGTAACATTGTAACTTATCAAATATTTGCAGTATCATATTAAAAAAATTTGAAAAATTGATACTTTATTGATACACTTCTTTGTTATTATAAAATTATAAATGATTAATTAAGGATTTATTATGAAGTTAAAAAGCCTACAAAAAATATTATCTGTTCATTTTTTTAGATATTCTTTAATACCAATTTTTGTTGTTGAAGTTACCTTATTAGTTATGTACTTTTCAATAAATGCTTATATCTCATCTAAAAATACTGAACTTTTATTAAATGAAGCCCAATCTCATACTCAAGAAGTTTTAAAAAGTGAATCTACAATTATAAGTGATAAACTAGAAGAGGTTAGTAGATTAGCTAAAATTTTACAATTTGAACATGAAGAGTTGTTTAAAAAACCATATAATTTTACATTGCCAAATGAATTACCAAGTTTTAAAGTAGCAGAAAATGGGGTTTTTTATAAAACAAATAAAGTAGGTTCATCTTTATATTATTCTTCAAAAACTAATATTACACAAGTTGAAAAAGACAAAGCAACTTTTACAGAATCTATGGATACTAATTTCAAAAGTATCGTTGATACAAATCCTAATATTGTTGCAGCTTATTTCAATTCTTGGGATGATATGAATAGACTTTATCCTTTCATTGATGAAGTATATAATCAATATGGTCCCCACATTCATATGGAAGATTATAATTTTTATTTTTTAGCAGATAAAAAACATAATCCTAAAAAAGAACCAGTTTGGACAGGGGCATACTTAGACCCAGCAGGAAATGGTTGGATGTTATCTTGTATTGTTCCTATTTATAATGGTGATTTTTTAGAAGGGGTTACAGGTATTGATATTACAATTGATAGTTTTGTAAAAAATATTTTAAATAGAAAACTGCCTTATAATGCTAATATTTTCATGGTTGATAAAGAGGGTATGATTATTGCTATGAATGAAAAGATTGAAAACTTACTTGGATTAAAAGAGTTAAAAGAACATTTATATACTGATGCAATATTAAAAACCATAGAAAAACCTGAAGAGTTTAATATTTTAAAAAATAAAAGTCCTTTCGCTTCACATTTTAAAAAGTTAATTGAAAATGATAGTGCAAGATCTTCTTTAAAAATTGAGGATAGTGAATACTTAACACTACAACAAAATGTTGATGAAACTCAATGGAAACTTATGATTTTAGTTGATAAAAATGAAGTATTTAAATCAATCAATGATTTGAAGAATCTATCTAATAAGATAGGTTATTATGCAATAGGTTTATTACTTTTATTTTATGTGATATTTTTCTATTTGTTATTAAGAAGAATAAATATCTTTTCAAAAACTATTACAGAACCAGTTGCAAAACTTTCTGAACAAACTTCTATGATTAAAGATGCAAGTAAAACTAAAGTTGAACTTGTAAAAACTGATGTTTTAGAGATGCAAGTGTTAAATGAAAACTTTACTAATATGATAAATGAACTTAGTATAAAAACAAATGAGTTATACAATGCTGTTAATATTGCAGAAGAATTATCTAAAGCAAAAGATGAGTTTTTAGCAAATATGAGTCATGAACTAAAAACCCCTTTAAATTCAATCAATTTAATTAGTTCAATTATGCTTAAAAATAAAAAAGGGAATTTAGATGGTAAAGATTTGGATAGTTTAAAGGTTATTAATAACTCTGGTAACGATTTACTATTTTTGATAAATGATGTTTTAGATATCTCAAAACTTGAGGCTGGTGAAATAAAACTAAAATATGTTGATATAAAATTGTGTGAATTTATCAATGAAATTTATAATGGATTTAAAATTCAAATGGAAGAGAAAAATTTAGATTTTATTATAGAATGTGATAACTCAATTGGGTATATATATTCTGATGAAGATAGAATTAAACAAATCATTAAAAATCTACTTAGTAATGCACTTAAATTTACAGAATCTGGTCAAGTAAGTATCCATGCAAGTTTAAATGAGGATTTATTAACTATTGAAGTTAAAGATACAGGAATAGGGATATCAGAAGATAAATTAGAATTTATTTTTGATAGATTTAAACAAGTTGATGCTAGTACAACAAGAAAATATGGAGGAACTGGATTAGGACTTTCAATTTCAAAACAACTTGCTAATTTACTTGGTGGTGATATTAGTGTTGTAAGTAAAGAGGGTGTTGGTTCAACATTCAAAGTTACTATCAAAGCTAATAAATATAAAATCAATGAAGAGTTGTTGGAAAAAGATAGAGATATGCATATAAGAAGAAAAGAAAAAGTTATTGTTTTTAATAATGATCCAGTGAATTTTATAACTTTAGTTGTTAAGCTTAAAAAAGATTATGAAGTTGAAAACTTAAATAGTTTTAATGAATTTTTATATAAAGTAGAGAATGAAAAATATAAATACATAATTGTTGATGCTTCAGATTTAAAACATTTTGAACTATTAAAATTAAAAGATTTTAAAAATAAAACTTTAGTTGTTTATACTGAAGAACAAAGTAACCAATCACAAATTCAAGAAGAGTTTAATTTTAATTATAAAAAGCCAGATGGACTAAATTTAATCTCTGATTTAATTGAAAAGGAAAAATAATGGAAAAGTTCAATATTTTAATTGTTGATGATATAAAAGCAAATTTATTCTCTTTAAATTTATTATTAGATAATAATTTTGATAACATAAATGTTATAGAAGCAACAAGTGTAAAAGACTCAATTAAACAAATTATGAAACATAATGTAGATTTAGTTTTGACTGATATACAGATGCCAGAAGCTAGTGGATATGATTTAGCTGAATACTTGTTAGATATTGAAGAAACAAAAGATATTCCTATTATTATGATTTCTGGGATTTATGAAGATGATATTTATAAAAAGAAAGCTTATAATAGTTCTAAAAATGTAGTTGATTTTATAACAAAACCTATTGATGATGAGTTATTAGTTCAAAAATTAAAAGCATTTATAAACATAATAAGTTCTATGAAAGAAAATAAAATTAAGTTAGAACAAAAAGAATTAGAGTTACAAAGAGATAGAAAAATTAGTAATATGCTTGGAACAATAGAAAATCATTTTGATAGTAAGATAGAGCTTGATGAAGAAGAGGTTTATGAGTATCTAATCAAAGAAGATGATTTAATTAACCTTGATGACATCATTAAGAAATAAGTTTTCTTATCTCTTCTTCTTTAAATGGCTTCTCAAAATAAGAGTTGAAATTTGTTGAGATAATATTTTTTGAAGTGGAGTCTTTATCTATAATTGCAATTATCTTCTTTTCATGCTCTTTTAGTTTTATAATATCTACCGCACCTAAATTAGTAAAATCAACTATAATATAATCAAAATCATATTTACTTATATTTGTAAATAATTCTTTTGATGTTGATACAGAATCAACAATATAATCATTTTTTAATTTGATAATTAAATTCATTAAATTTAAAGGATCATAATTAAGAACTAAGATTTTTCTATTTTTTTCTATATTTTTATTTTTTGTTTTTTCTATTAGGGTATGGTTTAATTTATCTTCATTTATAAGAATTGAGAATTTAAAAGTAGAACCAACATTTTTGCTACTTTCTACACTAATATTTCCACCAAGTAGTTTTACAAGTTGTTTTGAAATTGCTAAACCAAGGCCTGTTCCACCAAATTTTCTGGTTGTACTTCCATCTGCTTGTTTAAATCTATCAAAAATTTTCCCAAGTTTTTCTTTTTCAATTCCAATTCCTGTATCTTCTACCCTTACATCTAAAAATTTATCATTTTTCTTAACATTAACTTTTATAAAACCTTGTTGGGTAAATTTAAATGAATTACTAAGTAGGTTTTTAATGATTTGTTTTAATCTTAATTTGTCTGAATGGATAAACCCAATATTTTCATCACATATTAATTCAAAGTTAATAGATTTTAGTTTTGCTTGCATTTTAAAACCATCATAAATTTCTGTAAAAAAACTATTAACATCAATGTCAGTATTATTTACAATAATTTCACCAGCTTCAAGTTTTGAGATATCTAAAACATCATTTATAAGTTCTAATAAGTCTTTACCTGCTTTATTTACTATAGTAATATTGTGTATATCTTTTTCACTTAAGTTACCATTTTTATTTTTTGACATAACTGAACTTATTACATTAATAGAGTTTAAGGGTGTTTTTAATTCATGACTCATATTCGCTAAAAAGTCGTCTTTTTCTTTATTGGCTAATTCTAATTCTCTTTTTTGTGATTCAAGTTTATTTGTCAGGTCTTTGAGTTTTTTTGTTCTATTTAAAAGGTTTTCTTGCATATAAACAAAAGATTTAGATAAAGAACCAATCTCATCATTTGTGTTTGTATATGGAATTTTTGGGTATTTATTTTTACCTATATCTATTGCTATATTAGATAATCTTGTTAGTTTATTTGTTAGTTTTGAACCAATAAGATAAGATAAAATTGTTGAAATCAATATTTCAATAAATATAATTATTAAAGTTTTTTCTTTATTACTTTGTATAAATTGATTATTTTCAGATAAATCAAAAACCAAATACATAGAACCTAAACTTGTATCTTCTTCTTTTATGTTGATATGTTTAACCTTGTAAACTTTATCTTTAAAATTTAAGGTTTTATCTTCTTTTATTTTTATTAATTCCTCAAGATTCATATCTTCAAATTTATAAGAACTTGATATTATTTTTTCTTGAGTATTTAATAAAATGATTGAATTTACTATTGTGTCATCTTGAGCTTTTTCAATTATATTATCTAAGGTTGCTAAATCATATATACTTAGTGGAACTTTTACCAAATCCTCTAAAAATATTGTTTTTGAATTTATATTATCATTTATAAGTTTATTTGATGAATCAACAATTGCTATAAAGTTAATTGAAACAATTAGGGTAATAAAAAATATTTCAAGTAAAACAAAAGAGATTATAAACCTGTATTTAAACGACATATTAACTCTTTATAACGGTTTTACAGATTTAATAATCTCATATTCATCGGAATTTGTTTTTATAAATCTTTTTATACTTAGAGTTTTAGTTAAATCCTCAGGCATTGATAAAAATGCATCTTTTATTTTTTTTACAATATCTTTATCTAATCTTGGATGAAAGGCAATTGGGTGACTTGGATACTCATTTGTTTTGTAGATTATATTTAGCTTATCTTTATCATTTTTATCTTTAAAGTTATTAAATGTTCTAATAATACCACCTCCTATATATCCAACATCTCTAGAGATCCCTTTATAAACAGAATCATGGGAATTTACATATAAAACTTTTGCTTCTTTATCAATATCAAAATTGAAATGATTTTTTAATTCAAATTTTGTTAAAAGTGTCGCAGCAAAGGCATTTGGAGCAGGGAATAAAAATGTTTTTCCCTTTAAATTATCTTTTGTAAAAGGTATACTTTTTTCTTTTGCTAAAAGTATACCAACAATATTTTTATTTGCTCTAGTAAAAGCTTCATAGTTTTGTTTATGATTTGCTACTACAAAATGGTAAGGATTCATATAAGCTATATCATATGCACCACTATATAATTGTTCTTCAAAGGTAGGAATTGATTTTTCAGTTTTAAAAACTATTTTATAACCAGTTTTTTCTTTTAAATAATTTGTTACCTTTGACCATTTTTTAGCTAATTTTAAAGGACTTTGTTGAGGAACTACACCTAATATTATTGTTTGTGAAAACATCAAAGTAGATGCACATAAAATTAAAAATAACTTTCTCATAATTTATCTTCTCCTCAATATTATATTTAACTATAATTTACCTAAAAATCGTATCATAATAATATTATTTTGAATTAAATCATAGAATTCATTTCATCTTCTGTTAAAGTTTTAACCCCCAAATCAATCGCTTTATCATATTTACTTCCTGCCTCTTCACCATATATAACATAATCAGTCTTTTTTGATACAGATGAGCTTACTTTTGCTCCAAGTGCTTCAAGTTGTTTTTTTATTACACCTCTACTTACACTCATAGTACCAGTTAATACAACGGTTGTACCTTTAAAAGCATTTTCACTAATTTCAACTTTTTCTTCAACTTCAGGATTTATTATCTCAATAAGTTTTAAAACTAATTCATGATTTACTCTCATAAATTCAACATATGAATTAGCCATTTGTTCACCAATCCCATCAAGGGCAATTAATGAATCAATATCAATATCAATTACACCTAAACCAAACTCTAAACAGATTTGTTTAGAAGCTACTTCACCAATATGTTCAATCCCAAGAGCGTTTATAACTCTATGTAGTTGTGTTCCTTTTGTATTCTCAATAGCATTTAATAGGTTATTGATTTTTTTCTCTTTAAACCCTTCAAGGTTTTCTAAATCTTCATATTTTAATGAGTATAAATCTAAGATATCTTTGATTTTCTCTTCTTTAACTAGAAGTTCAACAATCTTATTTCCAAGACCATCAATATTCATACAGTTTTTACTTGCAAAATAGATTATAGAATTTACTACAATTGATGGGCAATCTAGATTTTGACACTTTATCATTGTCCCTTCATCAAGAAGTTCACTATCACATTGTGGACATTGTGTTGGTCTTGAAATAGGAGTTTCATTTCCTTTTCTTCTATCCGTAAACACTTTTGTGATTTTAGGGATAATATCACCACTTTTTATAATAATCACTTCATCATTGATTCTTAAATCTAATCTTTCAATCTCATCAAAGTTATGTAATGTTGCCCGACTTACTGTACTTCCATCAATAAGTGTTGGTTCAACACTAGCAACAGGAGTAATAACACCTGTTCTTCCAACTTGTAAGATAATCTCTTTAATCTTTGTAGTTTTTTCAACTGCTGGGAATTTATAAGCACAAGACCATCTAGGAAACTTAACTGTATAACCTAACTCTTCACAAGTTTCGATGTCATTTATCTTTACAACCATACCATCAAGCATCATAGGAATCTCATCCCTTGAAGCAATGATTTTATGATAAACTTCTTCAATCTCTTCAACTGTTTTTGTAAGAGTTTGTAATGGTGGCTTTACAAAACCTAATGAATAGATATAATCCATTTTATCTTTCATATTTTTATGTTCAAGTGTATTTACACCTATTCCCCAAACATTAAAAAATAGTTTTCTCTTAGCTGTGATACTAGGATCTAGTTGTCTTAAACTTCCTGATGCAGCATTTCTAGGGTTTGCAAATAGTGCTTCATTGTTTTTTAGTCTTTCTTCATTGATTTTTTCAAAATCTTTTTTTCTAATAACAATCTCACCTCTAATTTCTATTAAAGATTTTTCTTTAATTTCTAAAGGGATAGAGTGTATTGTTTTTACATTATTTGTTACATCTTCTCCAACACTTCCATCACCTCTTGTAATAGCTTGTTTTAATAAACCATTTTCGTAAATAAGGTTTAAGCTAGCTCCATCAAACTTAGGTTCACAATAAAACTCTAGATTTGTATTTACTTTTTGTGCTCTTTTAATCCAATCTTCTAACTCTTGTGTATTAAAAACATCTTCTTGTGACCACATTCTTGACAGGTGTGATGCTTTTTCAAAGCCATCTAAAACAAAACCTCCAACTCTTTTATTTGGTGAGTTTTGATGAGATAAAGTAGGGTTTTCTTGCTCAAAAGCAAGACAATCTCGTGAAAGTTTATCGTATTCTTCATCTGTTGCAATAGGGTTATCTTCTACATAATATGCATGTGCCCAACTAATTAAAATTTTTATTTGTTTATCATATTCTTCTTTAGTCATCATATTCCTAGCTTTTATATTTTCTTCAATTGATTTAATTATTTCCTTTTTATGAAAACTAGATTATACAAAAACTAAGATATAATTAACTTTTGGAGGGAAAATGACTTACGAAGAGATATTTATACTTGGTTGGAATTTGAATTTATTTATGTTTTTTTTAAATTTTTCAATTGCAATTGGAACAATGAGTAAAAGAAGTAAAGATCAGCTTTACAAAGAGAATCAAATACTTAGTGATTTAAAAGAGGAGTTTGATAAATACTATCCCTATAGAAAATACGAAACATTTGTAACTTATCTTATTCCATTTACAGCATTTTTTAGAATGTCTTATCGACTTTTAGAGATGAGAGCTTTTTTTAATAGAAATAAAGGGTGTACAATATTCGATTATATGGTTTATAAATATCAATCAGATATTACATTGGCAAAAAATAAATTAAGATAATGTCATCTGTTTTTACAAAGAGTAATCCCTTTGATAATGACTCTTTAATTAAAGAGGTTAAAGGGCTTAATCTAATAAAAGAAAACTTATCAAAATCAAATAACAATTATTTAAAAATCCCTGATATTATAAATGTAAACAAAAGTGAAATACAAATGAAGAAAATCCAAACTTCATTTGCAAGTGAAGACTTAATTAAAAAGTTTGCTTTTGGATTAGCAAAACTACATGAACAAAAAAACAAATCATATGGTTTGGAGTATGATAATTTTATAGGTTTAAATCCACAAAAAAATATTATAAGTGATAATTGGGGTAAGTTTTTTATTGAATATAGATTGGCTTATCAAATAAGTTTAATAAAAGATACTCAAATAAAACAAAAATTTGAAGATTTTTTAGATGATAACTTTAAAAAAATAGAAAGCCTTTTAACTGAAACTACAAATTATGCCTCACTAGTTCATGGTGATTTATGGTCAGGAAATGTTCTTTTTTCAAAAACTGCTGTTTATCTTATCGACCCTGCTGTTTATTATGCGGATAGGGAAGTAGATATTGCAATGACAGAACTTTTTGGTGGTTTTAATAACTCTTTTTATGAGACTTATAATAGTTATTTACCTTTAAGTAAGAGTTATAATACTAAAAAAATAATCTATAATTTATATCACTATTTAAATCATTATAATCTTTTTGGGACTTCATATTTAAATGGTTGTTTATCAAGTCTAAAATTTATAAATGAAAAAATATGAATAATACCCAAAAGCAATTTTTAGGTTTTTATGAAACAAATCATCTATTTAATAACTTAAATAATCTAAAACAATTCGATTTTGAAGAAATAGATTTATCTAATCTTCAAATTGATAAATTAGAAATAAATCAAAAACTTCCTTTAGGGAAAAGAGTAGAACTTTTTTTTGAACATTATTTGTTTTTATCTAAAAGATATAATCTTATAAAGAAAAATATTCAAATAATTTATAATAAAAAAACTTTAGGTGAAATAGATTTTATAATTTTTGACAACAAAGAAAAATGTTTCAAGCATATTGAACTTGTATATAAATATTATCTATATGATATTAGTTTTGAAAAAGAGTTGGATAGATATATTGGACCAAATAAAGATGATACTTTAGTCAAAAAATTAGATAAATTAAAACATAAACAACTTCCACTGCTTTTTAATGAAAAAACTAAGGCTTATTTAGAAGATATTGATTTTAATAATATTAAACAAGAGATTTGTTTTAAAGCAAATATTTATGTTCCTTTTTACAAAAAAAGTTTAGATATCCATTTTAAAGAAAATATTCGAGGTTTTTATATTGGATACAATGAGTTTAAAAATGACCAATATTTTAAATCTTGTGAATATTTTATGCCCCATAGATATGATTGGGTTGATTTTAATCCTCCTAAATCTTCATATATAAGTTTTGAAGAAATATTGCCACATCTTGATTTCTTTATAAATCATAAGAAGTCACCACTTCTTTGGATAAAAGAAAAAAATAAAATCTTTCAAATATTTATTTTATTTTAATATTTAAAAAAATTAGTAATTTTTTTATTTTTCTAGTAACCCCATTGTAATTGTATTCTAGTATTATCCAGATAAAAAATAATATTAGGAAAATATATGAACTTTTTTAACAATATCTCTTTGCGAAATAAAATACTTTTTACCTTAGCAATTCCAATTCTTTTAGTAATATTACTTGCTTATACTCTTTTAATAGAAAAAATAGAAAAACAAAATTCAATCAACTATACAAAAGAGTATTTAGGTTTTACCATTAGTTCTGCAAATCTATCACTAAATTTACAAAAAGAAAGTGAGTATAGTATTGAATTTATCGACTCTTATGGTAAGGGCAATGATGACAAGTTGAAATTAATTCAAAGTGAAGTTGATAAAAATATTTTAACATTACAAAAAAATATTGAATCAATTAGCAATGATGAAGAATCTTTTAATAAGAAAATAGCACAATTAAAAAAGTTACTTAAAGAAAAAGATAATATTCGAAAACAAATAAAAGAGCTTTCAATTAGTAGTGATGAATTAAATAAATACTATAAAAACTTCATGGAGATATTATTGTCTTTTATGGATGATGTTGTAACCTATAGTAATGATGGTGAATTATCAAAAAAACTACAAGGATACATTTTTTTAGTGCATTTTTTGATTAATGCTGAAGAGGAAAGAATGTTGGTAAAAAATATTTTTGATAAAGGAGTTTTATTAAATAAAGAAAATATTGAGTTTAATAAACTTGTAACAAATCAAAATATATTTTTAGAGCAATTTAAAAAAATTGCTTCAGTAGATAATCTTAAATATAGTGAAAATGAAAAAAATTGTGAAAAATGTAAACAATTAACTAAGTTTAGAACTATACTTTTTGATAAAAGTTTAAAAGATCAAATTATAAGTGATATCTATGCTAATGCTGGATATGGTGGGCTTATTCATAATTATAAGAACTATTTACTTAGAAACGATAATAAATCATTAAATAATGTTCAAAAGTATCATACAGCAATAAAAAGAAGTGTTAACAAATACAGAAGATTGAATGGCATTACAAAAGAGGAAAAGAGATTATTAAAAATTATTAAAAATAGTTTTGATTCTTATATGGGAAATGTTTTAGATATTTCTGATGGATTATCACAGGGGAAAACAATTAAAGAGATTGATGAAATTGTGAGATTAGATACAAGTAAAACTGTAAAATCTTTACAAAACTTAAATCAAAATATTTTTGGTGCACAAAAAGTAAAATGGGTTGAAGTATCAACTTCTAGAATTGATTATTATGAGAAGTTAGTTGATAAAGTAACTTTAGACATTAATAAATATATTGAGATGAAAAACTCTCAACTTAACACTGAGTTTATTTTCTTTGGAATATTTTTAATTATTATGTTAGTGATTATATTTATAATCAGTACACTTATGACTAAAAAAATTGTATCTAGTTTAAAAGTATTTAAACAAGGTCTTGAATATTTCTTCCAATATGTAATTAGAGAAAAAGATTATTTAAAACCTATGGAAGTAAAAGGAAATGATGAATTTGCTCAAATGACCCATGATATGAATGTGCAAATTGAAAAGATTCAAAAAATTATTGAACAAGATAAAAAAGTAGTAAATGAGATTACAAATGTAATTGTAAAGGTTTCTAATGGTTTCTTAGAATATAGTTTACATGAAAAAGGTGCAACTCATGAGGTTGAGTCTTTAAGACTAATCATAAATAAAATGATATCTTACACAAAAAATAAAGTTGATAATATAAATCTTTTACTTGATAATTATGCTCTTGGTAAATATAATTTTAGACTAAGTGAAGAGCAAAGAGTAGGGATGTACGGTAATTTTGGTACCCTTTCAACAAGAACACTTTTATTGGGACAATCTATATCTCAATTGATTGCTATGATTACAAATGCAGGAAATGAATTAAAAAACAATACTCAAACTCTTACTAAGTCATCTCAAATATTATCAAATAGTTCAAATGAACAAGCAAGTTCTTTAGAGCAAACAGCAGCTTCAATTGAACAAATTACATCAAATATGAAAAGTAGCTCAAAGGATGTTACTGAGATGTTAAGAATTGCTGATGATTTAAGTAATAGTGCAACTTTAGGAAATGAATTAGCATCAAAAACTTCCACTTCTATGGATGAGATAAATGAAAAAGTAAGTGCTATTAGTGATGCTATAGCCGTGATTGATCAAATTGCATTTCAGACAAATATCCTTTCATTAAATGCAGCAGTAGAAGCTGCAACGGCAGGCGAAGCAGGAAAAGGTTTTGCAGTTGTTGCACAAGAGGTAAGAAATCTAGCAAATAGAAGTGCAAATGCAGCAAATGAGATTAAAAAACTTGTAGAAGATGCAACTGTAAAATCAAATGAAGGTAAAAATATTGCAAATGATATGATTAATGGTTATGACAATCTTTCTTCAAAAATTGTTGATACAAGAAAGATTATTGATAATGTAACAATTGCCATAAAAGAGCAAGAGAGTGGTATGATTCAAGTAAATAGTGCAATTAACTTAATAGATCAAATGACACAAAAAAATGCACAAACTTCACATGAAATAGATTTATTATCTCAAGAGGTTTCTAAATTATCAAATAGACTATTAGGGATAACAAAACAAGCAAATATTAATGACAAGTATTATGATATGGTTGATGATATTCAAATGATTTCTGATGTTTCAAAATATAAAAATAATCATATCAATTTTAAAAGAAGATATTTTAAAGATTTAGATTCATACTCTTCTATTAATGTAGTTGATTGTAAATCTTGTAACTTAGGTAAGTGGATAGTTGATAGTGAAAATATGCAAAAAGAGTTTGTATTCTCTAATGAATGGAAAAAACTAAAAAATTACCATGAATCATTACACAGTGAGGTTCAAAACTATATAGATTTAAATCATAAAAAAGTAGATAATAAACAGTTGAAAAATTCAGCTTCATTGATTGAAAAACATACAGAAGAGATCTTTCAAAGTTTAAATGAAATACTTCATGTAAATACCTTAAATCTAAGGAACAAAGCTAGTTAAAGAGGAAATTAGCTTTATTTCCTTTTTGCCACTTACTAAATAAAGAAAATTTTAAGAAAAGAATAGTAAAATAATTTTATAACTAATTAAGGTTTAGAATGACTATTTTTCCTGTAGATTCTGTAAGTGAAAACTCAATAATTTCAACTTCTTTAGAAAAATCAAAATATTTTGTAGTTTATAATAAAAATAGTATAAAAATTGAACCAAATCCGAGTACCTATGGAGTTGAATTAATTCAATGGCTTAATGATAAGGGTGTAAGCTCAATTATAATTAAAGAGATGGAAATAAATCCATATAATAAATTAAAAAATTCTCGTATAAAAATATATCATGTTGGTGATAAAGCTAAAAAAATAAATGAAATAATCAATAGTTTTAAAAATAAAAAATTAGAACTTTTAAATAATGATAGAATGTTAGAAATAGTAAAACTACATGAAGGTAGAATGTAAATGAAATAAAAGAGTTAGTACTCTTTTATTTCTTAGGTGTACAAAACTAGACTTGACCTGACACAGCACAATTTCTCCTGAAATTTTTTGTCAGTTATTTCATGACGCCGTATCTTGTGACTCTGTAGGATTATAACCAATCATCTTGACTTTGGCAAGA
>NZ_VANU01000011.1 GCF_005771535.1 Arcobacter arenosus
GTTTATTCTTTATGATTTTTTCTTGTGTATGTAGATTCATTTTAATTTCTCCTAAATCTATTATCTAGGAGAAATTGTACTTTATTTTTTAGTAAATTGTCAGATTAAGTCTTAACTAGTACACTTTATTCGTGTTTATATTTTTTAGATTTTCAAGGGGTGCACTAAATAAGTATCCTTGTGAGTAATCTATTCCTAACTCTTGTACTTTTTTTAAGATTGATTCATTTTCAACAAATTCTGCAATTGTTTTCATCCCCAAATCTTTTGCAAAATTTACTATATTTTTGCATACTTTTTCACTAAGAATATCTTTATCAATATTTTTTATTAAAGAACCATCTATTTTTATATAATCTGCTTTAAGTTTTAAAAGATATTCAAAATTACTATAACCAGTACCAAAATCATCAATAGCAATTCTACATCCAAAAGATTTAACTTTTTTAATAAAATCTAAAACAATTTCAAAGTTTTCAATAGATTCAGATTCAACTATTTCAAAAACAATTTTTTTGCCAATTTGAGAGTCTGATAATATTTTATAAATAAACTCTTTTATTTCATTGTTTAAAATATCTTCAATTGTTAGATTTATCGAAAAATTATATTCAAGATTTTTGAACTTTTGTATGGTTTTTTCTATCATTATCTTAGTAATTTGATTATAAAATTTAGTTTTCTTTGAAATTTCTAGAAAAAAGTATGGTGATATTAATTTATCTTCTTTTCTAATTCTAACTAAAGCCTCATACTTTTCAGCCTTTAAAGTTTGGTTATTTATAATTGGTTGGTATACAGCTAGTATATTGTCTTTTTCTATGGCATCTTTAATTGATTTAGTCCATTTTATATTGTTTTCATACTCTTTGTCTAAAGAGATTTCATCTTTATAAACTAAAATATCTTCATTTTGTTGTTTTGCAATCTTAATAGACATCGTTGCAGTATTTAAAATTCTATCTCTTTGTTCAAAGGAGATACCCATAGTAAAATTTAAATTTATAAAATCTTCATTATCTATATAAAAATTTTCTTTTTTTAGTTGAGCATTTATGGATTCAATTTTTTCTAAAAATAAATCAGGATTTATATCTTCATAAAAAATTACAAACTCATCACTATGTAAACGATAGAGGTTACAGCAATTAGAACCTTTTATAAAGTTTAGTTTTTCTGCAAATTTTTTAAGGATTTCATCTCCAATTATGTATCCATAAAAATCATTTACTTCTGAAAATCTATCGATATTTATAATGGCAAGTGCAGGTTTAGTACTTTTGTTTATATCATTTATAAGTTTATATCTATTTCCTAAATTTGTTAAAATATCAGTATTTACAATGCTATCTAATTTTTCTTGTTGTTCAATGGTTTTGGTTACATCATGTCTTATACCAATATATTCAATAATTTCGTTTTTATCATCAAGGATAGGTACGATTGTAATATCTACCCAATAGTAATCTCCACTTTTAGTAATATTTTTTAATGTTTTTTTCCAAACTTTTTTTGATTTAATTGTTGTCCACATCTCTTTAAAAATTGACTTTGGATTATCAGGATGTCTAATTATACTATGGGGTTTGCCAATTAATTCCTCTTTTGTATATCCACTTATCTTACATAAGTTTTCATTTACATAAGTTATTTTCCCTGTTAAATCTGACTTTGAGACAATACTTGATTTATCCATGGCAACTTTGTAGTTTTCAAATAAAGATATAGTCCTTTTTAATTCATATTCAATCTCTTTTATTTGACTTATATCTTGAACTGTTCCAACAGATTTGTATGGATTACCATCTTTGTCAAAGTAGTTATCACATTTTTCTTCAACATATTTTATTCTTCCATCTTTCATTTTTAGTCTATGTTGAATAGAGTAAGATTTTCTTGTTTTAAGTGAGTTCAAATATGCATTATTTACCATCTCTTTATCATCTGGATGAATTACATTTAAAAAATTTTCATAAGAGGGTTCAAAATTTGATTTATCTATTTCAAAAATTTTATATATTTGATCAGACCAAAAAAGATTATTATTCATAATATCATATTCCCAGTTACCAATATTTGCTAACCTTTGAGCTGTATTCATTTTATCTGTTATTTCAACTTCTCTTGTAACATCTTTTTGAATACCTAAAAAAAATTGTAATACATTGTTTTTATCAAAAATTGGAGTTATTGTTAATTCACAGTGAACAATTTCACCATTTTTTTTCTGATTTTTTACAATTGTCGTGATTGCTTTTTGTTTTTTTATTGCCTCTCTTATTTCATCTATTGCTTTTTGTTCTCTATTGGTAGTTTGCAAAAATCTACAATTTCTACCTAAAACTTCATCCTTAGTATAATCAAACATTTTATAGAAACTTTTATTTGCATAGATTATGGGATTGTCAGGTTTTTTTGGATCAGTAATTAGCATTCCATTTACTGCTTGATCTATTATTTCTGAGAGAAATATATTTAAGTTTTCATCTAAATAATCAACTCCCATAAATATCCTTCAACTTTTTATAATTTCATTACATTAGTTTAACATAATTTTTTTATAATTTTCAAGTTAAAAAAACTTTTTATTTAATAAAATTATTTTTTTATTAGATATATTGTAATTTAATATTCTTAATGAGTTTTATATTATTATTTAAAATATTAATTATTTTTTTATATTTAGTAGTAAGAATTAATAATAAAAAAAAGACTAGTTAAAACTAGTCTTTTAATGATTTAATCATTTCTTCCATGATTATATTTGCTTGTTCATTTGGCGCTTCCAAAAAGTTTACTACAAAAGAGTCTTCTAATTCACAAACACCTATTGCCCTTGGTCTTACAGCTAAAACCTCAGGAGTTGGTATCTCTTTACCAAAACAAAATATAATGTTTTTTGCATCTTTTATATCTTCTCTTATAACTCCATCTACTCTTTTTGTTTGTGAAAACTGATCAAATGTTGAAATATAAGCTATTACAGGATGCGCATCAATTTTATCTTTTAGAGCCGCTAATATCTCATTTACATTTTTAAATTTTAATTCATTTTTTGAAAATTCAATCTCAAAAATATGGTATTTATCTTTAAATATTTTTTGTTTCATTTAATTTCCTTTTTTAGTTTTTTAATGTTATAAACGATTTTATGACACAATCCATTCTCTCTGGAATATCACTTGTATCCATATTCATATAATCAGTTTGTATCTTATAAATTAGTTTATTGTCAAGTTTAAATTCAAAGACTAGATAACCTGCATAAAGTTTACACTTTGTTCCTTTTTTACCCTTATCTTCTTTATCATTTTCAAGTATATAATAATCAATTAAAAGTTTTTGTTCTTTTTCTTCTTTTGTTTTTAAATATCTACTTATACTTTTATTTAAATATTCATTTGCTTTCTCTTCACATATATGTTTATCAATTTGTGATTCCATATATACAGATTTTTCAATTCTAGATTTTATAATATAATTAGAACTTTCAAGAAGTTTAATAGCTTCTTGTGCAAGTTGTTTATTGGCTATTTTTTCAAAAGTTGTAGTTTTTGTTTGACAACTTAATCTTTTTTGTTTTTTTATAGGATCATTTGATTCCTTAGTTACTATCCCATAAGTAAAAAATCCAATAATAAAAATTAACAGTAAGATAAAAAATTTATTCATAGTATTCCATTTATTTTAAATTTAATAGAATACTAACCTAATAATTATTATAAGTAAATTAAATAAATATATTATAACTTAAACTAATAATTCTATTTTGTGGAAACATCAAAGTTAAACACAGCCCATTTATTTTTCTCATCTTCTTGTTTTGTAATATCATCTATAATAATAGATTCTTTTGAAACTTGTTTTATATTAAATAAGTAGTTTTTGATATTATCAATTCTTTTTTCTGTAATTGAAATCAACTCTTTTTCTGAAACATTTTGTTTAGAAGCAAGAAAACTTCTTAGGTATTCTGTATATCTATCAGTTTCAAAATACTCTTTTCCATTTTTGTCTTTTTTATAATATGTTTCTTTTATTTTATCTAATTCTTTTACATCTTTTAATTCATTATAAAACTCTTCTAAAGCTTCTTTATAATCATCCCCTTGAGGTATTTTTTCCATTCTTTTTAAAACAAACTGTTCAAATTTTATATCTTGAAGTGCTTTTTTGTCTTTTTGAGGGTTATAAATTGGTTTTATTTTTATTGCGAGTTTTGGTTTTTTTGCTAAAAGTTTTGCAATACTATCTAAAGTCTCTTTTTCAGAAGGGATAATATCGCTTTTACCAAACTCAAAATCCATACTTTTTATTTTTTCTTCATCAATTCCTAACATAGCTCCAAGTAATGCAAATGGTGAAGTTATTGCTTTTACAATTAAATTTGTAAATACTTTCCAGACAATAGGTGCAATTGAGAATTGAGGGTCATCAACATTTCCTGAGATAGGTAAATCAATATCTATAATTCCATCTGAATCTTCTAATAGGGCAATTGCAAGTTCCAATGGAAGATTTACTGCATCAGGACTTTCAACTTTTTCACCTAATTTAATATCACTTATAATAACAGAGTTTTGTGCACTTAAATCAGATTTTTTGATATTGTATTTTAAATCTAAATTTAATTTCCCACTATCAATTTTTCTTCCTACAAATTTACCTGAGTAAGGTGTAAAGTTTTTAATTGCAATATTTTTAAATAATAAATTTGTATCTGTTAGTAATTTAATATCATTTATATCTACAGTTCCAACAATTTTTGTATAACCATATTTATCAACTTTTCCTTCTAATTGAAGTTTTGTAGGTTTTGAATTACTTGAGTTTAGTCTTGAAAAACTACCTTCTAATTCATCTATATTTGTTTTAAATGGGATTGGAAGATTTTTATCTTCAAAAGTCATTTTCATATTTTGTATTTTTACTGGACCTACATCAAATTTAAAATCACTTTTTTGTTTTGAAACTTTTTTTACTGTTTTTTCTTCAACTTCTTTCTCTTTTGATTCCTCTTTTTTTCCAAGTGTAATTGATACATAGGGTTTATTTATATTTGAAGATTGAATTTTTAAATTATTGTTATCAAAAGAGATTTTGTTTACATTTATATTAATGTTTTTTGCAACAATATTTTGATTGTTTTTGTTATCAACTAAATAAACTGATGGTTTAGCTAATCTAATTGTTTTAATATTTAGTTTTTCCTCTTTTAGCGTTGTATTAAAAGCACTTAGATTTAGGCTTTTTGTTGTGACATTCATTTTACTTTTTTTATCATTGAATTTAATAGTTGGAATAGTTAATCTTGTTTCATCAAGTGATATATCATTTCCCTTTAGGCTAAAGTTTTTAGCTGTCATTGTATTTGAATTAGCCACAACATTTATAGAGTTTTTCTTGTCTAAAAAATAGATAGATGGGTTTGTTAATTTAATATCTGAAATATTTATATTCTCATTCTCTTTGTTGATTTTACTAATATATAAATCAGTTTTTTTACTAAAAATAGTGTTTTTATTTTTTAAATCTTCAAAATCTAAAGCACTATTTTTTATGTTTATTTCATCAAGTAAGATATTTGAGTTTGTAAAAGAAAAATTGTTTGCATCTATTTCCAACTCTTTATTTAAAATTGATAAATTGTTTTTATTATCATTGATTGTAATAGTTGGTTTTGACAAAGATAACTTTGCAAGGGTAATGTCATCACCATCAATATTTAAATCTTTTAATGCAATATTTAAATCATTTGTTTTTGTAAAAAGTTTATTTGATAAATCGTCAAATTTTATATTTGATTTTTTTAAATCAAAGTTTTTTAAAGAGATAATCCATTTTTTACTCTCTTCTTGTGAATCATTTGTTTCTATTTCATTGTTTTTAACTTCTACAACGTTTTTTTCATCATTTACAATTAAATTTGCAAAGTTAATTTCACCTTTTTCATCTATTATGGCATTTAGATTTAATTGATTTAAAGCTATTGTATCTATATCAATATTGTTTTTTGGGTATTGAAGGTTTATATTATCAATTACAAAATTTTCTAAAGAAGTTAGTGTTTTTTCATCTTTTGAAATATTAAGTTTATTTAATGCTAGATAACCATCATTTAAAATCACATCTAATTTATTTTCAGTATCAACTTTATAACCTATTTTTAGATTAATAAAAGAGTCCTCATTTAGGTCAAAATTTACCAAATCTTTTTTATAGTCTAAAAACTCTTTTGGTCTAATATTTCTTAGTTCTATATTTCCATACATTTTAAATGGAGCAAGTTTTAAGCCTCCATTTATCTCTAATTCACTGTTTTGATTAATCAACATTCTTAAAGAGTGTGAAGCTAAAATATTTCTAAATGTACCCATATCATAAAATGTATAATCAAATTTACTAATATTTAATTTATATGGCTCATCCTCTTCATTTAATTTTGTAAAATTAATAGTTGCATTCTCTAAAATAGTTCTATATATCTGAAACTTTATATCTGAACTAGCAGTTTTTGTTTCCTCTTTAGTTTTTTCCTCTTCTTTCTCTTTTAAAAGTTTTTGTAGGTTAAAAGTTCCATCTTCATATTCAATAATATTTACATAGGGATTGACAAGTTTTAAATCTTTAAAAGCTATATGAAGTTCATCAATTGACCTTAAAACAGCAAAATCAACATAAATATTATCTATTTTTGCTGTAGTCTCTTTTTCGTTGTAAATTTCTAAGTTTTGTAAAGATAATTTTAATAAAAAAGGATTAAATTCAATTTTTTCTAATTTAGCTTTTTGGGTAAGGTTTTCATTTAAAATCTTTTGAATTTGTGGCTTTAGTAATTTTGGTACAGCTACAAATCCAACAATAGCATATATTGCAACAATGGATATAAGGGTTATATAGATACTATTTTTTTTCATAATTAATCCTTTGGTTTATTCCTTAATATAGTCCTAATTTTCTTCATTATTTTCTCTATTATAACAAAATAATATTAACTTGGCTAAAATCACACCAACTAAAAGGAACAATTAATGACAGTTATAGAGTTATTTCAAAAGCTATTAAAATTTAAATCTGTTACACCTGATGATGATGGTGCATTTGATTTTATTGCTGAGTATCTTGGAGATACTTGGGAGTGTATCAGTGTTGATATGGAAGGTGTTAAAAATAGATTTTATTATAAAAAATTTAATGAAAATCCACAACATTTATGTTTTGCAGGACATATTGATGTGGTACCACCAGGACAAGGTTGGGATGTAGACCCCTTTGCTGCAGATATCATTGATGGTGTTATAACAGCAAGAGGAACACAAGATATGAAAAGTGGAGATGCTGCTTTTTTATATGCTTGTAAACATGCTGTTGATTTTGATGGGACATTAAGTATTCTAATGACAAGTGACGAAGAGGGTGAGGGTACATATGGAACCATCAAAATGCTTGAACACTTAAAAGAGATTGATTTTATTCCACAATATGCGGTTGTAGCAGAGCCAACTTGCGAAGAGATTTTTGGAGATGCCATTAAAGTAGGGCGTAGAGGAAGTATCAATGGATATATTACAATTAAAGGTAAACAAGGACATGCTGCATACCCTGAAAAATGTATAAATCCGGTTCACAACTTCGCTCACATTTTACCTCAAATTGCTGGATATAATTTAGATAATGGAGATGAATATTTCGCTCCAAGTAAAATGGTTATCACAGATATAAGAGGTGGTATGGAAGTTACAAATGTAACTCCAAATGAACTAAAACTTATGTTCAATGTAAGAAACTCTACAAATACTACAAGAGAATCAGTTGAAGAGTTTATCCATGAAAAACTAAATGGTTTAGAATATGACTTTAGAACAACTCAAGGTTCTTTTCCATTTGTTACAAATAAAGAATCAAAAGTGGTAAAAGCTATGGAAGATTCAATTCAAAAGGTTTTAGGACTAAAAACAAAACATTCAACTCACGGTGGAACTTCTGATGCCAGATATTTTGGTAGCTTTGGGATTGAAGCTATAGAATTTGGAGTGATAAACGATACTATTCACTCTGTTGGTGAAAGAACAACAGTAAAAGAAGTTGAAGGTCTTTGTAAAGTATATGAAGATTTGATTAGAAATTTTTAAACCAAACTCTTCACAAAGGAAGAGTTTGAAGTTTTGCGGTCACAATTTGTGACCACAAAATTTTCTAAAACAAGAACTACACCATACGCTTTTACTGAGCATGGAGTAGCTATGCTTTCATCTGTACTAAAAAGTAAGTATATCTTTACAAATCAAATAAATTATAGTAATATACATTACAGTAACCTATATTACTATAAAGAGATAAGATGAAATTTTATAATAGAGAAAAAGAGTTAGAAAACTTAAAAGATATACAAAAATCTTCCTTGTCTTCTTCAAAGATGACTGTTATAGTTGGTAGAAGAAGGATTGGTAAAACAAAACTTATAAAAGAAGCATATAAAAATAAAGTATATCTTTTTGTATCAAAGAAAAATGAAGCTTTACTTTGTGCTGAGTTTATAGATATTATTGAAAATACTTTAGCTATTAAGGTTTTTGGACAGTTTACATCTTTTAAAAATTTATTTGAGTATCTAATGAACTTATCTATGACAAAGCCCTTTACCTTTGTAATAGATGAGTTTCAAGAGTTTTTACAAATAAATAGTTCTATTTATAGTGATATGCAAAATATTTGGGATGAGTATAAAGATAAATCTAAAATGAATTTAGTTTTAAGTGGTTCTATATATTCACTGATGAAAAAAATATTTGAAGACAAAAAAGAACCTTTGTTTGGTAGGGCAAATAATAAAATTCATCTAAAAAGTTTTACTATAAACACTTTAAAAGAGATCTTAGAAGAAAACTATCCAAAGTATAAAAATAAAGACCTATTATCTTTTTATATATTTACAGGTGGGGTTGCAAAATATGTAGAGATTTTTGTAGAAAAACAAGCTTTTACTTTTGAAAAACAATTAGAAGTAATATTTAGTGATTTTTCACTATTTTTAGAAGAGGGCAAGAATTTACTTGTAGAAGAGTTTGGTAAAGAATACACTACATATTTCTCTATTTTATCTTTAATAGCTAGTTCTAAAACTTCAAGAAGTCAGATTGAATCAGTCCTAGAAAAAAATATTGGTGGATATTTAGACAAATTGGAAAATGATTATACTTTGATAAAAAAGATTAAACCTATCTTTTCTAAAGAGGGTAGTAGGGTTGTCAAATACGAGATAATTGATAACTATTTTAACTTTTGGTTTAGGTTTATTTATAAATATAAAAGTGCTATTGAGATTGAAAATTATGAGTTTGTTAAAGATATAATTAGAAGAGATTTTTCTATGTATAGTGGAAAGTTTTTAGAAAAGTATTTTATTGAAAAATTACAACTTGAAAAAAACTATTCTCAACTAGGAACTTATTGGGAAAAATCAAATCAAAATGAAATAGATATAGTTGCATTAAATGAACTAGAAAAAAAAGTTTTAATAGCAGAAGTGAAATTAAATGCTAAGAAAATAGATATAGATTTGTTAGAAGAAAAATCTAAAAAATTGGAAAAAAACTTTAAAAAATATAAGATACAATATATTGGATATAGTCTAGAAGATATGTAGTTTATATAGAGACAAAAAGAAATAAAATCTCTTTTTTAAAAGAGGAAAAACAAAGGCATTTATAAGTAAAATATCTAGGTAATAATGCGATTGCTTCAACAAACTAAAAAATTAAAAAAGAATTAATAAATAATGAACTTAGAACAAATAGAATCTATATTTATGGCTAAACAAGGTGCAACAAAAGATTTTCCTTTTGGCGATGATACTATTGTCTTTAAAGTTATGGATAAAATGTTTGGTCTTATTAGTTTGAAAAAAACTCCATTAAATATAAATTTAAAATGTGATCCAAATGATGCAATAGCCTATAGAGATATTTATGGGTGCGTAAATCCAGGTTATCATATGAATAAAAAGCATTGGAATACTATAACCTTAGATGGGACTATGAAAGAAGATATAGTAAAAGATATGGTCAATGAATCATATGATTTAATAGTATCTAAACTAACAAAAAAACAAAAAGAAAAGTTACTTTTAAAATAAAGGGTATATGTTTGTCAAGTATAATTTATGATTCAAAAGTATTAGAATATATTGATAGAGTAGATTATACTGATAGTTTTGAAACAAAAGTCTCAAGTGGTGAAACTATTAAAGAACTCTATTTAGAACTTGTAAATAGTAAGTCTAAAACAACAGATTTTTTAATGTATATAAGAAATAAAATCATGTCAATATTTGGTGTAAAAACTGTTGATAAAAATATAAATGATGATTTTACAGTTGGAAGTAAAATAGGGTTATTTAAAATATATTACATAAGTGATACAGAGATAATAGCAGGAGAGAAAGATTGGCATTTAGATTTTTGTGTTTCTTTTTTCAAAAAAGATGATAAAGTGATGTTGTCTACCATTGTAAAATATAATAATGGGTTTGGAAAAATTTATATGAATATAATCAAACCTTTTCATAAGCTATTAGTAAAAAATAGTCTAAAAAAGTTAAATAAATGAATGCAATAGAATTTTTAAATAACTATAAAATGAAAAGTGATATACTATCGCATAAATAAAAAAGGAAAAAACAATGAACACTTTACTCTAATTCAAGGGTAAAATCTAACTTATCCTTGATACTAAATATAGATAGTTCAAGGAATTTATATGCAATATCTACAAATAAATAATCTTACTTTTAAATACACAAGCAGTGAAATATTTTCAAATCTTAATTTGAGTTTTGAAAAGGGTTGGAGCTGTTTAGTTGGTTCAAATGGTTCAGGGAAAACCACACTTTTTAAACTTATTGCTAAAATTTTAAAACCCCAAGAGGGAAATATCGTTGGCAATGAATTGGTCTATTATTGTGAACAAGAACTTCATGAAAAACCAAATGGTTTTGAAGAGTTTCTTTATACATACAATACAAAAACATTTAAGCTAAAAGAGTTGCTTCACATAGAAGAGGAGTGGTTTTATAGGTGGGAAACTCTAAGTTTCGGCGAGCGAAAACGCATACAAATAGCCATTGCTCTTTTTTTAGAGCCTGATGTTTTATTGCTTGATGAACCAAGTAATCATCTGGATATAAAAACAAAAGAGATATTGATAAAGAGTTTGAAAAACTTTAAAGGCATTGGTATTTTAATAAGCCATGACAGAGAACTTTTGAACTCTTTGTGTAATAACACAGTTATTATAAAAAATAAAAAAATCTATAACTATAAAACCACTTTCCAAAAGGCAATAGAAGAGTTAGATTTATATTTTAACTTTTTGCAAAAAGAGAATGAAAATATAAACAGTAAAGTGAAAAAATTGCAAAACAATATTCAAGTACAAAAAGAGAAAGTATCCCAATCAAAAAGCAGATTGTCCAAAAAAAATATAGATACAAAAGATAAAAGTCTAAAAGAGAAAATAAACTTAGCAAAACTTACAGGAAAAGATAAGTCTGATTCAAAACTTGTGACAAGTTTTTCTAAAAAAGCCCAAGAGTTGTCCTCTAAAAAAAATGAAATAGAAAAAAGTTTTGACAAAGGTATTTCAATAAAAGATGAAAAGAGTAAAAAAGAGAACTTCTCTTTTCTTTTGCAAAAAGGTCAATTACATTTAGGTGAAAAAAAGATTTTAAAATATGAAAATCTATCTTTGAATAAAGGTGACAAAATAGCCATAATAGGTGATAATGGCGTAGGGAAAAGCAGTTTTTTAAAGCTACTTATTTCAAAAATAACACCCCTTAAAAGCTATTTATATCTTCCCCAAGAGATAGATTTAAAACAAAAAGAAAATCTTTTTGAAGCAATAAAGAGTTTGAACAATGAAAAAAAAGGTGAACTTTTTACTCTTATTCAAAGGTTATCTTCAAATCCTAAAAATCTTTTAAACAATGAAAATACAAGTTCTGGAGAGCTTAGAAAACTTTTTATTGCAAAGGCTTTATTGGATAATATACAACTTATAATATTAGATGAACCAACCAATCATATGGATCTAGATTCTATACAATCTTTAGAACAAGCTTTAAAAGAGTATCAAAACACTCTAATAGTTGTAAGTCATGATAAAACTTTTATAAAAAATATAAATACGAGAATTTACTCTATCACAAAAGGTATAGATGATTTTTATGAGTTAAAGGAACAAATCTGAAGATAAGGATTATATAAAAAAGATTTTAAAAGTGATTTCCTTAGGAGAAATCACTTCTTATCTATACTATATTTGCCAGCTCCAATAAACATCAATGCAATGGCACATAACATATAAAGTAATGGTAATTCGATAACTAATCCACCTGTTTTATCATTTATTTGTAATAAATCAGAAAAGTGAACTAAATAAATAGCAAATCCCATCGTTACTGCAAATATTAAACTACTAATTCTAGTGTATAATCCAATAATTATTAGTAAAGGAACAATAATCTCACCTAAATATACACCATAAGCTAAAAAAGCTGGAAAGCCTGATTTTACAACTAAAGCTTCAATTCCACTAATACCAAACATGGCTTTTTTATAACCATGAAATATCATTAAAAATCCTAGTGCAACTCTTAAAATTAATTTACCTAAATCGGCACTTAGAACTCGTCCTAAATAGTTTTCTAAACTGTTCATTGTTAAACTCCTTCATAACATCGAATTATAGTGCAAATAAGTTTATATTACTACTAATTAGTATGAAACTAAATAAAAAAGTTGTATAATTTCAAAAAAATAAAAGAAGTAGAAATGAACATATTTAAAGAACTTTTAGAAAAACAAAAAGCAATAATACTTGATGGAGCTTTAGGTACTCAAGTTCAGAAAAACGGTTATGATGTAAATGATTCATTGTGGTCTGCAAAGTTTTTAGATGAAAATCCAGAGGTTATAAAAGAGGTACATAGACAATACTTAGAAGCAGGAGCAGACTGTATAATTACCTCTTCATATCAAGCAAGTATTGAAGGTTTTTTAGAAAAAGGTTTTAGTGAAGAAAAAGCTGTTGATCTTATAAAACTTTCAATCAATATTGCAAAAGAGGAAAGGGATATCTTCTGGGCAAACTTAGAAGATAAAAATAAAAGAATAAAACCACTTGTAGCAGCTTCAATTGGACCATATGGAGCCTATTTAGCCGACGGTTCTGAGTATACTGGAGATTATGGGATAGGTGATGAAGAACTAAAACAATTTCATAAAAAGAGGTTGGAAATTATACTTGAAACTTCACCTGATTTACTTGCAATTGAAACTATTCCTATATTAAAAGAGGTAAAAATAATTTGTGAACTTTTAAAGGAATTGAAAAAAATACCAACGTGGGTTACCTTTAGTGCAAAAAACGAAAGTACTACAAATGGAGGTGATGATATAAAAGAGTGTATGAAATTTTTAGAAAATCAAGATTGTGTAAGTGCTGTTGGAATAAACTGCACAGCCCCTCAATATATTCCAAAACTTATTGAAAATATAAAATCAGTTAGTTCTAAACCAATAGTAGTTTATCCAAATGGAGGCTCTAAATATAATCCTATACTAAAGGTGTGGGAAAAAGGTGAGATAAGTGCACTTGAGTATTCAAAACTTTCTCTTTTGTGGTTTCAAAAAGGAGCTAAAATAATAGGTGGCTGTTGTGAAACATCTCCAGAAGAGATTTTAAATATTAGGGAAAGATTATTATAAAGAAACCACTTGGTTTCTTCCCTCTTTTTTTGCTTTATATAAGGCTTCATCAGCACGATTTATAACAGTTTCAATATTTTTATCATTTATAAAATCAATTTGAGTAACACCTAGACTAATTGTAAATGTTATTGTTATCTCTTCCTCTATTTCAACTGTAGTATCTTCTACTTTTTTACGAATCTTTTCACTATAAACGCTTGCACCACGAATAGAAGTATTTGGTAGTAACATTATAAACTCTTCACCTCCATATCTACAAGTTATATCTGATTCTCTTTTAAGTCTAAATAGAGTTTTCGCCAGTTTTATAATAACTCTATCTCCTATACTATGACCATAGGTATCATTTATATTTTTAAAGTTATCAATATCAATCATAACAATAGATAAAGGTTTAAAATCTCTATGGGAAATTTTAAATAAATTATTTGAAACTTCTGAAAAGTATCTTCTATTATATAGTTTAGTAAGAGGGTCTGTTTGATTTTGGAATTCAAGTTTATTTTGTAAAATATCAAGCTCTTTTGTTGAAACATTTATTAAGTGAGAAAGTGCTTGTAAAGTAAGTTTAGAATGCTTTAAAGCTTGAAACTCAACTCTATTTTGCTTACATATTGATGATTCGCTTAATGCAAGTACAGTCATACTTTGATTTAAAAGTAATTTACTTCTTCCACAACTAAAAAATTCTCCATATGTATAAAATCCACTAGATGGGGCAATTTTGTTATAAACTGATGTTTCAGATTCAATAGCTTCTGGAATAAATCTACGTCTTGCCATGCAAGAATAGATAAAAATTGATTCAACACAGGTACCTAAAAGTTTATCCACATGTTTTTGAGTTTCATTAAATATAGAGTCAAAATCTGCACAACCAAATCTAACTTTATCACTTATTTTTAAATTTCCTGCAAAAATCAATGAGCCATCATCTTCCTTCCCTATTACTGCCCTTGCTATATTTAAATCATTGTTTTGAATTATTAGTGGAAACTCTATTCCTACTTTTGGAAGTTTTTCGCTAACAGCTTCACCTAAATAATAATTATATGCTTCCACAGCCGTTTTATCTTCAATTGTGAAAACTCTATTGCCAATTGCATGGGTAATTGTTAGTTTTTTTCCAATTGCTTGCCAATCAAAACTATAATCTGTAAAGATTTTAAGGTTATTAGAATTTAATGCTACACCAACAACTCCATCAAATAAAATTGTATCTTTTGTAAAAACATAGGTTTTTTTAAATTCACTATTATCCCCTGCCAAACCACCGGATATGATAATATTATTGTTAACACTATTTATTCCATTTAAAAAATCTTCACCATTTCCTCTTAACCCATCAATAAAAGATATAATTACTTTAGTATCATCTTTAATTAGAGATTTGGCTAGGTTTTTACCACCTTCAAAATAATCCTTGAATTTGTTGGAAATATATATTTCTAAATTTGTTTTTTCAAAAGTAGTAAAGCTTATAACTGTTTTTTTTGTGGATACTTTTCCATTGCAGATCTCCCCATCTGTAGTTGAGCCTATTAGTGTAGATTTTGGAAAATGTTTTGTAAATATAGATAATAGCTTTTTAATAAACTCAAAGTTGTTTTTGCTAGTAAAAATTTGAATTAACAATTTTTCATCATCACAAATATTTTCTTTTTTAGCAAATTCTAAAAGCTCATGCTCTGAATTAAAGTATGTATTTGTTGTTTTCATAATCAATACTTCAAATTAAGATTTATTTCATTATAACACAATAAATGTTGATGTAAAATATTTTTAAATTTAAAAAAGAGTTTTACATGAATATTGATAAATTGAAAGAATTAGAAGCTGAGTTTTTATACCAATACCCAAAGGGATTTGAAGATTCCCATTTTTTTCCAACAATGAAAAAATTTAATCCAGAAAAATTAGAGTTTTTCACAAAAGACAATCTTAGAAAAGAAGATTTTTCAAATCCAAATTTAGTATTAGAAAACTATTTTAAAGTGATACAAAAATCAGTTTTAGTTTCACTTTTTGATAAACTAAAATTTAAAGATATGTTGTCATCATTAAACTCCTATGAAAAAGATATGTTAAGTATTGAAATTTATGAACTATTGTATGGTAATAAAAAAGAGGGATTTGAGGGATTGGTTGAGTTTTTATCTCAATATAATCTTGCTAAATGGACTATTGTCTCAGTTGTCCCTTATTATATGGATAGACAAAAAAACTATTTTATCAAACCAACTACAACAAAAAATATCATAAAATATCTTGAGATTAAGGATATTGTTTATAAGCCAAAACCAAGTTACGAGTTTTATAAAATTTATAGTGACTATTTAGATGTAATGAAAAAAAATGTTAATAGGTCATTAAGTTTTGATAATGCAGCATTTACAGGCTTTTTAAAAATAGCTATTGAAATTTGTAATGAAGATTAATAAAAGAGTCTAAGTTTTTTATTATATAATACGTTTTATATTATTTTAAAGGAAGTTAATGGAACAATTACCAAATTGCCCAAAATGTGGAAGTGAATATACTTATGAAGATGGAGAGTTATATATCTGTCCTGAGTGTGCTCATGAGTGGTCACAAGATTCTTCACTTGAACTTGATGAAGATGCCTTAATTGTGAAAGATTCAAATGGAACAATATTACAAGATGGTGATGATGTTACTGTTATAAAAGACTTAAAAGTTAAAGGTAGTCAATCAGGTATAAAAGTTGGTACAAAAATAAAAGGTATTAGACTTGTTGAGGGAAATGATGGGCATAATATTGATTGTAAAGTTCCTGGCGTTGGGGCAATTAAATTAAAACAAGAGTTTGTTAAGAAATCTTAATTGTACAAAACTAGACTTGACCTGACACAGCACAATTTCTCCTGAAATTTTTTGTCAGTTATTTCATGACGCCGTATCTTGTGACTCTGTAGGATTATAACCAATCATCTTGACTTTGGCAAG
>NZ_VANU01000012.1 GCF_005771535.1 Arcobacter arenosus
CTCAGATTACATAAAAAACTACCATAACAATATTCTTAAAAGTATGAAAAGTTTATTAGCAGTTATGGGATTAAAGAATGTAAAAGAGTTAGATAAAGAGAAACTAATCTTCTTAGACAGAGACTCTATTATCCATGATGATATTGAAAGCGTTTTCGAAAGAAGAGTTTTTAACAATAAACAAACTAATAGTAGCCCATTAAACTAAGGGCTACTTTTAAACCCCTCAATTCTTAATTTTTCAAAAGTAACCACAACTGTCTATTATTTGGTACTTTGTATAGTTTTTAAACTATCAAAAAAAGCTTTTTTTTAAGCATTTTAAAAAGATAAAAAAAGTGTTTAAATGGTTACTTTTTCACTACTCTTTTCCGTAATAATTAAGTAACTGAATTGTTCGCATACAAAATTTAGAACATATAGTTAAGTAATTTTCATGAACTCTTTTATACAAAAGGCTTTATAAAAGTAGATATAAACTTTTGGATGAAAATGTATCATTTGAAAAATAAAAAAAGCACAAAAAGATAAATTTATTATAAGGGAAAGAAATGGTTACTCCTATGAAAAAAACGGTTAACAAAGATTTGCAAGAAAGAAAAAACAAAGTTTTTGCTAGAGGGCAAGGAAATGCTTATTCAAACTTTGTTAAAGAAGCTAAAAATGCAGAAGTATGGGATGTTGAAGGGAATAGATTTATTGACTTCGGTTCTGGAATCGCAGTGTGTAATACAGGACACTCACATCCAAAAATTATTGAAGCTGTAAAAAATCAAATTGAGAATTTTTCTCATACATGTGTTATGGTTAACCCATATGAAGTTGCTGTTGAATTAGCTGAAAAATTAACTGCCTTAGCTCCAGGGGAAAGTGAAAAGAAAGCTATTTTTGTAACAACTGGTGCTGAAGCTGTTGAAAACTGTGTAAAAATTGCTAGAGCTCATACAGGAAGAAGAGGTGTGATTGCATTTAATGGTGGTTTTCATGGTAGAACTAATATGACTATGGCTCTTACAGGGAAAACTATGCCTTATAAAAAAGGATTTGGACCATTTCCTGCTGAAATATATCACTTACCATATCCAACAAAACTTAATGGTACTAGCGTTAAAGATACTTTAACTGCATTAAAAAACCTATTTAAAGTTGATATTTTACCTGAAGATGTTGCTGCAATTATTATTGAACCAATTCAAGGTGAAGGTGGATTCTACCAAACTCCAGTAGAACTATTACAAGAGCTTAGAAGAATTTGTGATGAAAATGGAATTGTATTAATTATTGATGAGATTCAAACAGGATTTGCTAGAACAGGGAAAATGTTCAATATTGAATATGCTGGAATTGAACCAGATTTAATGACTATGGCAAAAGGTATAGCTGGTGGTTATCCATTATCAGCAGTAGTTGGAAAAGCTGAAATTATGGATTCTCCAATCCCTGGTGGATTAGGTGGAACATATGGTGGTTCTCCAGTTGGTTGTGCAGCAGGACTTGCAGTATTAGAGATTATTGAAGAGGAAGATTTAATCAATAGAGCAAATCAAATTGGAGATATTTTCAATAGAAGATTAAACGAATTAAAAGATAAATACCCAGCATTAATTTCAGATGTAAGAAATAAAGGGGCAATGATTGCTTTAGAACTTATGATTGATGGTGATATTGAAAATCCAAATGCAGAGCTTACAAAAGCAATCACTGCAAAAGCAGCAGAATATGGACTTATTCTTTTAGCTTGTGGATTTAATGCAAATGTAATTAGATTCTTACCTGCTTTAACTATGAGTGATGAAATAGTAAATGAAGGTATTGACAAATTCATCGATTTATTTGAAAGTTTAGTACAAAATTAATTTAAATTAAAACAGGGGGTGTATTTCTTAAAAAATAAGAAACTTGAGTTTGCCAATTTAGGGTTAATTAAAAAATAAATTTAGGAAAGGAAAACAAAATGAAATTATTTTCGAGTATAAAGAAAAGTTTAATGACAACATCTATTGTTGCATTATTAGGTATTATGGGACTTGTTGACACTGCATCTGCAGCACAAAACTGGAGGTTTTCAAACCTTTATGGAAGAGGAACAGCATTTGGTGATTTATATCAACAATTAGCTAAAGATATTGAAAAAAATACAAATGGTGAAGTAAAAGTTCAAGTTCTATTCTCAGGTGAAGGTGTTGGAACTTCAGGTCTTTTAGGTGCTACTAAATCTGGACTTATTACTATGGCAGCTCCATTTCAATCAATGCATGCTGGTGAGTTACCTGCAGGTGTAGTTGAAATTGGTTTACCAGGTGGTACAGCAGATACTGATGATTTATATAAACTTTTCCACGAAGATGGTTGGGATAAAATTCTTAAAAAAGCATACGGTTCTCAAGGTTTAGTATGGTTAGAGCCATATATTCAACCACCAGTATATATTATTACTAAAAAACCAATTGAATCAGTTGCTGATTTCCAAGGTTTAAAAATTAGAGCTCCAGGTGCATATGGTAAATTCTTAAGAAACTTAGGTGCTTCTCCTGTTTCATTAGCTTGGAGTGAAATCTATACAAGTTTAGCAACTGGTGTTATTGATGGTTCTATTGGTTCAAACATGATTGACCACAGAGATGGAAACCACGTTGAAGTTGCAAAATATATGTATAAATTACCATTAGCTGGTGCACAAGTTTTACCAATCGTTGTTAATAGAAATGCATGGAATAAATTAAGTGATGCAGCTAAAAAAGGTGTTTATGATGCAACTGTAGCTCATGCAAAAGCTCAATTAACTATGTCTAAAAAATGGGAATCTGAAGCAATTGCTCAAATGGAAGCAAAAGGTTTAAAATGGTCTCCAGAGCCTTCTGAAGCTGATAAAGCTGCATGGGCAAAAGCAGGTGCTGGTCTTTGGGATGAATATGCATCAAAAGACAAATACAGCAAAGAGTTAATTGATGTATTAAAAAACAGACAAGCTAAGTAATCTGGTATTAATAGGCTTTATTATGTTAAAAAAATTCCTACAAAAATTTTGCATTACAATCGATACGATTATAATGTTGTTAGGAAAGGGGGCATCATTTTTGATGCCCGTACTTGCCTTTATCGTGTCCTACGAAGTTGTTGCAAGATATTTATTTGATGCACCAACAATTTGGGCTTATGACTTATCCTTATTTCTATTTGGATATATAGCAGCTTTAGGAGGAGCTTATGCTCAACAAAAAAGATCTCATATTAATGTAGATATTTTATATTTATTAGTTTCTCCTAAGGTTAAAAACATCTTCAACATCATCTCTTTTTCACTAGGTGTGTTTTTCCTAGTTATTGTTTTTAAAATGGGTTTATTAAAGTTTAATGAGGCTTTAGAGTTTGATTATAGAAGACAAAGTGAATGGGCACCTGTAATGTGGCACTTCTGGCTAATGCTATGTGTTGCAAGTTCTGTGTTTGCCATTCAATTAATTAGAGATATTATTGAAGAGGGATATCACCTTTTTACAGGTTCTCCTTTACTTGAGAAGGATATGCAAAATGATTAGTGTTGAATTATTAACTGTTATTTTATTGTTTTTTATTTTAATCTTCTTTGCACTTGGTGCACCAGTAGGTTTAGCACTTGGTGGAATAGCAATGATGGTAGGTTATTATACTTGGGGAGATGGAATTTTTAATGTAATTCCAACAACCGTTGAAGCAACTTTTTTTAGTTTTATTTTATTAGCTATTCCATTATATATCTATATGGGACAACTTTTAACCCATTCTGGTATTGGTGATGCTATGTTTAAAGCTAGTCAGATGGTTATTGGTAGAATTAGAGGTTCTTTAGCTATTAGTGTTGTATTTATCTGCTCTATGATTGGAGCTATGGTTGGTATTATTGGAGCTGGTATTATGAGTTCTGGTAGTATTGCATTAAAACCTATGCTTGATGCTGGATATAATAAAAGACTAGCTCTTGGAACAATTATGGCTGGTGGAGCTTTAGGTATTTTAATTCCACCTAGTATTCCAATGATTATGTTTGCAGCTTCAACTCAAAACTCAGTAGGAAGAATGTTCCTTGGAGCTATGGTTCCTGCACTTATTACAATCATTTTACTTGTTACTTATATCATAGTTAGTTCTATTATTAAACCTGAGAATGCTCCATTATTAAGTGAAAACAATCCTGGTTTACCAAAACTAAAAGGGAAAGAAAAACTTAAAGTATTTAGAGATGGATTTTTATCTATTGGATTAATTTTTGTTGTTCTTGGAAGTATCATTAGTGGTATTGCTACTCCAACAGAATCAGGTGCTTTAGGTGTTGCAGGTGCTATTTTACTTGCAATATTCTTCAAAAGATTTAAACTTGAGATGATGAGAACAGTTGGACTTCAAACAGGTATTTTAGTAAGTGTTGCTATGTGGATTATTCTAGGTGCATCTGTATTTAGTAACTTCCACTTATTAATGGGTATTCAAGGGATGATCGCTGATTTTACTCATGGATTGGATTTACCTCCAATTATGATTATTATTATGTTCCAACTTATTATGCTTTTCCTTGGATTTATTATTGATGAATTTATTATTGTTCTTATGTGTGCACCATTATTTACACCTATTGCCGTAGCTTTAGGTTATGACCCAATTTGGTTTGGTGTTTTAATGATTATTAATATTTTAATTGCGGTACAAACACCTCCATATGGTTTTGCACTATTTTATTTAAAAGGTATTGCGCCACCAGAAGTAGGAATGGGTGAGATTTATAAATCAGTTACGCCATTTATTTTAGTTAATTTAACAGTTCTTATTATTTGTATGCTTTTCCCAGAGATTGTTCTTTGGCTTCCAAATAAAGTTATGGGCTAAAAATTAATTGAATAAATTTTAGGAAGGAAACAAATGGAATTTTCATATTTAAACCCTACTCAAATTGAGTTTGGTCAAGGTAAAATTAGTAGTATATCTTCACTGATTCCAAAAGATAATAAAGTATTATTTATATATGGCGGAGGAAGTATAAAAAGAAATGGAGTATATGATCAAGTAATTAACTCTTTAGAGGGATACAACTTTTTTGAATTTAGTGGAGTTGAACCAAACCCAACAAAAGAGACTCTTGATAAGGCAATAAAACTAGCAAAAGATGAAGATATTGATTTTATCTTAGCTGTTGGTGGGGGTTCTGTTATTGATGGAGCAAAATATGTTGCACACTCTTATTATTATGAAGGTGATGGATGGGATATTTTAGAAGGTAAATATATCTCAGAAAAAGCCTTACCTATAGGAGCAGTGGTAACTCTTGCTGCAACAGGAAGTGAATCAAATACAGGGTCAGTTATCACAAAAGCCCAAACAAAAGAAAAAAGATTCTTTAGATCGGTTCACTCTTTTCCAAAATTTGCTGTTATGGATCCTAGTGTATTAAAAAGTTTAGATGATAGACAAATTAAAAATGGTCTTGTGGATGCCTTTGTTCATACTTGTGAACAATATTTAACTTATAAACAAGGAAGGATAGCACAAGATAATTATGCTGAAGGTATTTTAAGAGGTCTTATCACTTTAGCTAATAGTGTTGATAACAGAGATGATTTATGGTATGCAAATCTTTTATGGTTAGCAAATCAGGCATTTAACGGTCTTATTGGTGCAGGGGTTACTCAAGATTGGGCTACACACTATATAGGACATGAACTTACTGGATTATATGGGATAGATCATGCAAGAACCCTTGCTATTATTCAACCAAATCTATTTAGAGTATTAAAAGAGCACAAGGCAGGGAAACTATTACAAATGGGTGAAAATGTATTTAGAATAGATACAACTGACCCAGATATTATTATCAATAAAATAGAAGAATTATATAAGTCATTAGATATTGACTTAAAAATTTCTGATTATACAGATGATAAAGAGGTAAAAGAAAAAGTTATCCCATTACTTATAAAACACGGTTTTAGTAAATTAGGTGAAAACCAAATTGTTGATACTAATATTGTGGAAAAAGTACTTGATAAATCAATGTAAAAGGACTAATGATGTTTAAAAAAATTTTGGTGCCACTTCATCTTGACTATACAGAAAACCATGAAAAACTTTTTGCTGGAGCATTAGAAGTTTTAAATGATGATGTGGGAAAACTATCTTTACTATATGTAAATGAAAATAGAGCACATGGTTCTGTTTATCCTATTTTAGATGAAGAAAATGAAAAGCATTATAATCATGATGCTTATATTGAGCTAAAAAAAATTGCACAAAAGCATAAACTTCCAGAGGATAAAATCTCTTTTAATATTAGAGATGGTTCTGCTCATAGAGAAATTCTTGAAGAAGCAAGAAGAATAAAAGCAGATGCAATTGTTATGATGGCAACAAAACCAGGACTTGGAAGCTATTTTATTAGTAGTACTCCTGAAAGAGTAATAAGACACGCAAATTGTTCAGTTTTTGTCATTAGACTTACTGATTATCAAAGTATAAAATAAAAACTTATACATAGTTTAAAGTTATAGGGAGAAGAACAATCTCTTTATAACTTTTTTAAAACATTTTTAGGATAAATATTGAACAAATTTAAAAAATATGAACACTCTCCCTCATTTTTACTTTTCATTGGATTATTATCCTCTTTATTTTTTACCGTAACTTTTTTAATAAATAGATCAATTTCCCTTGATGGAGGACACTGGTTTTATTCTGGTGGTTTAAGACTTGTATATGCAATTGCATTTTTTACTTTTGGATTTATAGTTTTTAAAGGGATGTCATATTTTAAATTAATTATCAAAGAATATTTAGGAAATTTTATATTTTGGACAGTAGCAGGTAGCATTGGATTTGGAGGTTTTTATTCTTTACTTTGTTATTCTGCTTCTTTTTCCCCTGCATGGATTGTAGCTACAACATGGCAAATTACAATAATTTCATCATTATTTGTATTGACTTTTTTTGGCAAAAAATTATCTAAAAAAATTTGGTTTTTTACCATATTTATTTTTACAGGAATCATTTTAGTAAATTTAAGCCATTTTGAAAGTAGTAATTTAGAAGCTCTTTTTTTAGGTTCAATTCCTGTATTTGTAGCATCATTTTGTTATCCAATTGGAAATCAAATGGTATGGGAAGAAAAGAAAAAAAGGAAAGAAAAAAAAGAAGACTTAGGTGTAATAAACAATAGCTTTGTAAAAGTGTTTTTACTTGTTCTAGGAAGTTTCCCATTTTGGATAATTCTTTACTTTTTATCTGATCCTGTAGCACCTAATACTTCTCAATATATTAGTGTTGCTATCATTACAATAATCTCAGGAATATTAGCTACTTCACTTTTTTTGTATGCGAGATCTCAAGCTACTACTTCAAGTACATTAATGATTGTAGATTCAACACAATCAAGTCAAGTTTTTTTTGCCCTAGGTGGAGAAATGCTTTTTTTAAATGCATCCTTGCCTAATACCCTAGGGTTGATTGGAATTGCAATAACTATTATTGGTTTAATTGCAATAACAAAAAGTAAATAGTTTTAGATAAGGATTATAAAGTGGGAAATCTAATTTCTACAAAAAATTCAGATTATGATTTACAAATTGCAACAAAAGAAGACGCACAATTAATTGTGACTTTTATGAAAAAACTTGGTAAATATCAAAAAATGGAAGATTTGATAACAGCAACACCTGAACGTATAAAGAGATTATTAGAAGAAAAATTAGGGGAAGCAGTTTTTGGTATTTATAAAAAAGAGATAGTTTCTTTTGCATATTTTCATCAAAAAAGTTCCGCTTTTTCTGGTCGAAAAGGACTTTATATTGATGCTTTTTTTATAGAAGATCATGTAAGGGGAAAAGGTTTAGGGGAAATAATGTTTCATTATCTTTCAAAGTATTCTGTAGATATAGGTTGTGAATACCTAGAATGGGGTTGTTTAGACTGGAACAAATCAGCAATAAAATTTTATGAAAAACAAGGAGCTTATTGTATAGATAATTTAAGACTCTATCGATTATCTCCTGATACATTATCTTTAAATTCTAAAAAATTTGTATCGAACTAAAATAATAAATATAAATTAAATTTAAAAAAAAAGGAAAATAAATGAGTACAATAGAAGTAACATCACCGTTTGATGGGAAAGTAGTAGGGAGTGTACCTTTTACAGATGTAGAAGGTGTTCAAAAAGCAATTGATACTGCTTATGAAAAATTCTTAGAT
>NZ_VANU01000013.1 GCF_005771535.1 Arcobacter arenosus
TTGTAAAATAATATCAGGCATATCATCTGGAACATTTTTAGGGAAAACATCTAAAGGAGCATCCCAGTTTGGTCTGTAAAAGCACTCTTTTTCTTTATTGAAAACATAAGTATCTGCTAAAGGGTCTTTTCTAAAAATAATTTTTCTATAAAAGTCAATTGCAACAGGAACATTAAATAAGATTTTACAAGCTTTGAAGATTTTTTCTTCAAAAGGTGTACCTTTAACCTCTTTCATATATCTTGTGTCATAATTACTATGACTTACAAAAAAGTTAGTAGTTAAACCACCTTCTCCTGAGTTTATGGGAAAGTTTCCTTCTTTTGCTCCATAAACAAAGGCTCTAGTTCCTTCAGGTGAAATAGAACCATCACTCATAGGACCTCTACCTATCAAAGAGTTAGCATAAAATGGTTGTTCTCTTTGTTCCCCAAAAGTAACTGAAAAATCATTTTCAACTTCATCATCATTTAAAACAATATTTGTATGTTTTAACATTAGTTTTGGTTTTTTCATTGGTTGAGCAGGTGAAAAAGAAGCGAAATTTGCTTTATCCCTAGCAGCATTATAAACCCAATCAAGTTTATCCATAGACTCATAAAACTTTTCATCACCAAAGTATTGTCTAAATGGTTCCCTAAACTCTTGGAACACAAACCTTAATCTACCTATTATTGGGTAGTTAACTAAAATTTGATGTTTTCTTTGTACATACTTATCATGAATGTACCACATAAAAATAATTATAGTAAAAAATAATACTATTATTAGCCATGTTTGCATGAATAAATCCTAAATTTTTAATCCAAGAATTATTGCTTAAAAGAGTAGTCAAAAAGTGGTTTTTTTATTTGATATTAAAAAAAGTTAATTGATTTTTAATGGTATGTAAATTGTAAACTCAACTCCATTTTTAATATTTTTTACACTTAATTGACCTTTCATATTTTGTTCAATAATGATTTTACTCATATATAATCCAAGGCCAGTACCATTGTAGCTCTCTTTGGTAGTAAAATAAGGTTCAAAGACTTTATTTATAATTGATTCACTAATCCCACCTGCATTATCAGAAATCATTATTTTTATGTGAGTTTGAACTTTTTTAGTCTTTATTAAAATCTCTGGGTTTTGAATATCTTTTTCTAAAAAAGCATCTTTAGAGTTTGTAAGAATATTTAATAAAACTTGTGAAAGTTCACTTTCAAATCCGTACATAATAACATCATCTAAAATTTGATATTCTATTTTTATACTATTACTTTTAAAACTGTCATCAATTAAGAAGATTGTTTTTTGTATTGCATCTTTAATTGAGAAAGGTTTTTTCTCCTTATTTGGTTCAAAGAAGTTTCTAAAGTCATCAATAGTTTTTGACATCTTATCTGTAAGTGCATTACTTAGTTGCATTTGTTTGTCTAAATACTCTTGATCTAGTTTTTCTAGGGAGTATCTAAGGTGAATATTTTGGATAATAGTACTTAAAGCACTTAATGGTTGTCTCCATTGGTGAGCAATCATGGAAATCATTTCTCCCATTTCTGCTAATTTACTTTGTTGTATTAAAAGTTGTTCTTGTTTTTTTCTATTATCAATCTCTTTTTTTATTTTAATATCTAGGGTATTATTTAAGTCTTCTAGTTCATGGGTTTTATCTTTTAGTTTTTTATTAGAAAGTTCCAATTCACTAGTTCTACTTTGTACTTTTTTTTCTAAGGTACTATTTAACATCTGTATTTCATCTTTTACTCTTGTTAATTTTCTAATATATTTTCTTTGTAAAAAATATGTATATAAAATTACAGAAAGAACAAAAACAAAAAATACTAATATTTTCCAAAAAAGTTGGTAATCAAAAACTTTTTCAAATTTTATTGATACCCAATGGTTCATAATCTTTTGTGTAGTTTCATCACTAATTGAACTAACAAGTTTCTCAAAAATGCTTAGAAGAACAGGGTCATCATTTCTAACTCCCACTGATAATTTCCATTCATCATCAAATTTACCTGAAATTTGTAAACTTCCATAAAACTCTTCTTGAAAAGCATAGGCAACATTTAGGTGGGTTGTAACTTGTCCAAAAAGTTCACCCCTTTCAACTTTTTTTAAACCATCTCTCAAATGTTTTTGGTCTATTACTTGTATATTTGGGTAGTTTTCTCTAATAATATCGTTATATGCAAAATCTTTTTGGATACCAATTTTTTTATTTTTTAAGGTTTTTAAATCACTGATAAAAGCAACAGTTCGTTTTGTAACTAAAACTAATGGAGTAGTAATATATGGTTTGGTAAAGTTCATATATTCTCTTCTTTTTGGAGTATCCATTACCAAAGCTAAAATATCACATTTTCTATTTTTAACATACTCTAAAGATTGGCTCCAATTTTTTGTTTCAACAAGTTTTAAAGGAACGCCAATTTTTTCTTGAAATCCTTTCATATAATCAGCAACAATACCAACATGTTTATGGTTTTCTATTTTTTCGTATGGCATCCAGTCGGGATCAACACACATATTAATGGCATTTTTATTTTCTAAATAGTTTTTCTCTTCCCGTGAAAATATCAATGGTAAATCAGCTAAATCTTTTAAAAACCATTTATCAAATAACTCTTTTCTCTCTTTTATAGTTATTTGATTTAGACCTTTTTCTATAATTGATTGAAGTTCTGTTTCACTTTTTTTTGTTAAATAATATAAATTTGTAGGCTCAAAAATAATTAAAGGCATAGCCTTTAAACCTATTAAAAGATTATCTTCTAAATATTTTTGAACAATAATTGGTGAAGAGATTAAAGCTTCAACATTTCCTTCTAATAGTAAGCTTACTGATTCTTCCATACTTTTTGTTTCAATCAGTTTTATATTAGGATATTTAGTTGAGATATGTGAAATATTTCCTGCATGATTTATAATTGCAACTTTTTTGTGTTTCAAATCATCAATTGAGTTTATATTATTTTGCTCTTTTTTTACAAATAGAACCCTTTTGATTTCCAAAATTTCTGAAGAATATACTCCAATATCATTTTCAACTTTTGAGTTATTTACTAAGGGAATTAAATCAATTTCACCATTTTCAAAGGCAAATTCAATATTACCTTGGTCAATATCGATGGTCCTATTTTTTATTTGAAACTTTTTTATAATAAGTGCTAAGATATCATTTGCAAAACCTGCTCTTTGATAGTCTTTTGTAAGATAACTTAAGGGATAAAGGTCAGTAATTCCAACTTTTAGAGTGTTGTTTTTAATCCAATCTTGCTCTTTTTTTGTGAGAATAGACTGATCTGCCCACAGGGTATTTAAAACTAATAATATAAAAACAACAAATCTCAAAAATTGACTCCAAAATCTTTTTATGATTATATCATACTATGTAAAATAATATTGAAAGATACCCCTTCATTTATATTTTTTGCGGCAATTTTTCCATTATGATTTTTTTCAATTATTATTTTTGACATATAAAGTCCAATTCCTGTACCATTTTTCTCTTTTTTAGTTGAAAAATATGGTTCAAAGATAACATCTAGATTATCTTTTTCAAAGGCTCCTCCATTGTCATAAATCTCAATTTCAATTCCATCATCTAAATCTTTTGTTGTTATTTCTAAAACAGCATTTTTTATTTTCTTTTCTAAAAACTTATCTTGAGCATTTTTTATGATATTTATAAATACATGGATAATCTCATTTTCATAGATATTTATTATATTTTTACTATTAAGATTTAATTTTATTTCAATATCGTTTGTTTCTAAGTCTTTTTGTAAAATCTTTAAACTACTATTTATTGATTTATCAATTGTTGTTTTTACAATAGTTTTATCTGTTTTGTAAAAATTTCTAAAGTCATCAATAGTTGTTGTAAGATTTTGAACATAAAACTCTATCTCATCAAGTTTACCAGTAAAAAACTCTGCTTGCTCTTCTCTTCCTTCTTTTGTTGTTAAATCAAATTTTCCTGAAAGAAGTTTATATTTTAGATTAAATGAAGCAGTACCAATTGAAGCTAGAGGTTGTCTCCATTGATGGGCTATCATACTTATCATTTCACCCATTGCTGCAAATCTTGACTGTGCTTCCATAATCTTTTGTTTCTCTTCATTTTTTGCTATTTCAATTTCTAATTTTTTATTTTTCTCTATAAGCTTCTTTTTTAAAATAGAGGGTTCAATTGCTTTTATTAAGGTTTCTTCTAATTTATAAATATTTATAGGTTTCAGTACATAAGCATCAATATTTAGTTCAATTGATTGCATTAAATAACTAGTTTCTTGATGGGCTGTAGTTATAATAATAGGGATATCTCTATTAATCTCTCTAATCTTTTCAATCATACCAAGTCCATCAAGTTTTGGCATTTTTATATCGGTTAATATTAAATCGATTTTATTATTTGATTCTTTAAATAATTCTAATCCCTCTTGACCATTTTGGGCACATATTACATTTATCCCAAATAGGTTTAGGGTCTCTTTTATACCCTCTTGGATTATTGATTCATCTTCTGCGTAAAGTACATTAATATTATTTAAAATTTGTTTATCAATCATAATAATTCTTTTTTCTTTTTTAGTAGTATAACAACAAATAGTAGTCAAATAGTACCATATAGTTACATAGATAAATATAGAGTATCTAAAATATAAACAGTTTTATACATTAATATAAGTAACAAAATGATAATATAAATTCTTTAAATTTTATTGACTATCTATTGAAAAAAGGGTTTTAGTGGACTATGGTTTATTGAAAAAATATACTAGAAATATGGTTGTTCTTTTTGTTGAAGATGATACTGATTTTAGAAAAGAGTTTACTGAATTACTTCAAGATATTTTTCCTAAAGTAGAAACTGCAGTTGATGGAATGGATGCTTTAAATAAATACAAAGAGTATTTTAAAGAAACAAACTCTTATTATGATTTAGTGATTTCAGATATTAAAATGCCAAATTTTGATGGAATAGAATTGGTTGATTCTTTGTATAAAATAAAAAAAGACCAAAAGGTTGTAATACTTTCAGCTAGAAATGAATTTAAATATCTTCTCCCTTTAGTTAATTTAGGAATTCATCAATTTTTTACAAAACCTATTGATTATTCAACTTTTTTAGATGATATGTTTAAACTTTGTAATGAGATTTATCATAATAATAAAAATGAAGATACAAATATAGTTAGAATCAACGAAACTTTAATTTGGGATAAAGATAAAAATAAATTAATAGAAAATGATAAAATTATTGAACTTACAAAAAATGAGATAAGGTTTGTAAAAACTATTTTAAATAATAATGGAAAAATTTGTACAGTTGATGAACTGATAAATACTATTTGGTTTGAAGAGTTTGATTTAAATCCTGATATTACTCACTTAAAAAGTTTGATATACAGATTAAGAAAAAAAGTTCCTGGTTTACATATTAAAAATATTTATGGATTGGGATATACCCACGAAGTTTAAAGGTTTTAAGTAGTGTATCTTAATTAAAAGAAGAGATATTCTCTTCTTTTAATATTATAAAGAAGGCGATTTGATAACCATAAGCTTTTGGTTTTGCATTTCGTGCATAGAGTCAGGAATACCACCAAGACCTAAACCAGAAGTTTTAGCACCACCAAAAGGCATCCAGTCAACT
>NZ_VANU01000014.1 GCF_005771535.1 Arcobacter arenosus
ATACTCAAGAGCTGGCAGCGGCCTACGTTTCCACAAGGGGACCCTGCAGTATTATCAGCGCAGAAGTGCTTGACTTCCAGGTTCGGAATGGAGCTGGGTATTTCCACTTCGCTAAAACCACCAGCAATATGAGTAAACAATAAATTAAATGAATAATTTACTCTTTACTCACATTAGGTTCTATGAGTTTAAAAAAAGTTTTAATGTTAAGTCTTTCACAATAATTAAATGTTAATACATTTAATAAGATAGTAAACCAAGAAATATATAAAATAAGCCAAACGATCTATTAGTACTGGTCAGCTAAACGTCTTTCAACGCTTACACATCCAGCCTATCAACCAGCTAGTCTTGCTGGGATCTTCAGGGAAAGTTCATCTTAGAGTTGGCTTCGAGCTTAGATGCTTTCAGCTCTTATCACATCCGTACGTAGCTACCCAACGATGCCCTTGGCAGAACAATTGGTACACTAGTGGTACGTTCATCCCGGTCCTCTCGTACTAGGGACAAATCTCTTCAACTTTCCTACGCCCACGGAAGATAGGGACCGAACTGTCTCACGACGTTCTGAACCCAGCTCGCGTACCGCTTTAAATGGCGAACAGCCATACCCTTGGGACCTGCTCCAGCCCCAGGATGCGATGAGCCGACATCGAGGTGCCAAACCTCCCCGTCGATGTGAGCTCTTGGGGGAGATCAGCCTGTTATCCCCGGCGTACCTTTTATCCTTTGAGCGATGGCCCTTCCACACAGAACCACCGGATCACTATGACCGACTTTCGTCTCTGTTCGACTTGTATGTCTCACAGTCAAGCTAGTTTATGCCATTATACTCAACTGGCGATTTCCATCCGCCATGAACTAACCTTTGTAAGCCTCCGTTACTTTTTAGGAGGCGACCGCCCCAGTCAAACTACCCACCAGACATTGTCCTGAAGAAGGATAACTCCTCGCAGTTAGTAACTCAAATATTCAAGGGTGGTATCTCAAGGATGGCTCACACAGTACTGGCGTCCTGTGATCAAAGCCTCCCACCTATCCTGCACATGAATATCCAAGCTACAGTGTCAAGCTGTAGTAAAGGTGCACGGGGTCTTTCCGTCTTTCCGCGGGTAGGAGGAATTTTCACCTCCACTACAATTTCACTGGATCCCTGGTTGAGACAGCTCCCATCTCGTTACGCCATTCATGCAGGTCGGTATTTAACCGACAAGGAATTTCGCTACCTTAGGACCGTTATAGTTACGGCCGCCGTTTACTCGGGCTTCAATCAAATGCTTCGCTTGCGCTAACATCATCAGTTAACCTTCGAGCACCGGGCAGGCGTCACACCTTATACATCCACTTACGTGTTAGCAAAGTGCTGTGTTTTTGGTAAACAGTCGGGAGGGACTCTTTGTTGCAACCTTCTCCGCTTTCGAGAGCAAGTCTCTATACAGAGTTAGGCACACCTTATACCGAAGATACGGTGCTAGTTTGCAGAGTTCCTTAACCAGGGTTCTTCCACGCGCCTTAGAATACTCATCCCACCCACCTGTGTCGGTTTACGGTACGGGCAACAAATAATATACTTAGTGGCTTTTCTTGGCACGACAGTATCATCGATTCTCAATCTGCTCCGAAGAGCGTCAAGAGCCTGTAAGATCTCGGTCTAACGTTACCCGGATTTGCCTAAGTAACAACCTACGTCCTTCGACCCACTATTCCATCAGTGAGCTCGATTAACTCTATGCGTCCCCACATCGCGCTTATTTGTTGGTATTGGAATATTAACCAATTTGCCATCGTCTACCCCTTTCGGACTCGACTTAGGACCCGACTAACCCTACGATGACGAGCATCGCGTAGGAAACCTTGGGTTTTCGGCGAAGAGGATTCTCACCTCTTTTCTCGCTACTCATGCCTGCATGCTCACTTCTATCCGCTCCAACGCTCCTTACCGGTACATCTTCAACGCTGAATAGAACGCTCTCCTACCACTCAATAAATTGAGTCTAAAGCTTCGGTGCAATGTTTAGCCCCGTTATATTTTCCGCGCAGAATCACTAGACCAGTGAGCTGTTACGCTTTCTTTAAAGGGTGGCTGCTTCTAAGCCAACCTCCTGGTTGTCACAGTAACTCCACATCGTTTTCCACTTAACATTGACTTTGGGACCTTAGCTGTTAGTCTGGGTTGTTCCCCTCTCGACGATGGATTTTATCACCCACCGCCTGACTCCCTAGATTACACGTATAGTATTCGAAGTTTGATAGGGTTTGGTACCGCGGTAAGCAGCCCTAGCCCAGTCAGTGCTCTACCCCTATACGCTACTACTAGAGGCTATACCTAAATATATTTCGGAGAGAACCAGCTATCACGAAGTTTGATTGGCCTTTCACCCCTATCCACAAGTCATCCGAAGACTTTTCAACGCCTACCGGTTCGGTCCTCCACTAGCTCTTACACCAGCTTCAACCTGCTCATGGATAGATCACTTCGTTTCGGGTCTGCAGCATCTGACTAATTCGCCCTATTAAGACTCGCTTTCGCTACGGCTTCGCACTTGGCTTAACCTTGCCAGATACCACAACTCGCAGGCTCATTATGCAAAAGGCAGTCCGTCACCCTGATAAATCATAGGGCTCCGAATGATTGTAAGCTAATGGTTTCAGGTTCTATTTCACTCCCCTCACTGGGGTACTTTTCACCTTTCCCTCACGGTACTTGTTCACTATCGATCTGTAAGTAGTATTTAGGGTTGGAGGGTGGTCCCCCCATATTCAGTCAAGATATCACGTGTCCCGACCTACTCGTTCCTTAGTCTAGTACCATATTAAAGATTTCGAATACAGGAGTATCACCTTCTATGCTTTACCTTTCCAGGTAATTCTTCTATCTAAAATATTATCACTAAGTGCCCTAATCCGATTTCGCTCGCCGCTACTCTCGGAATCTCGGTTGATTTCTGTTCCTCTGGTTACTGAGATGTTTCACTTCACCAGGTTCGCCTCCTCGAAAGGATGACATGCATAACATGCCGGGTTGTCCCATTCGGAAATCTCTGGATCAAAGCCTCTTGACGGCTCCCCAAAGCTTATCGCAGTCTAGTACGTCCTTCATCGCCTCTTACAGTCTAGGCATCCACCATTAGCCCTTAATAGCTTATTAATAAATGTATCTCTACATCTACCTTATTTGAGAAATTAACTAATTAAAGTTAATTGCTTTATTTGAATAATTATTCCTTGGCTACTATCTTATTAAACATATTACTACATCTAATAAAACAGTTGTGTCTATCATTAATTAAATATTTATTTATTCATAAATATTTGATTTAGATATGAAATTTTTTATTTTTAAATCATCTTCATACGAAAGATATTGATTTAAACGAAAAAAATTAAAGACTTTAACATTAAATTTTTAAATAACATTTTGGTTAAAAACCAAATATAAAAACTACTCATAGTTTTTATATTTAGTTTTTGTAATTTGTATATTAGTTATTGGTTTATTCCCAATATACTATTTACCAATAACAAGTAACTAATTTGTAATAGATGGTGGAGATAAGCGGGATCGAACCGCTGACCTCCTGCGTGCAAGGCAGGCGCTCTCCCAGCTGAGCTATATCCCCACAGAAAGACTATTCTAATGGTGGGCCTACCAGGACTTGAACCTGGGACCTCACGATTATCAGTCGAGCGCTCTAGCCAGCTGAGCTATAGGCCCATTGTCACCTATTTTTTAAATAATCTTTATAAACCGAACACAATAAACTATCTATTTTTTTTCTCATCTTATTTGCTACATCGTGTTGTAGCTTCTGAGTTAAGAAACGAATCTTAACTCTTTCTCTGAAAGGAGGTGATCCAACCGCAGGTTCTCCTACGGTTACCTTGTTACGACTTCACCCCAGTCGCTGAATCCACTGTGGAGGGTAGCTACTTTAGCATCCCCGCTTCGAATGAGTTCAACTCCCATGGTGTGACGGGCGGTGAGTACAAGACCCGGGAACGTATTCACCGTAGCATTGCTGATCTACGATTACTAGCGATTCCAACTTCATGTAGTCGAGTTGCAGACTACAATCCGAACTGGGAGGCATTTTTGAGATTTGCTCCACCTCGCGGTATCGCGGCTCTTTGTATGCCCCATTGTAGCACGTGTGTAGCCCTGGACGTAAGGGCCATGATGACTTGACGTCGTCCTCACCTTCCTCCTACTTGCGTAGGCAGTCTCGTTAGAGTTCTCAGCCGAACTGTTAGCAACTAACGACGAGGGTTGCGCTCGTTGCGGGACTTAACCCAACATCTCACGACACGAGCTGACGACAGCCGTGCAGCACCTGTATATAAGTTTCTGCAAGCAGACACCAATCTATCTCTAGAAAGTTCTTACTATGTCAAGTCCAGGTAAGGTTCTTCGCGTATCGTCGAATTAAACCACATGCTCCACCGCTTGTGCGGGTCCCCGTCTATTCCTTTGAGTTTTAATCTTGCGACCGTACTCCCCAGGCGGTACACTTAATGTGTTAACTGCATTACTGCCATGTCTAGCATGGCAACAACTAGTGTACATCGTTTAGGGCGTGGACTACCAGGGTATCTAATCCTGTTTGCTCCCCACGCTTTCGCGTCTCAGCGTCAATAATGTTCCAGTAGATCGCCTTCGCAATCGGTATTCCTTCTGATCTCTACGGATTTTACCCCTACACCAGAAATTCCATCTACCTCTCCCATATTCTAGGTTAACAGTTTCAAAAGCAGTTCTATAGTTGAGCTATAGGATTTCACTTCTGACTTATTAACCCGCCTACACGCTCTTTACGCCCAGTGATTCCGAGTAACGCTTGCGCCCTCCGTATTACCGCGGCTGCTGGCACGGAGTTAGCCGGCGCTTATTCATATAGTACCGTCATTATCTTCCTATATAAAAGGAGTTTACGCTCCGAAAAGTGTCATCCTCCACGCGGCGTTGCTGCATCAGAGTTTCCTCCATTGTGCAATATTCCCCACTGCTGCCTCCCGTAGGAGTCTGGACCGTGTCTCAGTTCCAGTGTGACTGATCATCCTCTCAAACCAGTTAGGCGTCATTGACTTGGTGAGCCATTACCTCACCAACTATCTGATACCATACAGTCCCATCCTCGAGCACAAAAGCATTTCCCTTGTAGACTTATGTCTTAAAGGCATATAGGGCATTAGCAGTCGTTTCCAACTGTTATTCCTTTCTCGAGGGCAGGTTAACTATACATTACTCACCCGTGCGCCACTTAGCTGACAAATTAAGTAAACTTAATCCCGTTCTCGTTCGACTTGCATGTGTTAGGCACGCCGCCAGCGTTCACTCTGAGCCAGGATCAAACTCTCCATAATAAAAAGTTTAATCTTGACCATTATGTAACTCTTGTTACAAAATAAATCTCAATTGTAAAAGCTTAGCTTTATTAAGTCCTCTGAAAAAATGTTACTTTTTTTAGATTACTTTTAATAGACAAGGATATGTTTTTTCCATATTCTTGTTTCGTGTTTATTTCTCTACATCTTCATGTAGTAAATAGTTTTATCATATTCGGTTTATAAAGATTATTATCTTAACAAACCTTTTATTGTTAAAGAACGTTTGAATCGATACTCTTAACTTCTTTTCGTTAA
>NZ_VANU01000015.1 GCF_005771535.1 Arcobacter arenosus
TTTATTCTTTATGATTTTTTCTTGTGTATGTAGATTCATTTTAATTTCTCCTAAATCTATTATCTAGGAGAAATTGTACTTTATTTTTTAGTAAATTGTCAGATTAAGTCTTAACTAGTACATCTTAGGATATGTCATTTCTTCTGGCTTAACATATTTTTCAAACTCTTCTTTTGTAAGTATTCCTAAATTTATAGCTTCTTGTTTTAAAGAAGTTCCATTTTTATGTGCATTTTTTGCTATAAGTGCTGCCTTTTCATATCCTATATACGGGTTTAGTGCAGTTACTAACATGAGTGAGTCATTTAGGTATTTTTCTATATTTTTTAGATTTGGTTCTATTCCAATGGCACATTTGTCATTGAAGCTAAGTATTGAATCACTTAGTAATTTTATAGATTGTAAAATATTATAAGCAATGACTGGTTTAAACACATTTAGCTCAAAGTTTCCTTGACTTGCACTAATTGAAACTGCTGTATGATTTCCCATAACCTGAACTGCCACCATTGTCATAGCTTCACTTTGAGTTGGATTTACTTTTCCTGGCATTATTGAGCTTCCAGGTTCATTTTCAGGAATATTTAATTCACCAATTCCACATCTAGGACCTGAAGCTAACCATCTAATATCATTTGCTATTTTCATTAAATTTGAGGCTAGGGCATTTAACACTCCACTTAACATAACTTCACTATCATGGGAGGTTAGTGCATGAAATTTGTTTGGATGAGATGTGAAGGGGTATTTTGTTTTTGTTAGCTCATTTAGACTAAGACAAACAAGATTTGAAAACTCTTTATGGCAATTTATACCTGTACCTACAGCTGTACCTCCAATAGCAAGTTCAACTAGATATTTCATACAATCTTCTATTTGAAGTAGGGCTTTATTTAACATCTCAACATATGCTGATATCTCTTGTCCTAAAGTTAAAGGAGTAGCATCTTGTAAGTGGGTTCTTCCTATTTTTATTATATCTTTAAACTCTACACTTTTTTCTTCAAGGGTATATTTTAATTTTATAATTGAAGGTATTAGATGTCTTTGTATCTCTAAAACAAATGCTATTTTCATAGCAGTAGGGTAGGTGTCATTTGAACTCTGAGATTTATTTACATCGTCATTTGGATGAACTAGTTTTTCAACTCTAAAATCTTTTCCCATATGTTCTATCGCTTTATTTGCAATAACTTCATTTATATTCATATTTGTTTGGGTTCCAGAACCTGTTTGCCAAACAACTAAAGGAAAGTTATCATCTAATCTATTTTCTAAGATATCATCACAAGCTTTTAAGATAGCTTCACATTTTATATCATCTAGTATTTCAAGTTTATTGTTTGCAATAGCAGCAGCTTTTTTTAAAAAAGCAAAGGCAGATATAATCTCTTTTGGCATTTTCTCAATACCTATTTTAAAGTTTTCTAAACTTCTTTGTGTTTGTGCACCCCAATATTTACCATTTGGTACACTTACTTCACCCATAGTGTCTTTTTCTATTCTATAATCCATTATTTATCCTTTTACGATAATATAAATTATAGTATAAAAAAATAGCTAAGAAGATTTATCTTCTTAGCTATTATATATAAGTATTATTTATTAAGATATATAAAATTTAGATTGCTCTCCACTTTTGTGGCCCAGTTGTATGAATAGAATTACCCTCTGTATCAACTGCAACAGTAACAGGCATGTCTTTTACTTCAAACTCGTAAATAGCTTCCATTCCCATCTCTTCAAATGCTAAAGTTTTAGCACCTTTAATAGATTGAGAAATTAAATAAGCAGCTCCACCTGTAGCAATTAAATACATAGATTTATACTCTTTGATTAAATCAATTGTTGGTTGTTTTCTTTCAGCCTTACCAATCATACCCATGATTCCAATCTCCATCATGTCTTTAGTAAATTTATCCATTCTAGTTGATGTTGTTGGT
>NZ_VANU01000016.1 GCF_005771535.1 Arcobacter arenosus
AAATAAATGAGTACAATAGAAGTAACATCACCGTTTGATGGGAAAGTAGTAGGGAGTGTACCTTTTACAGATGTAGAAGGTGTTCAAAAAGCAATTGATACTGCTTATGAAAAATTCTTAGATAAAGACAATTGGATACCTAAGCATAAAAGAATTGAAATCTTAGAAAACTTAATGAACATTATGTCTTCTCAGGTTGAAGAACTAACTATCCTTTGTGCTTCTGAAGGTGGTAAACCTTACATGGATTCTAAGGTTGAAATTCAAAGAGCTATCAATGGTGTTAAAATCGCTATTGAGCAAATTGGTCAAATTGAAGGTCAAGAAATTGCTATGGGTCACACGGCTTCATCTGCAAACAGAATGGCTTATACTATGAAAGAACCTATTGGGGTTGTTGCTGCAATATCAGCTTTTAACCACCCTTTTAACTTAGCTATTCACCAAGTAATCCCTGCTATTGCTGTTGGTTGTCCTGTTATTATCAGACCTGCAACTCAAACTCCTATGTCTGCTGTTAAATTAGTAGAATTACTAAAAGAAGCTGGTTTACCTGATGGTTGGGCTCAGGCTGTTGTTTGTGACAGAGCTGGAGGAGAGTTATTAGTTACTTCTCCTAAAACTGCTTTCTTTACATTTATTGGTTCTGGTCCTGTTGGTTGGTATCTTAACTCTAAAGCATCTCCTGGTACTAGATCTGCTTTAGAGCATGGTGGGGTTGCTCCTGTTATTGTTGAGCCTGATGCTGATATCGAAGCTATGATTCCTGATTTAGGAAAAGGTGGTTTTTATCATGCTGGTCAAGTTTGTGTATCAGTTCAAAGAATCTTTGTTCACGAATCAATTGCAGATGACATTGCTAATAGATTAGCTGATTATGCTAAGAACTTAGTTGTTGGTGATCAACTTGATCCTAAAACTGAAGTTGGTCCATTAATTAACCACAATGAAGTTAACAGAGTTGAAGAGTGGGTTAATGAAGCGGTTGAAAAAGGTGGAAAAATTTTAACTGGTGGAAAAAGAATCTCTGATTCTTTATACGAGCCAACTGTTATTGTTAATCCTTCTGACGATGCTATTATTTCTCAAAAAGAAATTTTTGGTCCTGTAGTTGTTGTTTATTCATACAAAACTTTAGATGAAGCTATCAACAGAGCTAATGCTTTAGACGTATCATTCCAAGCTGCTGTATTTACTAAGAACATTGATACTGCACTTAAAGCTGTTAAGAGATTAAACGGTACTGCTGTTATGGTTAACGACCATACTGCATTTAGAGTTGACTGGATGCCTTTTGGTGGTGCTAAAACTTCTGGTTTAGGTCTTGGTGGTATTCCTGACTCTATGCACGAAATGCAAAACCAAAAGCTTATGGTTATCAAATCGCCTTCTTTATAATA
>NZ_VANU01000017.1 GCF_005771535.1 Arcobacter arenosus
GATTTATACTCTTTGATTAAATCAATTGTTGGTTGTTTTCTTTCAGCCTTACCAATCATACCCATGATTCCAATCTCCATCATGTCTTTAGTAAATTTATCCATTCTAGTTGATGTTGTTGGTCCAGCAGGTCCTACTACTTCATCTCTAACTGGATCAACTGGTCCAACATAATAAATAAATCTGTCTTTTAAATCTACACCATTTGGAAGTGGTTTACCAGCATTTTTGTACTCAACAATTTTTTTATGAGCTGCATCTCTAGCTGTTAAGATTTTTCCTGATAATAGTAAAGTATCTCCTGATTTAAATTGAGATAAATTCTCTTTTGTTAAATCTTCTATGTTTACTCTTTTGATTGTATCCATTGGTAATTCTAAATCTGGCCAAAGGTCTAAATCTGGTTTTTCAAATTTAGCTGGTCCATTTCCATCTAATTCAAAATGGATATGTCTAGTAGCTGCACAGTTAGGAATCATAGCAACAGGTAATGAAGCAGCGTGACATGGATAATCTAAGATTTTAACATCAAGTACTGTTGTTAATCCACCAAGTCCTTGTGCTCCAATTCCTATTTTATTGATATCTTCATATAGTTTAAGTCTTAATTCCTCTAAAGCGTTCTGAGGACCTCTTTGCTTAAGTTCATGAATATCAACATGACCCATTAAAGCTTCTTTAGCTAATAGCATAGATTTTTCTGGATTACCACCAATACCAATACCTAAGATTCCTGGAGGACACCATCCTGCTCCCATTTGCTCAACATTACTCATAACCCAATCATAAATTGAATCAGATGGATTTAGTACAGCAAATTTAGATTTGTTTTCACTTCCTCCACCTTTTGCTGCAACTGTAATATCTAATTTATCAGAGTTTGCATCAACAGAAAAATGAATAACTGCTGGAGTATTATTTTTAGTATTAGTTCTAGCTCCTGCTGGATCTGCAACTACTGAATATCTTAATGTGTTATCAGGATCAGTATAACCTTTAGCTACACCTTCATTTAAAATATCTTCTAAATCTTTTGAAATATCTAAGTTAGCTTTTAGTCCTACTTTAATAAAAATATTTACACTTCCTGTATCTTGACATAAAGGTCTATGCCCCATTGCACACATTTTAGAGTTGATTAGGATTTGCCCAATAGCATTTTTTGCTGATTCACTTTGTTCTTTTTCATATGCTTCTACCATCCCTTTAACAAAATCTTCAGGGTGATAAAAAGATATATATTGACATGCGTCTGCTATACTTTGTATTATATCTTGTTC
>NZ_VANU01000018.1 GCF_005771535.1 Arcobacter arenosus
TGTACAAAACTAGACTTGACCTGACACAGCACAATTTCTCCTGAAATTTTTTGTCAGTTATTTCATGACGCCGTATCTTGTGACTCTGTAGGATTATAACCAATCATCTTGACTTTGGCAAGATGTTTGCTTTTTTCAAAGCATTCCATAGGAGTCATACCCTCACAATTTCTACCCTGATGAGTACGTTCAAAGTTATAGTGTTGTAGCCATTTGTCTAAATCATTTTGTAATTCCTCCATTGTTTTATAAATTTTAGTTCTAAAGGCAACATTGTAAAACTCTTGTTGAATTGTTTTATGGAACCTTTCACAAATTCCATTTGTTTGTGGGGATTTAGCTTTTGTAAATGTATGATCTATCTCTTCAATAGTTAAATATAATTCATATTCATGGTGTTCTCTTTGACCTTTATATTCAGTTCCTCTGTCTGTGAGCATTCTTAATAGTTTTACATCATGTGTATCATAGAATGGTACAACTTTATCATTAAGTAAATCAGCAGCTACAAGAGCATTTTTACGGTCATATAACTTACAAAAAGCAACTTTGGCATAGGTATCAATATATGTTTGTTGATAGATTTTTCCTATACCTTTCACTGTACCTACAAAGTATGTATCTTGAGAGCCTAAATAACCAGGGAAAAGTGTCTCTATTTGACCATGTGCGATTTTCTCTTCTTTTGCATTTTCAAGTGCTTGTACTTGAGCTTCTGTAAGGATAAAGTTTTCTTGTGCTGATTTCTCTTCTAAAGCTTTTAATCTAAGCTTCATTGTTTGAAGGTTATGTCTTAACCATATACTTCTAACTCCACCTGGAGATAGAAATATACCTTTCTTTTTTAGTTCATTACTAGCTCTTAATTGTCCATGTGCAGGAAATTCTATTGCAAAATCTAAAACTGCATCTTCAATTTCTTTAGCTATTCTATTTTTATAATTTGGTTTTTTACGACTTACTTCTTGTAAACCATCTTCACCTTGTTCATCATATAGTTTTTTAAATCTATAAAAACTATCTCTACTATATCCAAATACTTTACAAGCTCTTGATACACTTCCTAATTCGTGAGCAAGATTTAATAATCCTAGTTTATTCTTTATGATTTTTTCTTGTGTATGTAGATTCATTTTAATTTCTCCTAAATCTATTATCTAGGAGAAATTGTACTTTATTTTTTAGTAAATTGTCAGATTAAGTCTTAACTAGTACA